>NZ_CP107871.1:302083-604166 GCF_041432505.1 Streptomyces virginiae
GCCTTGATGTCCCGGCCTCGCAGCGCCCCGTGCGGCCCGACAGAATGACGGCATGACCATCTTCCGCTGTGCCGACTGTCAGCAGCCCGTGACCGGCGAAGTGGTGTCGGGGGAACCGGTGTCCTACCCGCAACTGCTCACCCCCGAGGAGCAGCTCGCCGACGCGAAGAGGCTGGCGAGCCTCCCGCGTATCGTCGTGATCTGCGGCTCCACCCGCTTCATGACCGAGATGAACGAGGCCGATCTGCGGGAGACCGAAGCCGGAAGGATCGTCGTCAAACCGGGCTGTGACATGAAGTCGCCCCACGCACTCTGGTCCGATCCGGTCGAGGCGGCGGCACTGAAGGTGCGACTCGACGATCTGCACCGGGCGAAGATCCGGCTCGCCGACGAGGTGCTCGTGGTCGGCGACTACATCGGAGACAGCACCCGAGCCGAAATCGCCTACGCCCGGTCCCTGGGCAAGCCTGTGCGGTTCACGCACCCTGAAGTCGACCCTGACGCCTGACCGAGCAACGCCCTCCCCGGCTCGAAGTCAACGGCATCGGCCGGCGAAGGCCGCCTGGACCTCATCGGCCCGGTCGGTCCACCAGTGCAGCAGTGCCTCGCCTTCCAGGAACATCTTCCCGAAGGCGGGGTCCTTCCGGGCGAGGAGGAAGTCCAGCTGCCAGTAGTCGGTCAGGCGCTTCCACCACAGCCGGGTCACCGCGTCGGCCAGGTCCGCCACGGGCAGGTCGATCACCGAGCGGTACCCGGCCGTGAACGCGGCGACGCGGTCGAGGTCGAAGACGCCGTCGACGCCGAACTGGACCTGCGCGGTCCGCGCGACCTCCTCCCCGTACGGCCGGACTCCGAGCCGGTCCCAGTCCAGGATCGCCACGACCTCGCCGTCCCGGCGCAACAGGTTGCGGTACTGGAAATCGCCGTGCGTCCAGCCGTAGGGCCCGGCCGGGATCTCGCCGTCCGGTCGCCGGTCCGCGTACCGGTTCAGCAGGGCGCGCCGCTCGCGCAGGGCGGCGTCGAGGCCGGGCATCGGGTCGGCGGGAAGCCGGGCCGTCAGGGCTTCGGCGGCGCTGTCGGCCGTGGCCGCGCCGGTGGCCTCGGCCCGTGGGGGCCGATCCGGGAGCGGGCCGGGGGCATGACGGCGCAGGGCTTGGTGGAGGCGGGCGAGGAGCACGCCGAGTTCGCGGGCCTGGTCGAGGGTGAGTTCGGTCCCCGGTACGTGCCGGCCGTCGACCCAGGCGAGGACGCAGTGGCCGTGTCCGTCGAACTCCGCCACGAGGTCTCCGCTCACGGTGGCCACGGGGGCGGGCACGGGCAGGCCGTCACCGGCCAGGTCCGCGAGTACGGAGAGGTTCCTGCGGACCTCGGGCAGCGGGACGTCGGTGATCTCCTTCACCGCGTACGGGCCGGACGCCGTGTCGACGCGCCAGTTCCGGTTCATCAGGCCATGGGCGAGGTAGCGCCGGTCGTACACCTCGCCCAGGGCGA
The DNA here is from genome assembly GCF_041432505.1 of Streptomyces virginiae. Classification (GTDB taxonomy): domain Bacteria; phylum Actinomycetota; class Actinomycetes; order Streptomycetales; family Streptomycetaceae; genus Streptomyces; species Streptomyces virginiae_A. The sequence continues at coordinate 303,575 of NZ_CP107871.1, forward strand.
ACGCGCGCGTCACCGCGTGCAGCGCGGTCGGCAGCGGGTCCTCGCGGGGTACGTCGGTCACCTGCCGCACGGTACGCCGGACCGTGTCGCCGTTCACACGGAAGCGGGGAAATGGCCCCCTCCTGGGGGTGTTTGTCACTTTCGGACAGTGTGAGGGGAATTCAGGTCATTGCCTCCGAAGAGGGTCCGCGGCGGCGGCGCCGCTGTCGCACGCTGGAACGGATCCCGCTTCCGGTAGGGGCGAGGGCACCGAGACACAGGGGGAAGGGCCATGGGGGTACGTACGCGAGTACGACGCGGGTCGGCGGTCGTGGCGGGGGCCGCGGTGTTGGCCGTCGTGGCAGCGGTTCCCGCGGAGAGCGCCGAGCCGTGGCGGCCGCGGCCGGGGACCTTGTACATCTCCGACATCCGCCTCGGGGACGGGATCGGGTGGTACGCCCCTCCGGTCCAGCCGCAGTGGGGCCAGTCGTACGACTGCCTGCGGGACTGGCCGGTGCATCCGCCCGAGGTGAACGTCTGGCACCGGGAGTTCTCCACCGCGGAGACCGCCACGGCCGAACAGAAGGTGGTGGTCTTCCCGACCGAGGGCGAGGCCGTCGCGTTCGCGGCGGCCGCCCGGCAGAACTACGCGGACTGCCCGCGCCGCGAGAACCAGCGGCCCGGTATCACCGCGACGGGCTACGACCACGGAGCCGTGGACGTCGAGGAGGGCGCCACCCTCCAGGGCATGTACACCTTCGACGGCAACGCGCAGGAACGCCCCCACTTCAACTACCTGTGGGGCGTGGGCCGTGACGGTGACACGGTCACGCTGGTCAGGTGGTCGAGCTACTGGGGTGCCCCGCCGGTCGAGGCCTGGAAGAAGGTCCTGCGTACCGCGGTGAACAAGCTGTACTAGGAGCGCGCCCTCCCCGGCGGTGCGGTGCGGACGAGGAAGGCCGGCCCGTCCGCACCGCACCGCACGGACCAGGGGTGCAGGCCGCCTCGTAGCCTGTCGCGCCGATCGTCCAGCTGTACGCCGCCGACGCCCTCGGCGTCGTGGAGTTCCCGCCCGCGTGCGATCTGCTGCAGGTCCTCTGGTGCCCCCGCGCCCACGACGGCCGATGGGTCCTCCCGGAGGTGCACTGGCGGGCCGCGGGGACGGTCGGGACGGTGCGCGAGGCTCCCCCGCTGCCCGCCGGGACGCCGTACGGACACGTGCCGAAACCGTGCGTGGTCCATCCGGAGCTCATCACGGAGTACCCGAGCTGGGACCTGCCCTACCCCCTCTGGGACGCTTTGGAGCCGCGTTTCGCACAGGTGGAGGCGGAGACGGGATGGGACTACCAGTACCACCTGTCCACCGCTCCGGGAACCAAGCTCGGCGGGTACCCCGGCTGGGGCCAGGACCCGCAATGGCCGGACTGCTCGGGGTGCGGCAAGCCGATGGATCATCTGCTGACGGTGGCGAGCAGCGAGGCCGATGCGGCCTGGACGCCCTTCGAGGATGAGGGCGTCCGGTACGAGAGCGCCGACCTGATGCTCGGTGACATGGGCGGGATCTACCTCTTCGAGTGCCGGAGCTGCCCGGGTCGCCCCGTCAAGGACCGCTTCGGCTCCTGAGTCGTCGGGCAGGACCGTTGATCGGCCGGCGCCCTGCGTGCTTTAATAAATGCACGTGCATTTATTAAAGAGGAGTGAGCGTGGCCGGACGTCCCCGTGGGGTGGAAGACCTGGTGATCCTGCGGGCGGCCGCCGAGGTGATGGGTCGGGTGGGGCCGGCCGGGTTGACCCTCGCGGCGGTGGCCCGCGAGGTCGGTCTGGTGCCGGGCACCCTCGTGCAGCGGTTCGGCTCCAAGCGTGGTCTGGTCCTGGCCCTGGCCGACCAGTCCGTGCGGGACGCGGACGCACTGCCCGAGCGGATCCGCGGGGAGCAGGGCTCGGCGCTCGGGGCCCTGGCCGCCCTCCTCGCCGAGTGGATGGCTCCGATGGTCTCCCCGGAGACCTTCGCCCATCATCTGGCGTTCCTGTGCATGGATCTCACGGACCCCGAGCTGCACGAGCGGGCCCTCGCCGTACACGAGGCCCAGCGCCGGGCGGTCGGCACACTGCTGACGGATGCCGTTGCCACGGGCGAGCTCCGTGCCACGACGGATGTCGAGGCCCTCACCGCGACCGTGCAGGCCGTCACCTCCGGCGCGGGCCTCATCTGGGCGCTCGACCGGCAGGGCGCCCTCGTCCGGCGGGTCCGGCACGAACTGGACGCCGTGCTGGCCCCCCACATCGCCACCCCCGCCCCCACCGCCTGAACCCGCAGGAAGATCTGGAGAAGCGCAGAGATGACGACGAAGACACGACAGCTCGCCGGAAAGGTCGCGCTGGTCGCCGGCGGCACCCGGGGCGGCGGGCGGGGCATCGCCGTCGAGCTCGGAGCCGCCGGCGCGACGGTCTACGTGACCGGCCGCAGCAGCGGTACGCGGCGCTCCGATCTCGACCGGCCCGAGACCATCGAGGAGACGGCCGAGACGATCACCGCCGCCGGAGGCCGGGGCATCCCGGTCCGCACCGACCACAGCGACCCGGAGCAGGTCCAGGCGCTGGTGGCGCGGATCGCGACGGAGCAGGAGGGCCGGCTCGACATCCTGGTCAACTCCGTATGGGGCGGGGACGCGCTCACCGACTGGGAACACCCGCTGTGGGAGCAGGATCTGGACCAAGGCCTGCGCCTGATGCGTCGGGCGGTGGAGACCCATGTGATCACCAGCCGGTACGCGCTGCCGCTCATGGTCGCCCGCGGGAGCGGCCTGGTCGTCGAGGTCACCGACGGCAACACCGCCCGCTACCGCGGCTCCTTCTTCTACGACATGGCGAAGTCGGCGGTGATCCGACTGGCCGTCGCGCAAGCCGCCGAGCTGCGGCCGCACGGCGTCGCGGCCGTATCCCTGACACCGGGATTCCTGCGCTCGGAGGCGATGCTGGAGCACTTCGGCGTCACCGAGGCCACCTGGCGTGACGGCGCCGCCGAGGACCCGAACTTCGCGCACTCGGAGACTCCCGCCTATCTGGGGCGGGCGGTCGTGGCCCTGGCGGCCGACCCGGACGTCATCGCCAGGACCGGCCGGGCGCTGGCCACCTGGGACCTCTACAAGGAGTACGGGTTCACGGACGCCGACGGCAGCCGGCCCGACTTCGCCGCGCACTGGGCCAGGAACCTGGAGGCGGAGTACGGGCCCCTCGGCGATCCGCTCTGACACCACGCACCCTGCGGCGGCGCTGTCAGTGGCAGGAGCTAGCCTGCGTCACATGATCGAGGGGGAATTCGCCGTACCGTCACTCGGTGCGCTCGCCGACGAGGTCCGGGCCGTGCTGGCGGGTCGTCACGACCCGGGCGTGGTGGTGTTCGAGCGTCTGCTCAACGCGGTGGTGAGCCACAGCTTCCGGGACAGGGAGGCGCTGACCGCCGCGCTCGGGGCCGTCCCGCACGCGTTCAAGGTCAAGCCGCACGCACAGGTGCGGTGCCTGGCGGTGATCGTCGGCGAAGCGGTCGGTCCCGTGCGGGCGGAGGAGTCCTGGGAGAAGTCCGGGGCCGGCTGGCTCGAACTGTGCCAGCACGTGGCACTGGGCTACATAGCGGGCTCGCGCTCGGGCGAGGTCGCGGCACGGTTGCGGGCCGGTGATCACGTGCCGTTCCTGCTCTCCGTACCGAGCGGGCCGACCGGTGCGGTGCAACCGTACGAACTGGTCGAGCGCCTCGCGGAGTACGAGCGGCTCGGCATCCGGCCCGGACCGGCGGACCTGGGGCAGGCTCTGCTGCGCTGCGGCGGCCCGATGGACCCCGAAGTGGTACGTGCCGCAGAGAAGTTGGAGTCGGCGGAGGGGATCCGGCTGGCCGCCTGGCTGCGGCAGGGTGGGCTGCCCCACCCGGCCTGGCAGCGGGAGCGCGAAGCGGGAGAGGCCGAGCGTCCCAGCAAACGCCGGGGAGCCCGCATCGGCCGCCGGATCCTGGTGGGGCACGAGGCCATCGAGGGCCGCGGCGCGTTCCCCCGGCAGTTCTGGTCACTGTTCCGGGTGTTCGAGCCGCTCATCTCCTGTCCGCACTGGTCCTTGCCGGACTACCGGGACGCCCACACGGTGGCGACCCTGCCCTGGCATCCGGAGATCGCCGCGGCCCGGCTGCTGACCGGTGTCGCGTCGGCTGCCGACCAGGACGGCAGCGGCTCCCCCGCGTTCCTGGAGGCGCTCGCCTCGACGGACGGCCCGGCCGGGCCCGCCGTGCATCTGGCCGTCGCCTACGGGCTCGCCTCCGTCCCCGAGCCCGACCGGGAGGCCGCCGTGCGCGCGCTGGTGGTACTGGCCTCGCGGGGGCGGCTGGACGGCGAGCTGCTGGGGCGGGAGCTGACCGCGCTCGTGGAGCTGGGCACGCTGCGGGTGCCCCTGCTGACGGAGTCGCTCCGGGCGGCCGTCGCCGTACCGGTACCGGAAGGCGCCGCGGCGGTCTGGGCGGTCCTGGCCACCGCTCTGCCCGGCCTGCTGGCCCGTACCCGGCCTCAGCTGCACGGGGCGCTGCTGGCCGTCGCCGCGGACGCCGCCCGGTTGTCGGGAGCGCGTGGCGAGCTGCCCGAGGTGACGGCGCTCGCCCAGCGCCCCGGGTCGTCCCAACTGCTCAAGCAGGCACGCCGGTTGCGGGACGCACTGGCGGAGGCCTGATCCAGCTGCCCCGGGGCCCTGGGCTCCTGGTGCGACGGTCCGGGGACGTCAGCCGTGCTGGTGCTGCTCGGGCAGTTTGCTGTCCGGGTGCGCCCACAGCAGTACGTTGTCGGGCCGCTCGTCGCGGAAGAAGTCCAGGACGTCCCGGTCCGAGTGGCGCAGGCTGAAGTGGGTGAGGACGAAGAGCGTGTCCGGGTGCGCCTCGACGACGGGCTTGAGCCGGCTCCACACGGTGTGTCCGACCCGGTCGGCCCGCTCCAGCTCGGCGTCGTCGAGGTAGGTGCACTCGGTGATGATCACCGGGTACGCGAAGAGCCACGGGTTGTCCTCGAAGACGCTCACATGGGTGTCGCCGAGGAAGGCGAACAGCGGCTTGCGCACCTCGCGTTCGACCTCGGTCCCCTCCTTGCGGCGCTGCGCCAGGACGCGGCCGAACTCCGCGCCCCGGCCCTGTTCGGCGAGGGTGCGCCGCAGTTCCTCGTACTCGGGCAGCAGCGCCTTGCGCCGTTCGGAGAACGCGTATCCCACGCACGGCACCTTGTGGACGCACTCCACCACCCGTACGTGGTGGCCGCGGCGTCCGAAGGTGAACTCGTCGCCGCCGCGTACCCCGTGGAGGCGGCAGCCCGCGGCGAGGGCCGGATCGTAGGCGGTGCCGTGGTTCAGTTCGGCGGAGGCCCGCAGAAAGGTCTCCACGTACGGCACTGCCGCGGCGGGCAGGTGGATGTCGACTCCGTCGGGCCTGGCCGCAAGGTGGTCGAGGTCCTTGGAATGGTCGTGGTGGGTGTGGGTGAGGAAGACGGTCTCCGGCTGACGGCCTTCCACCAGCCCGGCGTCGAGCGCGCAGCGCAGTTCGGGGATGTGGAAGAACGTCTTGTCGTTGGCGCGTGAGTACCCGGTGAGGGTCAGCTCGGTGCCGGGTATGCGCCAGGTCTTCCACTGGCGGAACGGGTGTCCGCGCTCCAGCAGTTCGGGGTGGTCGGGTGTCCGCGAAGGGGCCGGTGTCATCGGTGCCTCCGTGGTACCGCCGTGATCGGGTGAGGGCCCGATCGTAACGGGCCGCGGTCGGTGGGGGCGCGCCGTTTTCCGGGGCGGCGCGTGGGCACCGGGCGGGGCCGGCGCGCTGGGGCGGATGGGGTTCGCGGGGTGGGTGGGGCGGCTCTCGCGGTGCCTCTCGTCCCACCCTTCCCAATGCGCCGGAACCGGTGGACGCCCCCTCCCCGAGGACTCGAAGATGGGCGCGGCCCGCGCTCGGTGGGCCGCGAAGGGAGTGCCATGACGACGTCTCCGGTGGCCGGCAGGCCGGCGCCACCACCGAGCAGTGGCCGCGAGGTCCCGGACAAGACCAAGTGGGCAGTCAAGCCGCTGAACGACGGCAAGGCGGTCTACGCCTTACCGACCGAGTGGAAATCCGGGGCACTGCACCACAAGATCTCCAAGGAGCGACTCAGCTCGATCGCCGAGCAACTCACCCCCGCCTGGAACGCGCAGAACCCGAAGCTCCAGGGGGCGGCGCGGGCGTTCTGGAGTCTGTGCTGGTCGGTGGCCGGTGAGCGGGTCGCCGAGGCCGTGGCGATGGCCGGTCCCGGTGGCAGCCCCAACCCGCACCGCCTGCTGTGGAACCTGCCGCTGATGGTGTCCCTGGGCCCGCAGAGCCCGGCCAACGACCCGGGCATGAACTTCGACCCCGACACCGAGCCGATCCCGGGCGGGCCGGGCACGCGCCGGATGGACGCCGTGTCGCTCGCGCTCAAGGACCTGGAGACGGCGTGGCTGCACGCCGCGGAGGCGGACAACGGACGGGGCGTGTACGACGCCGCGCTCTGGACCACCCTGCACCGGCACCTGCAGACCGCGCACCTCGCCGCCGAGCGGGTCGACCGCGACAAGGAGGTGCTGTACCCGCCTCTGCGCGAGCAGTGGGTGTACGACGCCAGGACCAAGCAGAACCTGCGCAAGGGGATGACCCCGTTCCCGACGGGCGACCAGGGACTACGCCTCTTCACGGAGGCCCGTGTGAACGCGCCGTCGATCGCGGCGTACGCGGACTCCGCGGCCTTGGCCGCGACCGCCACGGTCCGCGCCGACGTGAGCGGGCGGCAGGTGACCCTGACGCTGACGGCGGCCGAGGAGAACGTGCACCACGTGTGCGTGCGCCACACCCTGACCTTCTTCGACTTCACGGACGCGTCCCGACCCCGGCCCATCAACACCTTCTGGCCGGACGTACGCACCTTCGCCGACGCCACGGCGCTCACGGTGACGCTGCTGCCGGGAATCGGCCGTAGCTGTCTGCGGGAACTGGAGCGCGAACTGGGCAACGTGGCCAAGGCGACCGACTGGCTCGACGAGGTCCTGGAGATCTCCAACGAGGACGTCGACGGCCGGCTCGTCTTCTACAACGTGCAGTTCACCGATGTGGCCGGTACGGACACGGCGCCGGTCGTCCGAGCGGTCATCGAGTCCTTCGCCCCGGACGGCGCCGACGGTCCGGGGTTCACCCGGGGGGACCTGGACCTCATCGCCAAGCGACTCTGAGTCCGCCGGGTGATCAGGGGGGCTCGGGCGCCTGTACCACGACGGCCGCGGCGAGGGCCCACACCGGACCCGTGTACGAGGTCGGTCGCCCCCGTCCCACCACTTCCGTACGCGTGTCCACGTCCCCCACCTGAACGCGGCCGTCCCGGTCGCCGGTGACGGCGACCGGGCGGCCCTCGACCGTCGCCTTCGTGACCGATCGCACGAAGTCCGCATGGCCGGGCACCGCCCCCGTGGCTCCGTCGATCGGGCCTCCGGTGGCCCATTCCACCCGCCATCCCGTGCCGGGCCGCACCGCTCCTGTCGTGGCCGACTCGACGCGTGCACTGTCACGATGAACCGGCTCCGTCATGGTCGGAAGGCCAGGCGCTCCCCGAGCAGGCGGAGCGGCCGGGCAGAGGGCGTCCTCTTCCCCGCCGTACCCTGAACCCCGTGCCGCCCTCCCGTCTCCACCGTGTAGCCGTCCTCGTCCTCGAAGGCGCCAAGCCCCTCGACGTCGGTATCCCCGCGCAGGTGTTCACGACCCGCGCGAGCATGCCGTACGAGGTGCGCGTGTGCGGCGCGGCTCCTGGGCTCGTGACCGGCGGCGACGGGCTCTCGTACCACGTCACCCACGGGCTCGACGCGCTCGCGTGGGCCGACATCGTCTTCGTGCCCGGCTACCGCCACCCCGACCGCGAGGATCCGCCGCGGGCCGTCATCGACGCGCTGATCGCCGCCCACGACCGGGGCGCGCGGCTCGCCGCCATCTCGACGGGCGCGTTCGCGCTCGCCGCCACCGGTCTGCTCGACGGCAAGCGCGCGACGACCCACTGGCACTACGCGCGAGCCCTCGCCGCCAAACATCCCCTCATCCACCTCGACGAGAACGTCCTGTTCGTCGACGAAGGCAGCGTTCTCACCTCCGCCGGCGCCGCCTCGGGCATCGACCTGTGTCTGCACATCCTGCGCCGCGACCTCGGCGTGTCCGCCTCGAACCACGCGGCCCGCCGTCTGGTCGCGGCCCCCTACCGCAGCGGCGGCCAGGCGCAGTACGTGCCGCGCAGCGTGCCCGAGCCGCTCGGCGAGCGGTTCGCCGCCACCCGCGAGTGGGCGCTGCACCACCTGGGCGAAGCACTGACCTTGGAGGCACTGGCCCAGCAGGCGGGGGTCTCGCCCCGGACCTTCTCGCGGCGCTTCGCCGAGGACACCGGGTACACGCCGATGCAGTGGGTCATGCGAGCCCGGATCGACGTGGCCCGTGAACTGCTGGAGCGCTCGGAGCGCAGTGTCGAGCAGATCGCCGACGATGTCGGCCTCGGCACCGGCGCCAATCTGCGGCTGCACTTCCACCGCATCCTCGGCACCACCCCGACGGAGTACCGGCGCACCTTCACCCAGGGCGCATGACCGACCCACCCCTCCCGGTGGCGAGATCCTTACGAACCATGGCGATCTCGCCGCTGTTGCGGAGGGTGACCGCGAGCGAACCTGATGGCGAACGAAAGGGACATCGCTCATGACTCGCATTGCCATCAACGGATTCGGCCGCATCGGTCGCAACGTGCTGCGCGCGCTCCTCGAGCGCGACACCGACCTCGAGGTCGTCGCCGTCAACGACCTGACGGAGCCCGCGACCCTCGCTCGGCTGCTCGCCTACGACACCACGTCGGGCCGGCTCGGCCGCCCCGTGACCGTCGAGGGGAATGTGCTCGTCGTCGACGGCCACCGCATCACGGTGCTCGCCGAGCGCGAGCCGGAGCAGCTGCCGTGGGCCGAGCTCGAGGTGGACCTGGTCCTGGAGGCGACCGGCCGCTTCACCTCGGCCGAGGCCGCCCGTGGCCACATCAAGGCGGGTGCGCGCAAGGTGCTGGTCAGCGCGCCGTCCGACGGCGCCGACGTCACGCTCGCGTTCGGTGTCAACACCGACGCCTACGACCCGGCCGAGCACGTGATCGTCTCGAACGCGTCCTGCACGACCAACGCGCTGGCCCCACTGGCCGCCGTCCTGGACGAGCTCGCCGGCATCGAGCACGGCTTCATGACCACGGTGCACGCCTACACGCAGGAGCAGAACCTGCAGGACGGTCCGCACCGCGACCCGCGCCGTGCCCGCGCCGCCGGTGTCAACATCGTTCCGACCTCGACCGGCGCCGCGAAGGCGATCGGCCTCGTGCTGCCGCAGCTCGACGGCAAGCTGTCGGGCGACTCGATCCGCGTGCCGGTCCCGGTGGGCTCGATCGTCGAACTCAACACCACCGTCGCCCGTGACGTGACGCGCGAGGAGATCCTCGAGGCGTACCGCGCCGCGGCGCAGGGACCGCTGGCCGGCGTGCTGGAGTACTCCGAGGACCCGCTCGTGTCCTCCGACATCACCGGCAACCCGGCTTCGTCGATCTTCGACTCGGAGCTCACCCGTGTCGACGGCCGCCACGTCAAGGTGGTCGCCTGGTACGACAACGAGTGGGGCTTCTCGAACCGCGTGATCGACACGCTCACGCTCCTCGCCGCGGGCTGAACCGACAGCGGTCCCCGGTGGGGGCGGGCCAGGCGCCCGCGCGCGGTAGGTCACGGTCATGGATCACGGTGACCGACCTGCCGCGCGCGGGCGCCTCGGCGTATCCCCGCGACCGCGCGGCCGCGCCGGTGCTCGTGCTCGTGCTCGTGCTTGACGCTTCTCTCCGGCGTGATCCGGTCAGCGCATACGCGGGAGGCGGAGGCTCAGCAGGACGGTCAGCGCGATGAGGCCGAGCTGGACGAGCAGGGTGGTCGACACGGCCGCGCGCATGCCTGCCGTCGGGACCAGCGCGAGGAAGAGGCTGCCGAGCGTGGCGACGCCGAGCGCCACGGCGGACTGCTGGGCGGTGATCATGACGCCGCTGCCCGCCCCGGCCCGGTCGGCGGGGACGTCCGAGAGCGTCAGGCGCATCAGCACCGGCATCTGGAAGCCTTGGCCCAGTCCCGCCAGGGCGATGCCCGGTGCGAGTACGGCCACGCCGAGGTCCGGCCAGCCCTGGCGCAGGGTGACCAGCAGGAGGGCGATCCCGGCCGCCTGGATGACGCCGCCGGCGGTGACGATCCTGCTGCCGAAGCGGGTGATCAGGCGAGGGCCGGCCAGCGAGGCTCCGAAGAAGGCGACGGCCATCGGCGCCAGCGCCAGGCCCGCCGTCACCGGGCCCATCTCCAGGCCTTGTTGGAGGGTCACGGCGAGGACGAACATGAAGCCGCCGAAGCCGACGGAGAACGGCATCAGGAGTGCCAGGCTGCGCCTCAGCGACTCCAGCCTCAGCAGGCTCGGCGGTACCAGCGGGGTGTGGCCCTTACGGTCCGCCCGGCGCTCGGTGAAGTAGAACGCCGCTGCGGCGACGGGGAACACGCCCAGCGAGATCCAGGTCCACAGCGGCCAGCCGGCGGCGCGCCCCTCGGTCAGCGGGAGCAGCAGCGAGATCAGCGACAGCGCGAGGAGCAGGGTGCCGGGCACGTCCACGGCCGCGGGCCGGCCGGCCCGGGTGTCCGGGACGCTGCGCACCGCCAGGACCAGCCCGACCAGCACCACGGGGACGTTGACCAGGAACACCGCGCGCCAGCCCGTTCCGGCGAGGTCCGCGGCGACCAGGACGCCGCCGAGGATCTGCCCGGCGACCATGGACAGGCCCCCGGTGGCCCCGTACAGGCTCATGGCGTGGGCCCGACGCGGGCCCTCGGTGGTGGCCTGGATGGTGGCGAGCACCTGCGGCAGCATGAGGGCGGCGGCCGCGCCTTGGGCGACGCGGGCGGCGACGAGAGCCCAGGCGGTCGGGGCGAGGCCGCAGGCGAGCGAGGTGACGCCGAAGGCAGCCATGCCGACGAGGAAGAGCCGGCGGCGGCCGAGGCTGTCGCCGACGCGCCCGCCGAGGACCAACAGGACGGCGTACGCGACGCCGTAGCCACCGACGACCAGTTCCAGGAGGGCGGGGCCGGCGGCGAGGTCGTGCTCGATGGACGGCAGCGCGACGTTGACGATGAAGAAGTCGATCAGGGGCAGGGCCGCGCCGAGGAGCACGGTGAACAGGCCGAGGCCGCTCAGGTGGGGCGCGGGGACACCGCGGACGGGGGCGCTGCGGACGGAAACGCTGGGCACGGGGTCGCCGTGCCCGGAGTTGCTGCGTACAGGGTTGCTGCGTACAGGGATCTGAGTCACCGTCCGACGATCTCCCGGCTGTCAGACGGGTACCAGAGTGTCGTTATCCAGGTATCAGGACTACCTGGCAACAGGATGGACGGTGCGGCAGGCTGGGATCATGACCACTGTTGCTCCTGGAAGCGATGTTCGGCGGCACGAGCTGGCCGAGTTCCTACGCACCCGCCGGGAGCGGATCTCTCCCGAGCAGGTGGGCCTGGTACGCGGGCCGCGCCGACGGACCCCGGGGCTGCGTCGTGAGGAGGTCGCGCACCTGTCGTCGGTGGGCGTGACCTGGTACACGTGGCTGGAGCAGGCGCGCGACATCCAGGTGTCGGGGCAGGTGCTGGACGCGGTCGCTCGGGCACTGCTGCTCGATGTGAGCGAGCGGGAGCACCTGTTCTCGCTGGCCGGGAGCCTCGACCCGGTGCAGCCGGCGGTCTGCCCCAGCGTGACACCGTCCGTGCGGGCCATCGTCGACCAGCTGGGTCACATCCCGGCGTGTGTCCAGAACAGCCGGTACGACATCGTCGCCTACAACGCCACCTACGGGCGTCTGCTCGGCGACCTGGACGGCAAGCGGCCGGAGGAGCGCAACTGCATGTGGCTCGCCTTCACCGACCGGGAGTGGCAGGAATCGGTGGTCGATCTGCCGAGCACCCACCGGATCATGGCGGCACGGTTCCGGGCGGCGATGGCCGAGCACCTGGCGGAGCCCGCGTGGAAGACGCTGCTGGCCCGACTGGAGGAGGCGTCGGCGGAGTTCCGGGAGGTGTGGGCCCGCCACGAGGTGGTCGGCGGGCAGGTCGCGAAGTCGAAGTACATCCGCAACGCGCACGTGGGCATGCTGTATCTGGAACACAACAACCTGTGGCTCGGACCGCGCACCGGCCCGAGGCTCGTGACGTACGTACCGCTGGACCAGGAGTCGCGCGAGCGCCTGGAGGAGCTGGAACGGCTGGCGGCACCGGCCGGTACGGGGCTTCTCGGCGGGGGTGCACTTCAGTCCAGGAGCTGAACCATGAGGAGGCAGGCGGCCAGTGGCACCAGGATGGCCACCGTGCCGAGTGCGACTCCGATCCGCGCGCGGCCGCGGGGCGCCACCTCGTCGCCCCGCATGGCCCACAGGTCGGGGAGACCGCAGACGAGGGCCATGATCGCGACGGGCAGGACGAGGTAGAGCGGGAAGAAGCGGATCCACGGCGGGAGTTGCTCCGGGAGGAACGGACAGCCGAGCATCGCCACGGCGGTGGCCCCCAGGGCGAGTGCCGCCGTGCCCCTGTGCTCCGGCTCCGCCACCGGATCCTCTCGCGTCTGCTGCTCCGGACCGGCCGGTTCCTTCACAAGGCTCATGGAACGAAGGCTAGGCGGACGGCGGGCGACCCCGCCTGGGTGCGGCTACTCAGAAGGGGGTGAGTAGCCGGACCCGGATGTCCTCGGCCCGCTCGCGGCCGGCGCGAGGCGGGCCAGCAGGTGGGCGTCGAGGAAGCCCCGTTCGGAGGCCGGGTCGTGAACCAGCCGGGCGAACGGTGTGAGCCCGGCCCCGGCCAGCAGCTCGGCGAACCGGTCCACCGGCCAGCTGTAGGCAGGGGTCACCTTGTGGTCGAAGCGGACCGGCTCCGGACCGTCGGTCGCGAAGAACGAGACCAGCAGCAGGCCCCCTTGGGCCAGGACGCGCGCCTGCTCGGCGAGCAGCGCGGGCAGTTCCCCGGGCGGCGTGTGGATCATCGAGTAGTGGGCGAGGACCCCGCCGAGCGCCCCGTCCTCGACCGGCAGGGCCTCCATCCGCGCCTCGTCGAACCGCAGCACGGGGCGGGCCCGGCGGGCGTGGTCGATCATGCCCGGGGAGATGTCGATCCCGAAGGCGTCCAGGCCCAGGTCGTGGAGCATGGCTGTCAGATGCCCGGGCCCGCACCCGACGTCGGCCGCGCGCGCGTTGCCCGTCCCGCGCACCAACTCCGCGAAGGTGGTGAGCATGGCCCGCGCGAACGGCTGCGTCTCCAGCCGATCGGCGAACAGCGACGCGTAGAGTTCGACGACCCCGTCATAGGCCGCCCCGGTCTCGTCCTGGTGTTCCGCCACGGGCAGGATGTTACTCCCGCAGCGGCGGGCCCGGCCCGCCCCATGGGTCCGTCTCACCGCCCGGCTCATTTGATCTTGTGGCAAGATCACGGGGTGCTACGACTAACCGATTTCATCATCGATTGCCCGGATACGATGAAGCTGGCGGCCTTCTACTCCGAGGTGACGGGGCTCCCGGTCAAGAAGAGCAGCAACGAGCACTGGGCCGGTATCCAGTTCGGCGCGATCGAACTGGCCTTCATCCAGGTGGAGGACTACCGCGCGCCGCAGTGGCCCGACAGCGAGCATCCCAAGCAGTTCCACCTCGACTTCGAGGTCGACGACTTCGAGGCCGAACAACGCCGAGTCCTGGACCTCGGGGCGACCCTGCAGCGGGATTGCACCGGCCCCGACGGCTACGGATTCCGCGTCTACACCGACCCCATCGGCCACCCCTTCTGCCTCTGCCGCAACAAGGGTGTCGTCTGGACCGAACAGGGCCCCACCTGGCCCGAGCGCGACCAGTAGGCCGTGCGCACGAAGTGAGCCGAGCGGCGGCGCGCGCCGGCCGGACAGGAGCGAGGTCTCCGGCAAGGGTTCATCGACCACGAAGAACCGGACACCGGAGACCTCGCGGCCACCAGGTGCGCGCACCCGCTCCGATCGGTCAACGGCGCACCCGGTAGCACAGGTGGAGCACCCGGTCGCCCTGAAGCACCACGTCGGGATCCTCCAACAGGTGCTGCGCGTGGACCGACCCGAAGTAGCGCTTGCCGGACCCGAACACGACGGGTACGACGTCCATGCGCACCTCGTCGACCAGGCCCGCGGCGAGCACCTGGCCACCGACGTCGCCGGCGGCGACCTCGACCACGCGGTCACCCGCGAGCTCCTGCGCCTTGGCCATGGCCGCCTCGACGCCGTCGACGAAGTGGAACGGCGCCTCGGGGTCCCAGCCGGCGGGCTCCGGCCGGTGCGTCACGACGACCACGTGGTCGATCCCGCCCGGAGGCTTCCCGTCCCAGCCGTCCGTCAGGTCGAAGACGTGGCGGCCGACGATCGTGACGCCGATCCGGTCCCAGTACGGCCGGGTGTAGTCGTAGGACGTCTGCGACACCTTCAGCGCGCCGCTCTCGTCCAAGGGGACGTCACCGCTGGACAACCAGTCGAACAGCGGTCCGGGCCGGTCGTTCTCGTCCGCGACGAAGCCGTCCACCGACACCGAGCTGTACATGACCACCTTGCCCACGGGGCTCTCCTCTGCTTCGGGGTGCCCCAAACTAGCGCGCCATGAGCCGTCGTTCCCGCTGCCGCGTGCCGGCCGCCGCCCCCTAGGCGAAGGGGCCTTCGGCCGTGAAGCGGCGCAGGTGGCGGGCGAAGGTCTCGGCCTCACCCGGGGGCCAGGAGGCCAGGCTCGTCGTGATGTGGTCCGCCAGGCGCGTGCGTAGCTCCGCGACGACGAGCCGCCCTTCGTCGGTCAGGACGAGGAGGTGTGCGCGCCGGTCGGTGGGGTCCGGTTCGCGGCGGATGAGGCCCGCGGTCTCCAGCCGGGAGGCGCGGCGGGTCACGCCGGAGCGGTCGACGCCCACGTCGTGGGCCAGGTCCGCCGCACTGCGGGGGCCGGTCCGGGCCAGGGCGCTGAGCACGGGGTAGGTCACGTCGTCGACGGCTTCGCCCATGCCTTCCGTGAGCCGCTGGTGCAGGTGCGCGCGGGTCGTGCGCTTGAGCAGGATGCCCAGCGCGTCCGCGATCTCTTGCCCGATCTCGTTGTCCACACGACAAGAATAGCGTGCGTCGCGCACGCATAGCTGTTAGGGTTTTCGAAGTGCGTGCGCTGCGCACGCATTGCGATCCGTTTCGGATCAACATTCACATCCACATCCACATCCACCAGGCGTATCGAAAGGCACTCCCATGACCCGCACCGGTATCACGGCCGCCCTCACCGACCTGCTCCTCAACCGCGACCTCACCGTCCAAGAGGCCGCCGACCGCCACTTCGCCCCGGAGTACCGCCAGCGCACGGACGGCGAGTGGGCGGACCGGGCCGGCTTCATCGAGCACATCAGCCACCTGCGCACCGTCGTCGACCACGGCCGTGTCGAGGTCCACGAGGAGCTGTACGACGGCCTCGAGTACGCCGACCGGCACACCGTCCACGTCACGAAGACGGACGGTTCGACGGTGCGCACCGAGGTCTACCTGTTCGGCGAGTTCGCGCCCGACGGCCGGTTCAGCCGCATCGAGGAGACCACCTTGATGCTCGAAGGATCCGAGGCAGACCGTGACCTGGGCAGCGCCCGCTGACGTCCTCGGTTCCCGGGGGCCTGCCTCGGATCAGGGGCGGAAGCGCAGGGGGTGGTCGGACGGGACCTCCACCACGGCGATGCGCACGCCGTCGGGGTCGGCGATCCACATCTCGATCAGCCCCCAGGGCTCGCGCAGGGGAGGCCGCAGCACCTCGGCGTTCCGGCCGCGTAGTTCCTCGTACGCCGCGTGCGCGTCCTCGACCTGGAGCCACAGCCGCAGGCCGGGCGCGGGCGGCTCCTCGGCGCGGCCCGACAGTTCGAGGAAGCCGCCGCCGAGGAAGTAGACCGTGCCGCGCTCGGGGCCGGTGCCGAACTCGCGGTGGATCGCCAACCCCAGGGTGTCGCCGTAGAAGGCGCGCGAGCGTTCGGGGTCGGTGGGGCGCAGCAGAACCCTGCTGCCCAGTACGTGCACCATGGCCCCGCCTTCCCTCACGCGGCGTCCTGCCGCGGCCGCTTCAGCGTCTTCCAGCTCCTGCGCCGGGTGCGGGTGTGCTGGTCCAGTTCCTCCAGCAGGCGCTGGGAGCGCTTGTCCACGCCCAGCTCGTCCAGGACCCGGTCGATCTCGGTGAGCAGCGCACCGCTCAGCTGCCAGTGTGCCGGGTCCTGGCGGGCGGCGGCCAGCAACAGGACCGCGAGCCGGTCGCGGTGCGCCCGGGCGACGGCCAGTTCGCCGGTGAGTCGGGCCTCCGCCTCTTCCGCGTTGGCGCTGACCTGCGCGGTGATCAGCTGGGCGAAGCTTTCCACCGCGACGGCCGTGTGGCGGAGCACCTCCCGCAGCGCGGTCGCGGTCGGGGCGTCGAAGAGCGGCCCGTCCGGGCGGGCCCGGGCCAGGTCGGTCAGCGTTCGGCAGGCCACGCGGAGTACGACCGCGCAGATCTCCAGGGTGTCCAGGCCGGTCCGCAGCACCAGCCTGAAGAGCAGCCCTTCCTTGACCCTCGGATTGAGCCGGAGGCTGTCCTCGGCCTGCCGGAGGGCGGCGTCGACCTGGGCGATGTCGTTGTCGAGGCGGCGCGCCTCGTGCAGCCGGGCCGCGGCCTGCTCGACCCTGGCCGGTCCGGAGGGTTCCTCACCGAGGTGGTCGAGCAGCCTGCTCATGCGCCGGGCGAGGTCGGTGATCGCTTCGCCGGCCGGGCCGACCCACACGGGCGGTGCGAGGAGCAGGTTGACCAGCAGTCCGACCACCGCGCCGATGATCGTCTCCAGGACCCGGTCCCAGGCGGTGTCCGTGACCTGGGTGACGCCGAGGACGAGCATGGCGCTGATCGCGACCTCGGGCACGAACTCGTCGACGCGTACCAGGTGGCCCACCACCAGCGAGGCGAGGATCAGCAGCCCGAGGCTCCACCAGGTCAGACCCACCAGGGCGCTGAAGCCGATCGCGATCAGGACGCCGACGACCACCGAGTTCACCCGGCGGATGCTGGTGGTGAGGGTGGAGTACAGGGTGACCTGGACGACGAGCAGGGCGGTCAATGGCGCGGTCAGTGGGAGTGGCTCGCTGCTCAGGCGGAGCGCGACGACATAGCTGATCACGGCCGCGGCGGTGGAACGCAGGGCTTGGACGGCGACCGGCTCACGGCGGCGGCGTGCGACACGGGTGGCGAGACTGGTGATCGTTTCCGGCATGCGGGGCGCCTTCCCGCTGCTGGGCCGGATGACGCATGGCGTGGCCGCCGGGCCCCGATCGGCCGAGGATGGGCCGTAGGAGGAGGTCACCCCGGCCGTTCGCGGGTAGGCGGTGGATGTCCGGGGCAGTTCCTGTCGACGAGAACCGCGAGCGCGAAGGAGAAGCAGCCATGGAGGGTACGCAGGACAGGCGTGAGAAGTCGGGAGAGGGCCGCGCGGAGCAGGCGCAGGATCATCCCGGTCCGGACCCGGTGCACCCCGAGGCCAGCAAGCGGGTCGAGGGCAAGAGCCCGGAGGAACTGAGGCGGCGGCAGGAGCGGAAGACGACCCGTACGAGCGACGACGACGCGGAGTAACGGGCTCGGGCAGGCCGTACGGCGGACGGCCTGCCCGACCGCCCGCGTACCCACGGGCGATGGCAGCGGAGCCGGGACCGGGCGGTGAGGTGCTACGCGCCCTCGTCGTAGGTCCCGGACTCGATCTCCAGGGCGAGCTCCTGGAGGACCTCGATCGAGGAGATGTCCGTCCGTCCGCCGTCGTGCACCATCGCGAGGCTGGTGAACGCCAGGCTGAAGCCCGAGACCATGGTGTGCAGGGCGGGCCCGAGCGCCTCCGCCACGAGGGCGGCCACCTGCTGGGGCGAGGCGTCCGCCGGCACCCTGATCGACGGCAGCATCTCGTTCAGGAGCAGAGTGGCCACACCGGCCGTGGGTTCCGCTCCGGCACCGCCCTCCCCGGCGTCGACGTGCTCGTCGAGCTCGCCCGCCTCGGCGGCCCGGCGAATGTCCTGGGCGTCGGTGAGGATGCCGATCACTCGCTTGAGTACCTCTGCGCGTTCCATCCAGGGAGCGTAGCCCCGAGCCCCCGAGCGGCGCGGGAGTTCACCCTGATCAGGTCATGCTCCGGCCGCCCCTCAAGGGTGGTAGGCCCGGATCCGGGTACGGACGTGTAGCCGCGACCGCACGGGGCATGCGCGCCGCGACCGACACGGATCGATGGAGGAGCTGTTTCACTCATGTCTGAGAACGTCTGGGCCTACCACGTCACCGTCGACCGCATCACGGACGTGGACCTGGCCGGTTACAAGGTGGAGGCTTCCGACGGCACCATCGGAAAGGTCGACAAGCACTCCGACGAGGCGGGATCGGCTTATCTGGTCGTGGACACCGGCCCGTGGATCTTCGGCAAGGAGGTCCTCCTCCCGGCGGGCACCGTCACCGGTATCGACGTGGAGGAGAAGCGGATCCGGGTCGGACTGACCAGGGAACAGGTCAAGGACGCACCGGAGTTCATCCGGGACCAGCACCTGGAGAGCACCGACTACCGTCAGCTGCTCGGCGGTTACTACGGCATCATCCCGCCACGCTGGCTGTGATCCACGGCCGGAACCGGCCCATACTGGGCTCATGGCCAAGGCGAGGGCCACGACGGTCCAGCGGATCAGGCGGCAAGCCGGGGACGCGGTCTTCCTGCGCGTCGCCGGGCCGGACGGACCCCGGAACCGGGCGCGGATCCACACGACGCCCGGACCTCGATGGTTCGCCCCGGACCGGCCGGTGCGCCGGGTGCACGGCGACGCCTCGATGTTCGTCGGCGGGCTGGCCGCCTTGTTGCTGCAGTCCTTGCACCCCCTCGCCATGGCCGCCGTGGCCGCCCATTCGGGGTATCGGGGCGACCCGTGGGGGCGGCTGAACCGCACCAGCACCTTCCTCGCCGTCACCACGTTCGGTACCAGTGCCGACGCCGAGGCGGCGGTGGCCCTCGTACGGGAGGTGCACGCGCGTGTCCGGGGGCGGACGGCCGACGGAGTCCCGTACCGGGCCGATGATCCGGAGCTGCTGACCTGGGTGCACCTCGCCGAGGCGGACTGCTTCCTGCGGGCCCATCAGCAATACGGCAGGCGCCCGTTGGACTCCGCGGGCTGTGACGCATACCTGGCCGACACGGCGCGCGTGGCCCGCGCGCTGGGGGCGGACCGGCCGCCGGAGAACGTGCGCGAGCTGGCCCTGCGGATGGCCCGGTACCGGCCCGGCCTCCGGCCGACGGCGGCCTCCCGGGACACCGCCCGGTTCCTGCTGAGCGAGCCCCCGCTGCCGGGGGCCGCCCGGTTGCCGTACGCACTGCTGGCGGCGGCGGCCGTGGAGCTGCTTCCGCCCTGGGCGAGGTCGGCCGTGGCCGAGGACGCGCCCGCGGTCGCCCGGATGCCGCCCCCGGTCGCCCGCGCCGGCGGCCACGCCGTCACCCGGGCGATCCGCTGGGCGCTACCCCCCGCTCCCCCGCCGCCCCTGCCGGGCTGACGGCGGAGCGGTCAGTACTCCTCGTCCGGGTAACCCCAGCGGATCTCCGGCACGGCTCCGGCCGCCACCGCGGCCACCGTCACGGCGAAGACCCCCTCGAAGTGCGGTTGCCACAGGTAGAAGCGCGAGATGCCGAGCGGGAAGTCGGAGTCCCCGGAAACGAAGTACGAGCCGTCGTCGTCCACCGCCACGCCTATGGTGACCTGGGCGGCTATGTCCTCCTCGTGCATCAGCTCCTGCAGGGCGCGGACGATCGCCCAGGCCTGCGGCTCGTCGGCGACGCCGGTGACGGTGAAGGCAAGATCGATGTTCACTGACATGCCTGAAGACTAGGCGGAGCCACTGACAGCGGCGGCCTACGGGTGGGTGGCCGTCACCAGGTAGTAGTCCAGGATCTGTTGCTCCCAGGCGGCAAGGAAGTTCCGGGGCCAGGTGCCCGGCGCCCAGAGGCGGGCGAGCCAGCGGTCCCAGCCCGGCCAGACCTGCGGACCGATCGAGGTGACCTCGACGTCGGCGAAGCCCGCTTCGGTGAGCGCATCGGTGAGCCGGGACACCGGCCGCGCGATGTCCAGCCCGCTGGCGAAGGAGTCGAGCAGCCCCGCGAGCCGCTTCGCGGGCTCGGGCGCACCCTCCACGGTGAAGAAGCTGGTGACCGCCGCCCGACCACCCGGGCCCAACACTCTCGCCGCCTCCCGCGCGAAGGCGGTCAGGTCCGGGAAGTGCTGCGCCGCCTCGACGCTGTAGAGGCAGTCGAACTCCGCGTCGCCCAACGGCAGCTCCTCCGCGGCCCCGAGCGCGAAGGTCAGCCGGTGCGGCTGGGCCGCGAGGAGCGGGGAGTTGGCTTCGCGGGCCCGTCGGAGCTGCTGGGGATGGATGTCCACCCCGGTGACGGCCGTGGGCCCGTACTCCTCCAGCGCGAGCGCGCACCCGAGACCGAGACCGCAGCCGACCTCGACGGCCCTGCCGCCTTCGGGGGCCACGGCGTCGAGCACGTGCCGGTAGAGGTCCCGCTCGCTGCGGATCCGGTCGTCCTGCGACAGCGGCTGCCCGAGGTCGACCGCCTTCCAGTAGCCGAAGTTGATGAACCCTCCGGCGAAGACCGGAACGGCGCTGAGATCGGCCGGCCCGTACGTCTCCCACACCTCGGGCCGTACGACCGGGGACGGCCGCTCCGTGGGATCACCCGACGACAACACCCCACCACCTCCTCGTGACGGGGGCGTTCTGCCCCGCAGCCCTCAGTGTGGCGGGCGGACCCCCGGTCGCGACAGGGGACCTCATCGCGCACAGATCGTTCGCTGTTTACCGAAATCATGGGGCATCCTGGACGTATGAACGCAACGCATCCCGGTTCGACGCCCGCGGGTGGAGCGGCCCCCGTGGGCGGAGCGGCTCCCGCGGCACTGCTGGCCGCCTTCGCCGCCGCCCTGGCCGACGAGACACGGGCGGCGATCTGCATGACGCTCCTGGAGGGGCGTGCCTGGACCGCGGGCGAGCTGGCCCGCATCACCTCGGTGGCACCCTCCACCATCAGCGGCCACCTGACCCGGCTGCTCGACGTGGGCATCTGCGTGACCGAGCGACAGGGCCGCCACAGCTATGTGCGCATCGCCGACGGAGCGACGGCCCGCCTGCTCGACGAGCTCGCCTCGCACGCCGTTCCGGACCGGGACGCGGCGCACGCCGTGCCCGTGGTCGCCGCGCCGGACCCGCTGGCCCGCGCCCGGACCTGCTACGACCACTTCGCCGGGCGGCTCGGCATGGCGGTGACCGACGCGATGGAGCGGCGCGGACTGCTGCGCACGGACGACGTGTTCGAGCTGACGGAGGCCGGCCGGGTCTGGTGCGCCGACGCCGGCATCAGCCTGGCCGGAGAGGGGCGCAGGCGGCTGGCGAGCTCCTGCCTGGACTGGACCGAGCGGCGCCGCCACCTGGGCGGCCTCGCCGGGGCGCGGCTGTGCGCGCGGGCGACCGCGGAGGAGTGGGTGGTGCGCCCGACGGGTGGCGGGCGGGCCCTGGAGGTGACCGACGCCGGGGAGCGGGCCTTCGGTGAACTGCTGGGGCTGACACCGGAGGCGTGGAGCTGAGGTGCGGCTCCGGACAGGAAGACGCATCAATTCGGTCGACACCGAAATGTTGCGGTCGTAGGGTGGGCTCATGACGTTCCGCTCGAGTTCGATCCCGCCCGGCGTCCTCACCGTCGGCGCCGTCACCTTCACGGTGTTCGCCTGGGCCTCCGCCTTCGTCTCCATCCGCAGCGCGGGAGCCGCGTACTCGCCCGGCGCCCTGGCCCTCGGCCGACTGCTGGCGGCCTCCCTGGTCCTCGTGGTGCTGCTCCTGATCAGTCGGCAGGGCCTGCCGCCCCGCGAGGCCTGGCGCGGGATCCTGGTGTCCGGTGTCGTGTGGTTCTGCGGCTACACGATCGTCCTGAACTGGGGTGAGCGGCTGGTCGACGCGGGCACCGCGTCGCTGCTCGTGAACACCGGGCCGATCCTCATGGCGCTCCTCGCGGCCCGCCTCCTCGGCGAGGCACTGCCCCCGCGTCTCCTGGTCGGCATGGCCGTCTCCTTCGCCGGAGCGGTGGTCGTGGGCCTGTCCATGTCGTCCGGGGACGGCGGCTCCACCTCGGTGCTCGGCGTCGTACTCTGCCTGCTCGCGGCGGTGGCGTACGCGACCGGCGTCATCGCCCAGAAGCCCGCGCTCTCCTACGGCACTCCCCTGCAGGTCACCACCTTCGCCTGCCTCACGGGAACCGTGGCCTGCCTGCCCTTCTCGGGCCAACTGTTCGCGGAACTGCCCGAGGCACCGATGTCCGCGACCTTGAACATGGTCTACCTGGGTGTGGTCCCGACCGCCCTCGCGTTCACCACCTGGACCTACGCCCTGGCGCGCATGCCCGCCGGAAAGCTGGGCGCGACCACGTACGCCGTCCCGGCCATCGTCGTGCTGCTGAGCTGGGCCCTCCTGGGCGAGGTACCGGCGTGGCTGACCCTCCTCGGCGGGGCGCTCTGCCTGGCCGGTGTGGCGGTCTCCCGGTACACGCCGCGCTCGGCCCGGACTCCGGCCGACGACAGCCCGCTCGGTGCGGGCCGGACCTGACCGGACCGCTCCCCTTCCCTCCCACGAAAGGCACCCCTTCATGAGGATCCTCACGGTCGGCGCCGGCGCCGTCGGCGGCTTCTTCGGCGCGCGGCTCGCGACAGCGGGTCAGGACGTCTCCTTCCTGGTGCGACCGGCCCGCGCGAAGGCCCTGGAGGCCCGCGGCCTGCGCGTGGTCGGCCAAGGGGAGGAGCTCGACCTCACACCGCGTCTGGTGACGGCCGGCGCCGTGGGCGGACCGTACGACCTCGTACTCCTCTCGGTGAAGGCGACCGCCCTGCGGACGGCCCTGGCGGACATCGAACCCGCCGTCGGCCCGGACACCGCCGTCGTTCCCCTGCTCAACGGGGTCGCCCACCTCGACGCGCTCGTCGCGCGCCTCGGGGCCGGAGCGGTCCTCGGCGGTGTCGCGAAGGTGGTCACCACCTTGAACGAGGACGGCGACATCCTCCGCATGGCTCCGCCCGCGGTCATCCTGACCGGCGAGCTCGACGCACGACCGTCGGCCCGGGTGGACTCGATCCGCGGCGTACTGGCCGAGGCCGGCATCGATTCGCCGGCGACGCAGGACATCGTCGCGGCCATGTGGCACAAGTGGGTCTTCATCTCGACGCTCGTCGCCCTGACCTGTCTGATGCGCGGCACGGTCGGCGAGGTGAACGCCGTTCCGGGCGGGTCGGACCTGGCCGCGGCGCTGATCTCGGAGACCACGGCGGTGGCCCGGGCCGCGGGCCACCCGGTGACGGATGCGGAGCTCGCCTTCACCACCTCGACCGTCACGACCCCCGGCTCCCCGCTCACCCCGTCCCTGTACCGCGACCTCGTCGCCGGAGCGCCGACGGAGGCCGACCACGTCCTGACCGACCTCACCCTGCGCGCCCGCGCGCTGGGCGTGGCCACTCCCCTGCTGGACCTCGCCGCTCTCCAGCTGCGGGTCCACGAACACCGTCTCGCCGCCGGACGCCCTTGAGGTCCCCGGCCGCCGTAGGCACTCACCCGGATGCCCGGACCAGTGGGCATCCGGGCCGCCGGGCCTTTGACTGGGAGGTCCCAAGGTCCGGAACCGGAACACCCATGGAGGCATGGTGACGGCGGTCGCGTGGATGCGTGGTGCGGCAGGTGCGGTGGTGCTGTCGGTGGTGGCGTTCGGCGCCGCGGGCTGTTCCGACGGTGACGGCACCCCGTCCGAGGCCGTGTCGAGCGCCGCGTCGGCGGTGAAGTCGGCGGGTGAGGCGGTCTCGTCGGCCGCCGCCGAGGCCGGGAAGGCCGCCGAGTCGGCCGCCGCCGTGGCGAAGGGCAAGCTCGCCGAGGTGAAGAACGGGGTCGATGCCAAGGACCAGGTGTCCTTGGGTGCGGTGGCCACCGACGGAGACGGGTACACGACAGTCCCCGTGACGGCCCGGAACACCGATGACGCGACGAAGTCCTTCGCGGTGCAGGTGGAGTTCAAGGACGAGAGCGGCAACCTCGTCGACACCGTGGTCGTGACGATCACGGACGTCGCCGGGAAGGGCACCGGGCAGGGAACGGCCCGTAGTACGCACAAACTGTCGGGCACGGTGACGGCGCAGACCGGCACGGCCCTGCGCTACTGAGCCCGGCCCCCACCTGACGATATCCGGGGTCAGCAGGTGTCGCCCACGGCGTCGATCTTCGAGCCGAAGCGGCCGCTGTAGTTGCTCGCGTAGTCGCCGACGCGGACCGGCCGGCAGTCCTTGCCGGTCGCCCAGTCGATGAAGGCCCCGCTCCGGTTGGCCCGGAAGGACCCCACGTGGTCCACGAACCTGCTGGGAAGGTTCACGTAGCCGCCCCGCCAGACATAGAGCTCCCCGGTGCCGTCCTGGTACCGCCACAGACAGATCGCCTTGGCGGGGCAGGCGGGCAGGGCCTGAGCGGGTGTGGTGGAGACGAGCGAGACCAGCGCGACCGCGCCGGCGACGGACAGGGTGCGTAAGTGACGTGCCCTCATACGGAGCCTCCTCTTCGTACCGTTCGTCCCCTCATCGTCCCCGCCCGGACGCAGGCCGGGGCGGTAACCACCCCATTCACCGGGCCTCTTCACCACATCTCCCCGACCTGTACGGGGGCGGGGACACTCGGGTGCGAGCCCGATGCACCGGATCGGTATCGTCGCCGTATGCCTGAACTGGTCGCGCCCACCACCCACCTGCGCTCCGCCTGGCTGGAGGCCCATGACGAGTGGGGCCCGGGCCTCCACGAGGACGGATTCGGGCTGGAGCCGGCCGACGAGGTCGACTCCCCGACCGGGTTCGCGACGTGGGTCGCGCGGCTGGCCGACGGTCCGAAAGCGGCCGGGACCGGCCGGGGTTGCACCTACCGATGGATCGTCGAGGGCGACCGGGTGCTCGGCGGGATCGCGCTGCGGCACGGGCTCGACGATCAGGTGCCGCAGTTCGGCCACATCGGCTACGGGATCCGGCCGTCCTCGCGTCGGCGCGGGCTGGCCACCTGGGCCCTGGGCCGGATGCTGACCGAGGCGTGGGCCCTCGGCCTGGACCGGGTGCTGATGGTCTGCGCGGTCGACAACCTCGCCTCGGTGAGGACGATCGAGCGACACGGCGGCCTCCTGGAAGGCATCCGGGACACCGAACACGGTCCCGTCCGGCGCTACTGGATCACGGCCTAGGGGGTGTCTTGTCGATCGGGGCGGAACAGGGAGCGGTGGTCGGTGCCGTGTATCGCAAGGCGGACGAGGGAGGCGACGCGGAGCGTCGCCGACCGAGGACAACGCGGCGAGGCGCGGTGCCGGGCGCCGCGAGCCCGCCCTGATCGGCAAGACACCCCCTAGGCCGGGTACGCGGTCGGCGGGAGCGTCGTACGGAACCCGGATGGCTGCCCCGTGTCGCCGCCGCCCGCGCCGCGGGTGCGGTATACGTCGTCCGGGGCACCCGAGTCGGCGAAGGGAGTGGGGCGCGTGGAACGGACCACCTGCTGTGTGGTGGGCGGCGGGCCCGCCGGGATGGTGCTGGCCCTGTTGCTGGCCCGGGCCGGGGTGGAGGTGACCGTGTTGGAGAAGCACGGCGACTTCCTGCGCGACTTCCGCGGCGACACCGTGCACCCGTCCACCCTGTCGCTGCTGGACGACATCGGCCTGGCCGAGCGCTTCGCCCGGCTGCCGCAGCGACGGGTCAGCTCGGTGCAACTGCCCATCGGGCCTGACCGGTCCCTCGTCACGGTCGGGGACATCGGGGCGCTGCGGGGGAAGTACAACTACATCGCGATGGTGCCGCAGTGGGACCTGCTGGACCTGCTCGCCGACGAAGCGCGCCGCGAGCCCTCCTTCCGTCTGCGCATGAACACCGAGGCGACGTCCTTCCTCGTCGAGCGCGGACGGGTCACGGGCGTGCGCTACCGGACCGCGGACGGCGACACCGGCGAGCTGCGGGCCTCGTTGACCGTGGCCTGCGACGGGCGCGGCTCGCTGGCCAGGGCGCTGCCCGAGCTCGGGCTGGAGGAGTTCCCGTGCCCCATGGACGCCTGGTGGTTCCGGGTGCCGCGGCGTGAGGGGGACCCCAGCGGGCTCGTCGGCGGCATCGGGGACAGGCTGTTCGTCGCCCTGATCGACCGCGGCGACTACTGGCAGTGCGCCGCGCTCATCCCCAAGGGTTCCGACGTCGGGCGCCGCGCCGAGGGCCTGGAGGCGTTCATGGGGCAGTTCACGGAGGCGGTGCCCTGGTTGGCCGACCGGGCCGATGCCGTCACATCCTGGGACGAGGTCAAACTGTTGGACGTCCGGCTCGACCGGCTGCGCCGCTGGCACCGCCCGGGGCTGCTGTGCATCGGGGACGCCGCGCATGCCATGTCGCCGGTGTTCGGCATCGGCATCAACCTCGCCGTGCAGGACGCGGTGGCGGCGGCCCGTCACTTGGTGGGCCCGTTGCGCGAGGGCACCGTGGGGCTCCGGGACGTACGCCGGGTGCAGTGCCGGCGGCTGCCCACCACCGTGGCGACGCAGGGGCTCCAGCGCCTCGCGCACGCCAAGGTCATCGGGCCGCTGCTGGCCGGCCGTGCCGCGTTCGGAGATCCCGAGCGTGCGAAGCGGCTGACCGAGCTGCTCACCGACTCGCGCCGGCTGAACCGGCTGCCCGCCTATTTCCTCGCCTACGGGGCCCTGCGCGAGCGTCCCCCGAAGGAATCGCTCCGCTGAGCTCGACCCACCCCGCTCCACCTCACCGGAGACCGAAGCACGGACGACCCACTCGGGAGGCGTCATGAGTGAGCACACGGGTGAGCAGCGGCCGACCCTCCTGCCGTACGGCGACCCGGCCTTCCTGGCGGATCCGTTCCCGCTGTACCGGCAATTGCGCGAGGACGGCCCCGTGCGCCGCGTCGTCGCCGCGGGCGGCCTGGAGGCTTGGCTCGTCACCCGCTACGAGGACGGACTCGCGGCCCTGTCCGACTCCCGACTCAGCAGCGACGTACGCGATGCCTCGGACGGTCGGCTCCTGGCACAACTGCCGGACACGGAAAGCGATTCGATGCTGAGCAACATGCTCCGCAGCGACCCGCCCGACCACACCCGACTGCGCCGCCTGGTCTCCAAGGCGTTCACCGCCCGCCGCGTGGCGCAGATGCGGCCGCGGATCCAGGCCGTCGCCGACGATCTGCTGGACGCGGTCGTCCCGGCCGGCCGCGCCGACCTGGTGGCGGACTTCGCGCTTCCGCTCCCCGTCACGGTGATCGGCGAGCTGCTCGGGGTTCCGGTGGACGAGCGGCACGACTTCCAGGGCTGGACCGACCGGATGCTCAGGCGTGGTACGGAGCCGCCCGACCCCGCCGTGGTGAACGAGGCGTGGCAGCACATGCGCGCGTACCTGACCGGGCTCGTCCACGCGAAGCGGGCGCACCCCGGCGACGATCTGCTCAGCGACCTGGTCGCCGCCCGCGACGCGGAACAGCGGCTGAGCGAGGACGAGTTGATCGCGATGGTGTTCCTGCTGCTGGTGGCCGGTTACATCACCACGGTCAATCTGATCGGCACGGGGATCGCCACGCTGCTGGCCCACCCGGACCAGTTCGAGCTGCTGCGCTGCGACCCCGGCCTGCTGCCGGGTGCGATCGAGGAGTTCCTCCGCTACGACGGTCCGGTGAGCCCGGGGATCGCGCGGTTCGCGCGCGAGGACGTGGTGATCGCCGGGGTGGCCGTCCCGCGCGGGGCGACCGTGTTGATCGGCTCGGCGGTCGCCGACCGCGATCCGAAGCGGTTCTCCGACCCCGACCGCCTCGACATCACCCGGCAGGACAACGCCCACCTCGCGTTCGGGCACGGCATCCACTACTGCCTGGGGGCGCCGCTGGCCCGCTTGGAGGGTCAGATCGCCATCGGTACGGTCCTGCGCCGGCTCCCCGGGCTCGCCCTCGACACGGGCGCGGACGGGATCCGTCGGCGCCCGGGCGGGCTGCGCGGTCCCGAGTGCCTGCCGGTGACCTTCGCACCGGGCGGCTGAGGCCGGCGGTGTCGCCCTGCCGGGCCGGTGTCAGCCGCCCTCCTCGGAGAAGTGCTGGTAGTCCGGGGGGCTCCAGCGGCCGCCCCAGTACCAGCCGATCTCCCGGAAGGCCCGGGTGACGACCCCGTCCAGGGTGATCATTCCGGGGCGGGGGCGGTCGCGGTCGAGGTAGGTGCGGCCGTTCGGGGGATGGCTGGTGCCGCGGACGTCGACGTACGGGTTCTCGACCGGGTTGATGTCGATGGCGTCGCCCCAGGAGTGGCGGGACAGCCGCCCCGGGTCTCCGGTGACCTGCCGGCAGTTGAAGGCGGAGGTGTTGTCGTCGGCCATCGCTGCGGCGTCGCTGCCGCCGTACTCGGCCATGACGCGCATGCGGCGGATCGGGAAGCGGGCGGCGAAGGCCTGGCCGAAGGCCCGCAGCACGGGGGCGACCGCGTCCTCGTGGACGACCAGCTCGCCGCTGTGCACCTTCCCGTCGAAGCCCCAGTGGTTCATCCGGACGAGGCGCAGCCGCTCGGGTGGCACGGGGCATCCGGTGCGGTGGGTGGTGCCCAGCTTCTCCGGGGGTACGGCTGTGACGTGCGCGGACAGGGTCTTCACCACCGGTTCGGGCACGACCTGGACGTGCGGCTGGGATCTCGTCCCTGTGCATGACAACGCCGTCGCGCACAGGGTCCCGGTCAGGGCGACGCAGGCGAGGCGATGGCTCACCGTCCCACCGTAGGTTCGCCCGCCGCTCGGGGCATGCCGGAGGCCACGGCCCCGGGGTCCGTGGGCGGGCGGGGGCGGGCCCGGGCGGCGAGTACGGCGACGTCGTCCTCGGCGTGCCGGGCGTCGAGGCCCGCCACTACGGCGTCCACCACCGCGTCCACCCCGGCGCCGACGGGGGGTCGCACTCCGACCAGCCGGGCCAGGGAGACGTCGATGTCCTCGCCGCGCCGTTCCACCAGCCCGTCGGTGAACATCAGCAGGGTCTCCTGTGGGGTGATCGCGCGTGTGACGGCCTCGTAGCCGCCGACGCCGGTGCCCAGCGGCGGGCCGACCGGGAGGTCGACCAGCGAGGCCGATCCGTCGGCCCCGAAGACCGCCGGCGGCAGATGGCCGGCGCCCGCGAACATCGCGACGCCGCGTGCGGGGTCGACGCGTACGAGCAGGCAGGTGGCGGGTCTGCGGGCCGCGTCCTCGGCGGCCAGGGCGTCGAGGCGGCGCAGGACCCGGTGCGGGGCGAGGTCCGTGGAGGCCACGTCACGCAGGGTGGAGCGGTAGGCGTTCATGTCCACGGCCGCGTCGAGCCCGTGGCCCATCACGTCTCCGACCACCAGCAGGGTGCGGCCGTAGTGGAGGCGGATCGTCTCGAACCAGTCGCCGCCCACCAGCGCCCGCGGGCCGGCCGGTAGATAGCGGCCGGCCACCTCCAGGTTGGGGTGCGGCCGGCCCGGCTCCGCCACGAGCGCCCGCTGGAGGTGCGAGACGGTGTCCTCCGTGGCGGCCAGTTCCCGCGCGTGGCGCAGGTGCACCGCCGCCAGCCGGGCCGTGAAGTGGACCGTCGCCGCCTCGTGGTCACCGAACCCGACCCGGGCCCGTACGGCGGTCACCGTTCCGTGGACCCGGTCCCCGTCCGGCAGCGGGACGGAGAGGACGTGGACGGGGACGCCACCGGCGACCGTCGCCCACTCGGAGAGCGGGTGTCCGCCGTCGGAGGCCCGTACCGAGGGTGAGGCGCCGGCCCCTGCCGTGAGCAGCCCCACGGCCCCCGCCGTCGCCACACGGTGCGGAGCGCCGTCCTCCGTGAGGAGGTCCACGGCGGCCGCGTCGCACACGTTCCGGGACAGGAATCCGGCCAGTTCCTGGCATGTCGTCACCGCGTCGAGCGTCGTACCGATCTGCCCCACTGCGGCCTCGGCCGCCCGGACACGGGCCCACACCCCCTCGGGCCCGGTGGGCCTCCCGCCACGTTCCGGCAACGGACCTCCTCGTCACGGACCGCCGAAGCAGCCATTCCAGCAGGAGTACGGGGCGCAGGCACGCGCGCCGCGCCCCTCGGGTCTCCGGGCGCGCTCGGCGGGGCGGAACGACGCCGTGGGCCGTTCCGTACGAGGGTGACCGACCGTGGCGCGTCAGGTCCATCGAACGTGTTCCCGAGGTCGCCAACTTCCTTTCGAGTCACGGGTCATGGCCTCCGGCGCCGATGCCCGCCGGTACGGTCCGAGGGCGTATCGTGCCCGCATGCCCGCTGATCTGATCCGTATCGTCTCCCGCGATTCGCCGATGGCCCTGGCCCAGGTGGAGCGCGTCCGCGCCGAGCTCGCCGCACTCCACCCGGGGATCAGGACCACCGTCCTGCCGGTGAAGACCACCGGCGACAAGTGGATGGGGGACCTCTCACAGGTCGAGGGCAAGGGCGCCTTCACCAAGGAGGTCGACGCAGCGATCCTCGCGGGTGAGGCCGATCTCGCCGTGCACTGCGTCAAGGACGTCCCGGCCGACCGCCCGCTGCCCGCCGGGACCGTCTTCGCGGCGTTCCTGGAACGCGACGACATCCGTGACGCCCTGATCCACCCGGACGGGCTCACCCTCGACCGGCTCCCGCCCGGCACCCGCGTCGGGACCTCCTCCGTGCGCCGGATCGCCCAGCTCGCCGCCGCGTACCCACACGTGGAATGCGTACCGATGCGCGGGAACGCCAACCGGCGCCTGGAGAAACTCGCCGCCGGTGAGGCGGACGCGCTCCTCCTGGCCGTCGCCGGCCTCCACCGCATCGGCCGCGCGGACGTCATCACGCAGATCGTCCCGGTGGACACCCTCATGCCGCCGATCGGCGCCGGCGTCCTCGCGCTCCAGTGCCGGGAGGACGACAGCAGGCTCATCGACACCGTCAGCGCCCTCGGCCACCCGGACACGCACCGCGAGACGGTCGCCGAGCGGATGCTCCTGCACGTCCTGCAGGGCCACTGCAACAGCCCGATCGCCGGCTACGCGCGGGCGGAACGCGGAAGGGATCTCTCCCTCCGCGCCTGTGTGTTCTCACCGGACGGCAAGGTGGTCCTGAACGCGCACGAGTGGGCGGGCCGCCTCGACCCGGCCACCCTCGGCACATCTGTGGCCGTCGCGCTCCTCCGCCAGGGTGCCCGAGAGTTGATCGACAGCATTCCGCACTGACCCCACCCACCCCCGTGCGGGTCGGTGCTCCTCGACGGACCGGCGCAGGCCGCCGGCCGTGGGCCGTGCCCGGCCGGACTCGATGCTTCGCACTGCCCAGACCCCCGTCCGGGGCAGTGCGTTCACCGGGCCTGCCCGACATCACGCCGGGGCCGGCACCGAAGCGGCGAGCGCGAAATCGTCTCGGGTCAACTCCACTGGCACTCCTCGTGATACGGATCGGCGGCAGGCTCCCCGTAGGACACGCCGCCTTCGGACGGCGGCACTTCGGTGCGGCGCACCCGGCCGACGGCCCGGCCGTCCGCACCCCGCGGGGACGATCACCACGCTAGGGCCGCACAAACCGCCAGGCCCAGGGCAGCTCACGCCGGCCAGGGGACCGTCCGCGCCACGGGGAGACCGCACACGCCGAGTTGGGGACATTCAGCGCCATGTCGGCCGGATGAAGCGGAATTTCCCGCTCGTCTATGCTCAGACCCTGTGATCACGCAAGCACACCAGGGCACCAACTCCTCGGCCATCACCCGGCTGAGCGTCACCGCGGCGCGCCTGTTCGACGTACCCGCGCACGGGTACGCGCACCTGCTGGGCCTGGCGCCCGAGCATCTCCACGACGACCTGTACCGGACGCCCGCGGCCACCGGCATCCGCATCGCGGAACTGACGACCGTGCGCGTTCCCTGGACCGAGTTGGCGCTGCTGCTGGCCCAGCAGTCGGGCGTCGGCGCCCTCGGCGTCTGGGACTACCTGATCACCTCGGCGCCCACTCCGCTCGAAGGGATCCGGGACGCCGCCACCTACCTCGCGGTCGTCGCCGACCCCGGCACCGACACCTTGCGCATCACCGAGGACGGCGAGCAGATCGTCCTCACCCATGTCAACGAGGCGGACCAGAGCTACGAACCGGCCTGCGCCATCCGCGCCTTCGCGCTCGGCCTGTACCAACGGCGGCTCAGCGCGGCCGCACGGCGCCGTCTCGTCCCCCTACGGGTCACCCTGGCCGCGAGGACACCGCGCCGGCACGACGCCCTGATCGAGCTGTACGGCACCGCGAACATCGAGTTCGAGGCCCCGAGCAGCTCCCTCACCTTCCTCGCCTCCGACCTGACCGGGCCGACACCGCACGCGCAGCCGGGGCTGTCGAACGTGCTGCGGAGACACGCCGATCAGACCCTCGCCGCAGCGATCCCGCTGCACAACTGGCTGGACCTCTTCCGCACCGCGCTGACCTCCGTCCACGACGAGACCGTTCCCACGCTGCCCGCGGTGGCACGGCGGATGTCCGTCAGTCCGCGGACCCTCCAGCGCCGCCTCGACGAGCACGACACCACGTGGAGCAACGAGATCGAGGCCGCGCGCCGGGACCACATCACCCGGCTGCTGCACGGCACCGACCTCAGCATCGACGCGATCGCCGCCCGCAGCGGGTACGCCGACGCGCGCGCCCTGCGCCGGGCGGTCCAGCGCTGGTACGGCACCACGCCCGCCGTCCTACGCCGAACCGGTCGCGCGGACCCGGCCGGTGGGACCGGGGAACAGCGGGGCGCCTGACGCGAGGACCTCACCGCCGGGTCCCGGCCGATGGCCTCGGTGCCGGCGCGCAGTGGTGTGGGCCCGCGCTCGGGAACGTAGCAACGGCGGCCGGTACCAGGGGATCCGGAACAGTGCGGGATGACAGGCGGGCGCGTCCGGGGTAGGGCTGGTCGAGCCGGAGGGGCGGCAGCGTGCGGCCCGGACGACGCGCTGCCCGCTCGCCTGCGGGGCAGGGCCGTCGGCCGGCCCTACGGTAGGCGCCATGGCCCCTGACGAGACGCCCCCGGCCGGGTCCCCCGGCGGCGCCGCTCCCGGAGCGGACGACGAGCAGGCCTTCGATCGTGATCCGCGGTTCGCCGCCGCCCGGCTGAAGGAGCGGCTGTACGCCACCATCACCATGATCTCGGTGGTGATCGGGCTCGCGAGCTCCGAGCACATCAGCGCCACCGGAGCCGCCGCGACCGTGGTGACCGCCGCCGTGGGCCTGTGGCTGGCCGCGCTGGTCGCGGACCAGCAGGCCCACCGGGTCGTCCACGGTCGGCTGGCGACCGGCCACGAGCTGCGCCGCATGTTGTCCGTCAGCAGCCCTCTGCTGCTGTCCGCCGCGGGACCGCTGGTCCTGATCGGCTCGGCGGCGCTGGGGCTGATGGAGGTGGACACCGCCCTGCTGCTGTCGGCCGGGGTGAGCGTCGCCGGGCTGTTCACCTGGGGCTGGTACGGCGGCGTCCGCATGGGGGGCGGCACGGGCCTGGCGCTGCTGGCGGGCACCCTGGACGCGGCCATCGGCACCGCGGTAGCCCTGGTCAAGGCCGCCGCGGGCCACTGATCCGGGCCGGTGAGCCCCGCCATCGGGCCGCCCGAGCATCCAGCACCGCCGAGAGGACGCGGGAATCGCGGTCCCGCCGTAGCGTGGAAGCATCAGAGGCACTCCGCGGTGAGGGGCGATGCGCCATGACCTGGGCTTCGTGGACGACGACAGGAGTCTTCGCCGGACGCGGCGGAGTACGCACCGACGAGGCGGGTGTCCTCAGCGGGGACCTGACCGTGCACACCACCTGGTCGAGTCCGGAGGCCCAGGTGGCGGTCCAGTACACGGGCGGCTCGGACTGGTTCACGGTGACCGGCAGCCCGGTGCGCTGCGAATCGGAGGAGTTCAGCCGCGTGCTGCACCAGGCCGTGGTGGACGCCGTACGCGCCGACGGGGCGGCCACGGTCCCGCAGGACCTGCCCCAGGACGCCCCGCGGATTCCGCGCACGCCGGCCACCTGATCGGCTCCCCGCGGTGCCGATCAGAGGGGCCGACGCCGCCGGGTTGCGGGGTTCGGCGAGCGGGCTTACAGCCCGACCACCCCGTCGAGCAGGGCCGGCGGGGTGGTGTCCGGAGCGGCTCGCTCCCTCAGGGCTCGACCGTGAGGATGCCGTACGCGACGAAGGTCGCGGCGGCGGTCCCCAGCAGCGCGAGACGCCCGGCCGCGAGCCCCAGCGCGAGGGCGCGGGCCCGGCCGCCCCCGGCCCGTGACAGCAGGGTCGCGGTCCCGGCCAGGGAGGCGATCAGGGCGAAAGCGGTCGCGAAGACGGCGAGGGCCGTGGGCGAGGTGGGACCGGTGGTAGGGCCGTGGTCCTCCGTGATCCCGGGCAGCAGGAGGCCGACGGCGCACAGGGCGAGGGACGCGAGAGCGGTGGCCAGGACGTCGAAGGCGAGGGTGAGGGCCCAGCCGACAGGCAGCACCGCATCCGTGCGCGGTCTGCGGGTCACTGACATGTGCTGCTCCACGGGGTGCCCGGACGGCCACTCTCGGCCCGTCCGGCCGAAAACGGCTGGTACGCGTCACAACCTAGCGGTTGGGGGCGCCGAACCACACGGGCACCCGGTCGATCAGATCCCGCTGGTCGGCGCCGACCCAGGCGACATGCCCGTCCGGGCGGAGCAGCACCGCGGGCACGTCCACGTCCTCGCTGTCGTCGACGACATGGTCGATCCGGTCGGCCCAGCCGGTCACCGAGAGCCGACCGGTCCGGTCCAGCAGGAGTCCGCGGCCCTCGTGCGTCAACTCGTAGAGACTCCCCCGCTTCAGCGTGATGTCCCGCATCCGCCGACCGAGCAGTTCGTGGCCCTCGCCGAGGTCGTAGCGGATCCCGATGGCGGTGATCTTCTCGATCAGGTACCGGTTGACGTTCTCGAACTCCATCAGCTCGGACAGCAGCCGGCGCACCGCCCTTGCCCCGGGTTCCGTGGACATCAGCTCCATCTGCGCGCGGGTGTTGTCGAGTACGTCGGCGGCCACCGGGTGGCGTTCGGCCTCGTAGGTGTCCAACAGGCCTTCCGGCGCCCAGCCGGCCACCTCGGCGGCCAGTTTCCAGCCGAGGTTGAAGGCGTCCTGGATCCCGAGGTTGAGGCCTTGGCCACCGGTGGGCGGGTGGATGTGCGCCGCGTCACCGGCCAACAGCACCCGGCCGACCCGGTAGCGCTCGGCCTGCCGGGTGGCATCGCCGAACCGCGACAGCCGACGCGGTGAGTGGGCACCGAAGTCGGTACCGCCGACGGCCCGCAACCGTTGCTTGAACTCCTCGAAGGTCGGCGCGGCGGCCCGGTCCTCGGCCACCCCCTCGGCCGGTACGACGACGCGGTACACGCCGTTCCCGAGGGGCGCGGCGCCGAACCGCAGGTGTGTCTTGCGTACCTCGGCCATCACGGCGGCCAGCGTGTCGGGCTCCGCGGTCAACTCCATCTCGCCGAGCAGCGTCTCGACCCGGGAGGGCTCGCCGGGGAAGCCGATGCCGAGCAGTTTGCGCACCGTACTGCGGCCGCCGTCGCAGCCGACGAGGTGGCGCGAACGCAGCCGCGTACCGTCTCCCAGCTCGACGCTCACCCCGTCCTGGTCCTGGCTCAGCCCGACCAGCTCGTGGCCGCGCCGGATCTCGGCACCGAGCTCGGTGGCGCGCTCGGACAGCAGGCGATCGGTGACGGGCTGGGGGATGCCGAGGACGTACGAGTGGGCGGTGTCCATCCCGTCGGGCCAGGACGTGCCGAGGCCGGCGAAGAAGCCGCCGACCTCGAAGCGCCGGCCGTGCTCGAGGAACCGCTCCAGCAGGCCGCGCTGGGCCATCACCTCGATGCTGCGCACGTGCAGGCCGAGCGCGCGGACGAACGGAGTCGGCTCCGTCTCCCTCTCCAGCACGAGCACGCGCACACCGTGCAACCGCAACTCGCAGGCCAGCATCAGACCGGTCGGCCCGCCGCCGACAACGATCACGTCGATCATCGCAATTCCCCCATCAGCACGTCGCACGAAATCCGTATGCCGATAGGGGCGCACAGAATTCGTGAATCCCGGATTTCGCTCTGTCGGTGGGAGAGTCTGCGGGACGACGGGGGCCTTGCCGCAAGCCCCCCGTTGCGCTATATCTTGAGAGTGGCAAGGAGTGGTCCATCTCCTTGCCTTTTGTTTTCGGACCTCGCTGAGCTTGTCCTTCACCTTCGGCGGTCTGCTGCTGGATCGGGCGGGCCCATGAAAGCGTCGAGCTCTTCGATGATCGTGCGGAGTTCGCGGGCTCCGCGAGGTGACAGTGCTCGGATCACGCCGTCGAGCAGGGCACGGCCTTCGAACGGGTTGCCGCAGCAGTACCGGTGGACGTTGCCGAACTCCTCATCGTGCCAGAGCTCGCGCGTGGGCCGGTGGACGTAGTCCTTCCACAGACGCAATGCCGCGCTGATGTCCCCGGGCCGGAGATAGTTCCGCGTGCGTTCAAGGTGAACGACCTCGGACAGCGTTCGTGAGGAGAGGCGGTCGATGGCCTGCCTCGAGAGAGGTGACTGCTGCCGGTCCGGGATGCCTGCCCGGATGCGTCCTGGCCGTCTACGCGGCATGGACCTTTCGGTTGATCGTCATGCCGCACATGGTGCCACAAAGCCGAACGGTGTCTCGAAGGAGTTCACCGGGGGTCGGGACGCGCTGCTGATCATCGAGGGGCTGGTGGTGCCGGCGCCGCCGCTGGATCCGGCGCTGGTATCCGAGCACCGCCGATGCCGCGTAGACGGCCCGGCGACCTGCGCGCCCAGCAACACGCTCCTCACATCTGGGAGGACCCGCCGCCGAGTCGGTCCACGGGCTCTTCGCCCGTACCAGCCCGGCAATGCGTGCTGACCTCTGGTGGTATCGCCGTCTCTGTCGTCGTGGTCGCCGACCGGGCCCGAACGCCTCACCCCGGCCCGTGTTCCCCCACGTCGTGACGCTGATCCCGGACACCCTCTCGGCTCGAACAATCGACGGCTCGCCATCCGCCGCGACGTCGGCGGGACCGTCGGACGCCCTGGACGTGGGCGCGCAGCGGCGGGGGCGACCGCCCTGTGGTCGCCCCCGCCTGTTCATCGCGACTCAGAAGTCACGCGCCGTTCCCGATCTCAGAACTGCAGCGCCCAGGAGTCGATCTTGCCGGTGTCGACGTTGGCGTTGTCGTTCACGCGGAGCTTCCACACTCCGTTGGCCACCTCGGCGGAGGCGTTGACCGTGAAGGTCTTGATGATGTTGTCCGCGCTGCCGCCGCTGCGGTTGTGGAGGGTGTAGACGGTGCCGTCGGGCGCGACCAGGTCCACCTTGAGGTCACCGATGTAGGTGTGCTTGATGTCGACCGCGACGGCGAGTGACGCCGGGGCGTTGCCGGCGACCCCGCCCACGGTGACGGGCGACTCGACGGTGGCGTTGTCGTTGATCGCGTAGTCGGCGGTGTTCTCGAACCGCTTGCCGGGCGGGACGGTGCCGCCCTCACCGACGTTGAGCAGCAGGTTCGGCGATCCCGTGCCGGGGCTGGTGACCACGTTCGGGGTCGCGGCGCTCACCAGGCCGTCGCGGACCTGGGCCGGGGTGCTCGCCGGGTTCTGCGCCAGGTACAGCGCGGCCGCGCCGACCACGTGCGGGGTGGCCATCGAGGTGCCGGAGATGGTGTTGGTGGCCGTGTCGCCGGTGCCCCACGAGGAGGTGATGGACGAGCCCGGCGCGAAGATGTCCAGGACCGTGCCGTAGTTGGAGTAACTGGCCTTGGCGTCGGTGTTGGTGGTGGCGCCGACCGTGATGGCCTCGGCGACGCGCGCCGGGGACTTCGTCGACGCGTTGGTGGACTCGTTGCCCGCGGCGACGCCGTAGGTGATGCCGGAGGCGATGGAGTTGCGCACGGCGGTGTCGAGCGCGGAGTCCGCGCCGCCGCCGAGCGACATGTTGGCCACCGCCGGCTTGACCGCGTTGCGGGTCACCCAGTCGATGCCCGCGACGACCTGGGCCGTCGTGCCGCTGCCGTTGTTGTCGAGCACGCGGACGCCGACGATCTTGGCCTTCTTGGCCACGCCGTACGCGCCGCCCGCGACGGTGCCGGCGACGTGCGTGCCGTGGCCGTGGCCGTCCTGGGCGGTGTTGTCGTTGTCGATGGCGTCGTAGCCGTAGGAGGCGCGGGTGCCGAAGTCCTGGTGTGTGATGCGGACACCGGTGTCGATGATGTAGGCGGTGACGCCCTCGCCGGCCTTGTCCGGGTAGGTGTAGCTCTGGTTGAGCGGGAGCGCGCGCTGGTCGATGCGGTCCAGGCCCCAGGACGGCGGGTTGGGCTGGGTCGCGTCGACGGTGAAGACACGGTTCTGCACGACGGACTTGACCGCCGGGTCGGCGGCGAGCTTCTTCGCCTGCGCCTCGGAGACCTCGACGGAGTAGCCGTTGAGGGCGGCGCTGTACGTCTTGTCGATCTTCGCGCCGTACCGCTTGGCGACGGCCTTGCCGCTGTCCGCGGTGGAGCGGGCGGCGGAGTCCTTCAGGGTCACGATGTAGCTGCCGGAGACGGTCCCGGCGGCGCCGGCGTTCTCGATGACGCCCTGCGGGCCGTTGTCGGCCGCCGAGGCGGGTAACGCGGCGGCCGCGCCGAGTGCGAGGGCGACGACGGCGGTCGCGCTGATGCCGGCGAGCCTCCGGCGGGTGTGACGCATCACGGACATGTGGGGGGTCCTCCTCTGGGTGGGCACTGCGGGCGGAGCGGCAGCCGTACGATCACGGACATCGCCATAGACATGGGCATGACCATGACAATGCGAAGCTCGACGGGCTGTCGCTACGAAAGGTTGACCCACCCCTCTCTCACCCACAAGAGGCCCACGGACGCGTAACATCCCTGCCATGTCGCGGTCATGATTGAGCAAAGGTGCTCCGCACATGACGTAGGCACGGCCCGGTCGGGCGGACCCCGAACAGCCCGCGCGCGCCACCCTTCGGCCGGCCGGCCGCCCCCGCCCGACGCGCGGGTGACCCCGGGACCTCTATTTCCCGCCGCACCCGGACCGCTCGCCGGTACCGGCCTCGGGGGCGAACGCGACGCCGCTCCACGGCCCGCACCGCCACCGCCTGCCATGTTCCCGGCCCCCCCCTGCTGGCGGGGCCCTCATCGAGCGCGCCGCCGACCGAACGGGTTCAGGCCAAGCGGGACACCCGCCCACCGACCCCGCCGAGCGAGGGCCGGGAGCGCGGACGCCTGCGGATCCGGCCCTGCGGCGGCTCCGGAGCGGGTCCTGGCGGGCCGCGGCGAGCCGCCGGAACACCGGCGGCGGCGCGTACCGCGCGCCGGCCGCGCCGAGTTGTGAAATTTTCGTGCGCGCCGCCCTCGCCCGGCCCGAGTGGACGGGCCCCTGGTGTCCCGTCGCCTCCCCCGGATGGGGGAGGCAGGTGCGACAGGCGGGGGATGCGGCCGCTCGGGTCGACCTTCGAGGATGGAATTCCTGCTGCTGAAAGGGGAGTTCAGGTGGATCGCTGGGATCGGGTCGGGCGACGAGCGGCTTACGGGGGCGCCTTGGCGCTGTTGCCGTACCTGCTGATCAAGGTGTCCTGGGTGGTGGGCTCACTCATGGGGTTGCTGCCGGTCGGCCAGGGGTTCGGCATGGCGGAGTGGGTGGTGCTCAACGCCGTCACGGTCGGTATGGCCGCGATCGGGATCGCGTCGGCGCTCGCGCTGGTGCGGCCGTGGGGCATGCGGATACCGGGGTGGCCCGTCGTGTTCTGCGTGTGGGTGGGGTCGGGGTTCCTCGTCTCGATCCTCCCGTTCGGCGTCTTGGGCGCGCTCCTGGACGCGGGCGGCGGCTCGCCCGGCGAGGCCGGGAATTCGGCGGGTCCTGCCGATCCGGCAGATCCGGCCGATCCGGCCATGCCGGTCTGGGAGGGCGTACTGGTCCAGTTCGGCTTTCTGGGGATGGGGCTGGGGCTGGCCCTCGCGGTCCCCGCGTACCTGCGGCGGCGTTGGCCCGCGTCGTTCGCGGGGCGGGTCGGCGACGGCCCGCGCACGGCCCTGCCCTGGGCGGCCGTGGTCGGTGCGACGGTGGGGCTGTGCTGGCTCTACTGGGCGGCCGGCGGCACGGCGGGTATCGCGCACCCGGCCGACCGGGTCACCGACTGGTACGTGCTGGGGGCGGTCTCCGGTTTCTGGGCGCTCGCCTGCTCCGCCGCCGTCGGGGTCATCACCCGGGCACGGCCGGCCCGGTTGCCCCGCACCGTGCCGCTGGTGCTCGGCTGGGTCGGATCGGGCTCGCTGTTCGCCTGGAGCGGCTGGAAGCTACCGGTCACGCTGTACCTGGCCTTGGCCGACCCGGCCGGCGCACGCCCTCCCGAGCACCCCGCCGTCGCGGTGGTGCTGCACCTGTGCGCGGTGGTGGCGGGAGCGGCGATGCTGCGGACACTGGTGCGCTCGCACCGGCGGCAGGACAGCTCCTCCTGACCGCCTCAGGTCACGGTAGTTCGAGTTCGGGAAGGGAGAGAGCTTCCGTGATCGCCCGCACGATCCGTTCCTCGAAGTCCTCCGTACCGTGTTGCGCGTGGGGGCCGACCAGGCCGGCCGCCACGAGGGCGGGCAACAGCACGTCGGGATCCTCACCCACCCGGTCCCCCGGCGCCTCGAAGCTGAAGCCGGTGCACAGGTGTCCGCCGCGGTAGTACGCGAACCAGGGGCCGTGTGCCTTCGCGCTGCACGGCTCGGTGACGAACACGGCCAGTTCGCCGCCGGGTGGACACACCTTCTCGTAGTCGGTGGGATCGGTGTCGCCGACATCCCAGCCGAGCATGTCGTGCATCACCAGCCCCCACTCGGCGCCCTTGCCGTACGCGAGCGGCCGACGCCGCAGGCCGAGGAGTCCCCGTGTCAGCGTGTCCAGAGACATGCCCCGGAAGAAGACGACATTGGTCTCCTCGTCGTACGGGAGTTGACCGTGCAGCCGGCCGAGCGGCCCGTGAATCCAGTGCCTCATGCCGGGCACGGTAGGGGACGGCACCGACATCGGTGCGCCTCGTCCGCCGACGGTCGACCTCCCAGGGACAGGACGTGCCCTACGGGACGACGCCTACGGGGCGAGGTGCCACCACTGGTCGTCGTACTGCTCGCCGCAGGAGATCTGCGCCGCGGGCCGGCCCGCCCCGGGCCCCTGGACCAGCAGGCACCTCGCGGTGACGGCGTTGCGCAGTACGAAATGGTCGGCCCGGTCACCGCTCCCCCACAGCAATTCCCAGTGTTGCTCGTCGTGGTGGGCGGTGGCGCAGGCGAACTGCCTGACGGGGGCCAGGTTCTCCGGGCCGACCACGGCCAGGCATCGGCCGCTGTACGCGTTGCGCAGCGTGCGGGTGTCGCCGCCGCCGTCCCGCTGGGCGAGCGTCCAGGTCCGGTCGGCGTCGGCCGTGCAGGTGTCCTGCACCGCGACGACGTCGTCCTCGGTGCCCGACACCCGCAGGCACAACCCGCTGTCGCGGTTGACCAGCCGCCCGGTCAGGGCCGACGGATCCGCCGTGCCCGTACGAGGAGCCGTAGCCGTGGCCGGGGCCGAGCTCCCGCCGGACGGGGCGCCCGCCCCGGAGTCCTGGCCCGTGCCGCCCACCCGGACGGCGATCACGGTGGCCACGCACACCAGGGCGACAGCGCAGGCCGACAGGATGCCGACGCGGTGCTCGTGCACGTTGACCTGGAGGTTCCCGCTGCCGCGCTGTACTCCGGACGGGCCGTGGTAGGTGTCACCGGGACGACCGTCGGCGGCGCCGCCGTCGCCCGTGTCGGGCTCCGTCCCGCTCACGGGCGGGAGTCGAACCGGTTCACCTGCACGTTGCCGTCCCCGGACTGCACCGCCGTCGGGCCGAAGTAGGTGTTCCGGGTGGTTCCTCCGGCGGTCGGGCGCGCCGCCGCGGCCGCGGCGAGCAGCGCCCGGAACTCCGCCGCGACCGCGGCCCGTTCGTCCGGGTCGAGCTGGTCCAGCAGGTCCTCGGTGCGGGTCCGCCAGGCGGCGCCGTGCCGGGCCCGCTCCTCGCTGCCGTTCGCCGCCGGCTCGTCGCCCTCCGGCTCGTCGCCGTCCTGCCCGGCTGCCGTCAGCTCCGCCGCGGTGCGGTCCAGACGTTCCAGCTGGACGGCCTCCTGCTGCCGGTCCCCGCGGCCGAACACCCGGGCCAGCCGGTTCCGCATGACCTGCCAGGCGTCGGTTCCCGCCGCCTGCACGACACCCGACCCCACCGACGCGGCCAGCGCGACCATCGCCTCGTCCAGCATGAAGCTCCCCCTTCGCCGTCCCCGCGCAACAGCGTCAACGGTAGCCCCGCCGGACCAGGGGTCAACAGCGCCGCCGATGCCGGTACACGTCGTACAGCAGCCAGTGGTGAGGGGAGTTCTGGTCCGCGGGGTCGAGTTCACGCAGGATCTCGTCGCCTCGCGGATCGTCCCGCAGCGCCGGCCGTGCGGCTGCCTCCACGCGCACGTGCGGGTCCGGGTCGGCGAGGCGGGCGGCGAGTGAGTCCGAGGCCGCCCGGTCGTGCGGGGGCGCGACGACCAGGACGTGGCATGCGGTCCGGCGAACCGTCGCGTCCTCGTCCCCCGTACGTTCCACGGCTGCGGCGAGGGCCTCGGGATGCCCCCGCGTATGACCTCCGCGCCGAAGCGTCGTTCCAGCGGATCCGGCCGATGGCGCAGGGCCGCGGCCGCGTCCCAGACGGTGCGGTGGTGATGCGCGTGGTGCTGGTGGAGTGCGGCGGTCGTCTCCCACCACACCTCGTGGTCGACGTCCGGTTCGGCCGGCGCGCGGGACAGCAGTTCGTCGAAGGACGTCACGATGCCGTGGCGCCATTCCAGCCCGGTCGGTATCGCCGCGTGCCCGGTCCTGAAGGCGAGCCCGCCCAGGGACAGTTCCTCGCTGATCCACGCCTCGGAATCGGTCGGGACGGTGCGGCGAACGACCGGCCCCTGGAGGCCGGTCGCGCGGTGGAGCTCGGCGACGAGGTCCCTGCCGTACCAGTACCGGGCCAGTTCCAGGGCGTCGCGCCCCCGGGCGTCCGTGACCCACAGGCGGGCGCCGTGGGTGATGAGCGACTCCACGATGTCGCATGCACCGAGCTCGATCGCGCGCAGCAGCGGGGTGCGGCCCGCGCTGTCGGCGCACTCCGTCCCGGCCGACGCCTGGAGGAGGACCTCCACGATCGGGTGGTCGAAGGCTTCGACCACCAGGCGGAGTGCGGGAGTGCCGTCTTCGTCTTCGGTGTCCGGGTCGGCGCCTGCGGCCGGCAGTGCGTCCACCGCTTGCGCGTCGCCGCCACGGACGGCGGCCATGAGTGGCTTCACCGTCGGTCGTCCCCCGCCCCACAAGCCGGTCCCGGCACACGGTGAGCCGGGGCCACAAGATCATATGGCCGGCCGGGACCTGCCGTACCTGAGCCGCCGGTGGACGAGGACGACGATCCGATGGTCCTCGTCAGGCCGTGCCGTCCGTCGGCCGCTGCGGGGTGCTGGCCACGCCCGTGGCGCGGCCGCTGAGTTCGGCGTCCAGGGTCCGCTGGGCCGTGCTCATGGATGCGGCGTACTTCGGTTCGGACATGCGCCGCCAGGCCTCGTCCGGCGGGACCTCCTCGACCCGGCTCACCACCCACCAGATGTTGCCGAACGGGTCCTTGACCCGGCCCCCGCGGTCCCCCCACGCACTGTCGGAGGCTTCGGTGATCACACGGGCTCCGTGGGCCACGGCAGCGGCCATCGCGGCGTCCGCGTCGCGCACGTAGATCCGGAGCAGGGAGGGCGTGGCCGGCCAGTCGGGTCGCCGGTCGAAGGCCAGGACGACCGTGTCGCCGACCCGGATCTCGCCGTGGCCGATGCTGCCGTCCGCGACGGCGACCCGGGCGATCTCCTCGCCGTCGAACGCCGCGGTGATGAAGTCGAGCAGTGCGCCCGTGTCGTCGGTGACGACCCAGGGTGCGACGCTGGTGTAC
This sequence comes from Streptomyces virginiae, assembly GCF_041432505.1. Classification (GTDB taxonomy): domain Bacteria; phylum Actinomycetota; class Actinomycetes; order Streptomycetales; family Streptomycetaceae; genus Streptomyces; species Streptomyces virginiae_A. The sequence goes on from NZ_CP107871.1 coordinate 347,735, forward strand.
CCCTCGGGGGCGAAGTGGTCCATCGGCCTCCTCCTGTCCTTGTCCGTTTTCCGGTTCCTGCCGCTCCTCGTGACATCACCACCGTAGGTGCGAACGAGATCGGAACATGTCCTCGTTCGGGTGTCGATCCCCCACGGCGGTGCGGTCTGCCCGGCCGGGTGTGTCGGTGATGGCCGCGACGCGTTCCGTCCGGCACGGTGGGCGCGATCGGTGGCCGGCGCGCGTACGCGTGCGACGGTCGCGCCGCGCGCGGGAGAGGTTCGCATGACCGAGAACGGCAGTTCCCCGACCAGCCGCCGTGCCCTCCTGCTCGCTGCCGGGTCGGCCGGGGTCGCGGCGCTGACGGCGGCCTGTTCCGGCCCGGCCGCCACCCGGGGGGCGTCGGGGCAGCCTTCCTCGGCGCCGACCGCCGCTCCGTCGCCCGGTGGCAGCACCCCGGCCTGCGTTCTCGCAGTCAAGGCGGGCGCCGGCCCGTACTACCTCGACCTGGACCGGGTCCGCTCCGACATCACGGAGGGCCGCGAGGGGGTGCCGTTCCGGCTCGACCTCACCGTCGTACGGGTCTCCGACGGCTGCCGGCCCGTCAAGGACGCGGCAGTCGACATCTGGCACGCCGATGCCTCGGGGGCCTACTCCACCGGTGGGTCCACGTTCCTGCGCGGTACGCAGGTCACGGACGGCGCCGGCCGCGGTACGTTCCGCACGATCGTGCCCGGCTGGTACGCCGGGCTGGCACCGCACATCCACTTCAAGGTGCGCCCCGACCGCCGCACCGAGACGACCTCGCAGTTCTTCTTCCCCGAGGACCTGCTGATCCAGGTGTACGCCCGCCCGCCCTACACGGAGCGCCGCGCGCCGGCGCACCCCAACGCCCGTGACAGCCGCTACCGCGCCGCGGGCGCCGCGATGACGCTGGCCCTCGCCCCCGACGGGGTCGGCTACCGCGCCGCGTACACCGTCGGGATCGACTGAGCCCGACGCCCGACGCCCGATGCCCGGACCCGGTCCTGGACCCCGATCCGTACCCGGCCGTCAGAGGAACGCGAGGCCTTCGATGAGTTCGGCCCCGGGGATCTGCCCGAACAGCTTCCCGGGGGCGATGAGCTTGCCGCGCCGGCGTCCGCTGCCGACGAGTACGTACGGCATGTCGGCGACGGCCGCGTCCACCAGGAGCGGCCAGTCGGCCGGCAGGCCGAGCGGGGTGATGCCCCCGTACTCCATGCCCGTCAGCTCCACGGCCGTCTCCATCGGCGCGAAGGACACCTTGCGCGCGCCCAGGTGGCGCCGGACCGCGCCGTTGACGTCGACCCGGCCGGCGGAGGGCACGAGGCAGGCGGCGAGGGTGACCTCGCCGCCGCGCTTGGCGGCGACCACCACGCAGTTCGCCGACGTGTCGAGGAGTTCCGGTCCGTAGTGCGCGACGAAGGCGCCGGTGTCGGCGATCGCGGGGTCGGTGTCCACGTAGACGATCTGGTCGGCGGGCACGTCCCCGGCCCAGCCGCGGACCGCTTCGGCGACGGGCGGGGCGAGTTCCGCGAGGCAGTCGGGAGCCGGCACCGCGTTGTCGAAGGACCCGAGGGGAGCGCGCATGCCCGCACGCTAACACGGCCCGCGCACTCCCCCAGGGGCCGGAAGCCGTACGCGTCAACGGGTGAGCGCGGTCGCCAGTTCGGGGTAGTCGAGGACCAGTCCCCGCTCGTCGAACTCGATGTCGCTGTGGAAGTCGCCGGACGAGTAGCGGACCCGCGCGACGTTCCCGGCGGGCGCGAGGGGCGTGTACGTCTGCCGGTTCGCGCTGACCGCCAGATCGGGTACCGACACCCAGGCCATGAGGAAGTCGTGCGGTCCCCCGTCCGGCCTTCGGTGCAGGTCGTGGCGCAGGACGGGCATCGTGTTGGTGAGCGGGCACAGCCCCAGGTCGCAGTCGAGGGCGCCGTCGAGGTCGGGGCGGTGCGTCCCGTCCACGGTCCAGCGGCCCCCGTCGTTGCGGAGGTCGAGACTGCGGGTCGTCGCGTCCCCCGCGCCCCCCGAATCCACGGTGACGTGCAGGCGCGAGGTCACGTAGTCCTCGCCGGTCTCCAGCGTGTACGTCAACCAGTACGGCTCGGGGACCAGAGCGACGGCCCGCCCGCGTGCGCCGAGCCGGCGCCCCGTGAGCTCGGCCCAGGCGGTCGCGTACCCCTCGCCGGGGAGGACCTCCCAGGTCCGGACGAGGCGATGGGTGATCACGGGCCGAGTCTACGGCGTCGCCGTGCCGCGTCAGCCGACCTGGATCCCGATGACGCAGGTGTCGTCGTCCGTGTCGGAGCGGCTCTCGGCGAGGAGGCGGTCCAACTGGCGGTCCAGGTCTCCGGCGCCGGCGGCCGCCGCGTTCATGAGGTGGCCGAGCGAGTCCTGCACCGAGGAGTCCCGGCGCTCCACCAGTCCGTCGGTGTACATCAGCAGGGTGTCGTCCTGTTCGAGCCGCACCTCCCGCTCGGCGTACGTCACCTCGGGGAGCGCGCCGAGCAACAGGCCCTCGATGAGCGGGAAGGCTTCCGCCTCGCCGGCGCGGACGAGTACGGGCGGCAGGTGCCCGGCGCGCGCCCAGCGCATCACCCGGGTGCTGGGGTCGAAGATCCCGCAGACCGCGGTGGCCGTCACGTGCTTGGCGAGATGGTGGGTGACCGTGTTGAGCCAGGACAGCAGCTGGGCGGGGCCCGCTCCGGTCACGGCGAGGCCGCGCAGCGCGTTGCGCAGGACGACCATGCCGGTGGCCGCTTCGATGCCGTGTCCGGCGACGTCGCCCACGGAGAGCATGACCAGCCCGGAGGGCAGGACCACCGTGTCGTACCAGTCTCCGCCGACGAGCGATTCGGTCTCGGCGGGTCGGTAGCGGACGGCGACGCGCACGCCGGGGGCTTCGATGGCCGGCGGGGTGGGCGGCATGATCGCGTGCTGGAGTTGCAGGGCGAGCCGGTTGCGTTCGGCGGACTCGGCCTCGGTGTGCGCGAGTTGATCGCGGGTCGCGGCCAGGGCGACCTCGGTCCAGTGCTGAGCGGAGATGTCCTGGTAGGCGCCCCGGACGGCGTGGAGTCGCTGGTCGGCGTCGAGGACGGGCTCGGCGACGACGCGGATGTGCCGGGTGATGCCGTCGGACCTGCGCAGGCGCAGGTTGACGGAGGCGGGCCGGCGGTAGCGCAGCACGGCCCGGAGGAAGCGGGCCAGGGCGGCGGAGTCGTCGGGGTGGGCGTAGCCGGGCAGTTCCCGCAGCCGGACGGGCGGGGCGGTGGTCGGCAGTCCGTGGAGCGCGTACAGCTGCGCGTTCCAGGTGATGCCTCCGGTGACGAGGTTCTCCTCGAAGCCGCCGATCCGTCCCAGGCGCTGGGCGTGCTGGAGGAGGTCGGCCAGTCGTGCCGTCTCGTCCTCGACGCGCCAGATCAGCAGGACGGCGGCCCCGTGCCGGCTGACGCTGATGTCGGCGACGGAGATGAGGGGGATCTGGTCGACGAGCGCGGTCAGGCTCATGCGTTCGGCACGGAAGGGCTCGCCCGTCGCGTGCACGCGCTCGACGATGTCGAAGAGCCCGCTCTCGCCGGCGGCCATCGGGTAGGCCTCCAGCAGCCGCGCGCCGTTCACGTAGCCGCGCGGCCGCCCGGCGGGGTCGACGAACCGGCTGCTGGCGTGGCGGATGCGGAAGTCGGTGAGCCGGCCGTCGTGATCGAGTACCGGGGTGAGGACGACGGCGGGGTCGTGCAGGCCTTCGGAGAGGTCGATCAGCTCCGCGACGTCCGGGAGCACCGCGTCGAGGGCGCCGGGGTCGGCCGGGGTCGCGGCGTCCATGGTGCGGGCGCAGAGTTCGGCGAGGGCCTCGACCTGGCGCTCGATCTGCGGGGGTTGTGGCGCGAGCGGCTGTGGCCAGCAGATTTCGAGGACGCCGTGGATCCGTCCGCCGGTCCCGGCCGGTACGGCCATCCGCCCGCCGTCGGGCCGCTGGATGTGGCCGATCGAGGGAGGTCCGTCGTGCTGGATCCGGGCGAGGGTGACCAGTCGGCGTTCGCGCAGCGCGAGGCGGGCGACGGTGGAGACGCCCGGGGGGACGTGGCGCCAGCGCGCGGCTTCGCCGGGCGGGAAGCCGGCGTGGCCGGCGAGGGCCAGCGAGCCGTCGGGGGCCGCGCGCCAGACGGCGACGGCGTCCGCTCCCAGGGGTCCGAGGGCGTTCGTCAGGAGGGATTCGGCCACTGCCTGGGTGTCGTCGGCGGCGGCCAGTACCCCGCTCTCGGCGGTACGCAGCCGCACCGACACCGAGGTGGACCGCTCGGCCGCGTCCGGTGTTCCGGTGCGCCGGGCGAACGCGGCGGCGACCTCACTGACGTGGTCGCGGGAGGCCTGGTTGACGATGTCGGCGGCGAGTTCCAGGTGGGACAGCCCGGTCTCGCGGGACAGCTCGTCGAGCTGGCGTGCCGCCGCGGCGGGGGTGCAGCTGAGCTGTCCGATGAGGATGCCCTTGGCCAGTTCGACCAGTGCCCTGCCGTCCGCGGCGGCGTGTGCCTCCCGTACCTCGCGGCGGAGCCGTTCGACGGTGGCGACCAGGCGCCCGAGGGGGGTCGGCGCCTGGTGGGGGACGGTGTTGCGCGGCGGCTCCTCGGCGAGCGTTCCGGGCGAGCGGGCGTCGTCGGGCCGCCGGATGTCGTCGAGCTGTCGGATGTCGTCGAGCTGTCGGATGTCGTCGAGCTGTCGGATGTCGTCGGGCCGTCGGGTGTCGTCGTCGGGCCGCTGGGTGTCGGGGGTCATCCGATGAGCCAGTGCCGGACGCGGGAGATGAGGTCGTCGGCGTCGACGGGCTTGGTCACGTAGTCACTGGCCCCCGCGGCGAGACTCTTCTCCCGGTCGCCGGGCATCGCCTTGGCGGTGACCGCGATGATGGGCAGCCCCGCGTAGGCCGGCATCCGTCGGATCTCGGCGGTCGCCGCGTAGCCGTCCAGTTCGGGCATCATCACGTCCATCAGGATCAGGTCGACGCCTTCGTTGCGGACGAGCGTGTCGATTCCCTTGCGGCCGTCCTCCGCGTGGAGCACGCGCACACCGTGCAGTTCCAGCACGCCGCTGAGGGCGTACAGGTTGCGCGCGTCGTCGTCGACGACGAGGACGGTGCGTCCGGCCAGGTCGTCGTCGAGCGGAGGGGCACTCTGCCGGTCCTGGGTCTCCGCGTGGACGAGCGGCAGTACGTCCCCCGGTCGCTCGGCGGACAGGTGCAGCACGATGCGTTCCCGTAGCTCGTCCAGGCTCGACAGCAGTTCCAGCCGGCGTGACGCGGCCCGGTCCCGCACCGCCCGTTCCTGTCCGCTCTTCAGGCGGGGGTTGTTGTGCGCGAGGACCGGGAGGGAGGAGAGCGCCGGGTCTCCGTCGAGCGCGTCGAGGAAGCGCAGCGCCTCGCCGCCGGGCATGTCGAGTTCGAGGACGACGCAGTGGAAGGAATGCGAGGCCAGGGCCGCGGCGGCTTCCCGCGAGCTCGTGGCGTTGACCACCTGGACGCCCTCGTGGTGGTCACCGGACGGCCGGTGGTCGGGGGTGAGGTCCCGGTCGGCGCTCTCGGCGACGAGGGAGAGCAGGCCGTTGGGGCGCTCCTCGATCACCAGGAGACGTCGGGCCCTCCGCTGCGGCGGGACGGGAGCGGTCGTGCCGGCGGCGCCGGCCGGTACGGGGCGTCCGGCGGTGGCCGTGGGCCGGGCCGCCGCGGAGGAGGCCTCGGGGACGGGCTCCTCCTCGTAGTCCGCCCGGCTGACCGGCAGGAAGAGGGTGAAGGTGCTGCCCTGCCCCGGTGTGCTCTCGGCGGTGACGGCACCGCCGAGGAGTTGGGCGATCTCGCGGCTGATGGAGAGCCCGAGCCCGGTGCCGCCGTACTTGCGGCTGGTGGTGCCGTCGGCCTGCTGGAAGGCGCCGAAGACGGATTCCAGCTGCTGTTCCGGGATGCCGATGCCGGTGTCCCGTACCCGGAAGGCGAGCATGGGCGCGCGGCCGGGGAGCCCGGCGGGGACCTCGGGGGCCGCGGCGGGTTCGATCCGGAGCTCGACACCGCCGCGCTCGGTGAACTTGACCGCGTTGGAGATCAGGTTGCGCAGGATCTGGCGCAGCCGGGCGTCGTCGGTGAGCAGGTCGGCCGGGGCGTCGGGGGCGGTGGTGACGGTGAAGTCGAGGCTCTTCTGCGTGGTCAGCGGCCGGAAGGTGGCGTCGACGTACTCCAGCAGCTGCGGCAGGTCCACCCGCTCGGGGTTGACGTCCATCTTCCCCGCCTCGACCTTCGAGAGGTCGAGGATGTCGTTGATCAGTTGCAGCAGGTCGGAGCCCGCCGAGTGGATGATGCCCGCGTACTCGACCTGCTTCGGGGAGAGGTTGCGCGTCGGGTTCTGGGCCAGCAGTTGGGCGAGGATCAGGAGGCTGTTGAGCGGTGTCCGCAGCTCGTGGCTCATGTTGGCCAGGAACTCGGACTTGTAGGTGGAGGCGCGCGACAGCTGCCGGGCTCGGTCCTCCAGTTCCTGCCGGGCCTGTTCGATCTCCAGGTTCTTGGCCTCGATGTCGCTGTTCTGGCTGGCGAGGAGGGCCGCCTTCTCCTCCAGCTCCGCGTTGGAACGCTGCAGTTCCACCTGCTGGACCTGCAGTTCCTCCGAACGTGCCTGGAGTTCCCCGGTCAGCCGCTGGGACTCCTCCAGGAGTTCGTCGGTACGGGCGTTGGCGACGATGGTGTTGAGGTTGACGCCGATGGTCTCCATCAACTGGCCGAGGAAGTCCTGGTGTACGGGGGTGAAGGCGGAGAAGGAGGCGAGCTCGATCACGCCGAGGACCTGGTCCTCCACGACGATCGGCAGGATGATCAGGCTGCCCGGGGTGGTGTGACCGAGCCCCGAGGAGATGACGTAGCCGCTGGGGACCTGGTCGGTGACGATGATCCGGTGGCTGCGCGCGGCCTGTCCGACGAGCGATTCCCCGAAGGCGAAACCGATGCCCTCGCCGGAGCCGGCGGGGCGGCCGTAGGAGCCGACCAGGATGAGTCGGGGGCCGCCGGGGCCGTCCTCGGCGAGGTAGAAGGCCCCGTACTGGGCGGCGACGAGCGGGGTCAGTTCGTCCATGACGAGTTCCGCGACGGCGGCGAGGTCGCGGTGGCCCTGCATCAGGCCGGAGATGCGGGCCAGGTTGGACTTGAGCCAGTCCTGCTCCTGGTTGGCCCGGGTGCTCTCCCGCAGCGAACCGACCATGGAGTTGATGTTGTCCTTGAGCTCGGCCACCTCTCCCGAGGCGTCGACGGTGATCGAGCGGGTCAGGTCGCCCTCGGCGACCGCGCTGGCGACCTCGGCGATGGCCCGGACCTGGCGGGTGAGATTGCCGGCCAGCTCGTTGACGTTCTCGGTGAGCCGCTTCCACGTGCCGGAGACGCCCTCGACCTCGGCCTGGCCGCCCAGTCTGCCCTCGCTGCCGACCTCGCGGGCCACGCGGGTGACCTCGGCCGCGAAGGAGGACAGCTGGTCGACCATCGTGTTGATGGTGGTCTTCAGCTCCAGGATCTCGCCCCGCGCGTCCACGTCGATCTTCTTGGACAGGTCACCGTTGGCGACGGCCGTCGTGACGAGGGCGATGTTGCGGACCTGGCCGGTGAGGTTGTTCGCCATGGAGTTGACGTTGTCGGTCAGGTCCTTCCAGGTACCCGCGACGTGGGGAACCTGCGCCTGGCCGCCGAGCCGGCCCTCGGTGCCGACCTCCCGGGCCACCCGTGTCACCTCGTCGGCGAACGCGGACAGCGTGTCGACCATCGTGTTGATGACGCCGGCCAGCGCGGCGACCTCGCCCTTCGCCTCGACCATGATCTTCTGCGAGAGGTCGCCGCGGGCGACGGCGGTGGCCACCTGGGCGATGGAACGCACCTGGCCGGTCAGGTTGGACGCCATGACGTTGACGTTGTCGGTGAGGTCCTTCCAGGTGCCCGACACCCCGCGCACCGTGGCCTGGCCACCCAGATTGCCCTCGGTACCGACCTCGCGGGACACCCGCGTCACCTCGTCGGCGAACGCGGAGAGCTGGTCGACCATCGTGTTGATGGTCTCCTTCAGCTCCAGGATCTCCCCGCGGGCGTCCACCCGGATCTTCTGTGTCAGATCGCCCTGGGCCACCGCGGTGGTGACCTCGGCGATCGAGCGCACCTGGGCGGTCAGGTTGTCGGCCATGACGTTGACCGACTCCGTCAGGTCCTTCCAGGTACCGGAGACGCCCTTGACGTCCGCCTGACCGCCGAGCCGGCCCTCGGTGCCGACCTCGCGGGCGACCCGGGTGACCTCGCCGGCGAAGGCGGACAGCTGGTCGACCATCGTGTTGATGGTCTCCTTCAGCTCCAGGATCTCCCCGCGCGCGGTGACGTTGATCTTCTGCGAGAGGTCGCCCTTGGCCACGGCCGTGGCGACCTGGGCGATGGAGCGCACCTGGGCCGTGAGGTTTCCGGCCATGAAGTTGACCGAATCCGTGAGGTCCAACCAGGCGCCCCCCACTCCGGGTACGTCCGCCTGCCCGCCGAGGGTTCCCTCGGTGCCCACCTCGCGGGCCACCCGCGTCACCTCGGACGTGAACAGTGACAGTTGGTCGGCCATCCCGTTGAACACGGTGGCGATCTCGCCGAGCAGCCCGTCCGCCGTGTCCGGCAGCCTGGTACGGAAGTCCCCGTCCCGTACGGCCGTCAGGCCGGCCAGCAGCTGGCGCAGTTCCGATTCGCCGATCCTGTCCTCGCCCGGGAGCGCCGATGACCTGCCCGGTGCCTCCGTACCCGCCCGCTCAGCCATCCGCCAACCTCACTCTAGACAACGACCGTGCCGGCGCACGGGACAGGACGTGACACGGCTGCGCGCCGGATCCCTCGGACCGGCCGAGGTGGGGATCCGTCGTGGTCGCACGACCGGTGATGAAGGTTATCGCCGAAGGCGGCATACGCGATCACCCGGTCGATCGGTCACCCGGGCACGGTGACCGAAGGCCGTGCGGAGGCACGGCGGACGAGGACGAGGCAGGGAGTAGGTGGGTGGGTGGGGGCCGGGCGGTGCGGGCCGTCGGTCAGGACCCGTCGACGGCGTCCTCGACGCTCGGGTGCAGGGAGAGGACCGTGTCGGCGCCCGTCAGGGCGAAGAGACGCCGGAGTTGCTCGCCGGGGGCGGCGATGCGCAGCGTGGTGAGGCGGTGCAGCCGCAGCAGCAGGTTCAGGAAGGAGGAGTCGCCGAAGGTGATGGAGCCCGCGTCCAGGACCACCATCCGGTGCTGATCCGCGGCAGCGGCGAGCGCCTCCTCGAGCGGGGCGAGCGTGTCCTGGTCCAGCTCTCCGTGCGCCGCCACCACCCACCCGGCCCCGGCCAGGTAGCCGTTGCCGACGACGCCTTCGTTGTACGTGTCCCCTGCTCCGGTCATGTCCGCCTCCCCGGATCGTCACCATCGTCACCTGTACGGCTTCCGCAAGGGAGTATGCCTGCTCCTCGACCGATCGAGGCCCCAAGGGCCGCGGCACACGCGCCCGGAGGTCGGCCGCCACCTCATCGGCAGCGGCCGCGAAAAAAGTTTTCGCTCAGAGCGAGTAAGGGATCGAAGTCGGGGCACAAGCGCCCGAGCAGCCGTCAGTCAATCGGGAGGGAACGGCCATCATGTCTCGCTCGGCCACCGTCACTAGCCCCATTCGTGCAACAGACGCGCACGTGACACCCGCTGCGCCCGCTGTGCCCGGCGGCGTGGCCGTCCCACAGCGGGACGTGGAGCTGCCCGAGGTGAAGAACGCCCGGGAGATGGCGCCTTCCGACGCGCGTGAGCTCTCGAAGCAGTTCTTCCTTAGGCTCGCCGTCCTGGAGGAGGGCACGCGCGAGTACCAGTACGCCCGCAACACCCTGATCGAGATGAACCTGTCTCTCGTTCAGTTCGCTGCACGGCGCTTCCGCGCCCGCGTGCTGGGCGGGGGGCTGGACATGGACGACATCATCCAGGTGGGGACCATCGGCCTCATCAAGGCCATCGACCGCTACGATCCCGAGCGCGAGGTGGAGTTCTCCACTCTCGCCCTCCCGTACATCACGGGTGAGATCAAGCGGTACTTCCGTGACACCACCTGGGCGGTACACGTCCCGCGTCGTCTGCAGGAACGCCGTACGGAGCTCGCCAAGGCCCAGGAGTCGCTGACCGATGTCCTCGGCCGGTCCCCCACGGTCAAGGAGGTCGCCCAGCACCTCGAACTGACCGAGGACGAGGTCATCGAGGGGCTGGTCGCCGCGAACGGCTACACGAGCGGCTCCCTGGACACCAGTGCCGAGGGCGACGAGCCGTCGACGACGACGAGCCGGACGACCCGTCCGCTGGCGGACCGGCTCGGTGAGGTCGACCCCGCCATGGAGCTCTTCGAGGAGTTCCACACCCTCGCGCCCCTGCTGGAGCAGTTGGACGAGCGCGATCGGCGGATCCTGCGGCTGCGCTTCGGCGAGGACAGGACGCAGGCGGAGATCGGCGCGGAGCTGGGTATCTCCCAGATGCAGGTCTCGCGTCTGCTCTCCCGGACCCTGACCCGGCTGCGCGCCGGAATGCTGTCGGTGTAGGCAGCGGGCATGCCCTCACCCCATCGGCACGACGGACCTGTGCCGCCCGTCCCACCCGTCCCTTCCATCCCACCCTTCCCGTCCGTCGGCGCTCAGGCGCTGTACGACGACGCGATGTGGGCGGACGCGGTCGTACGGTGCGCGCACGTCCGGACGGGTACGGTCGCCACGCTGACCGCCCAGCCGCTGCGCGACCGTCCCGGTGCGCTGCTGACGGGCAGCTGCGACCTCGACACCCGGCCGATCCTGTGGGCGGCGCTCGGCGTCGTCATCCGGATTCCCGGACCGGTCGTCCACCTCGACCTGTCCGCCGTGGGCTTCCTCGACCCGGCCGCCGTCGCCGCCCTGGTGCGGGCCAACGCCACCGTCACCGGCCAGGGGCGTCGTCTGCTGCTCCACCACCCGCCATACTCGCTCCGCAAGCTCGTGGAGTTGTTCCCGGACGAATGTGCCGCGCTGGAGGTCGCCGCATGATCACTCTTCCTGCGTCCGGCGCCTCCGAGGCCTTCGTCCACCCCGCCCTCTTCTACCGGGGGCAGGCGGACTACCTGGCAGGGGTGGGAGGGTTCGTCCGTACCGCCCTCACGGCCGACGAGCCGGTGCTCGTGGCCGTACCCGGTCCGCGGCTGGACGCCCTGCGCGAGGACCTCGGTGGCGACACGACCGGGGTCACCTGGACGGACATGACGGACCTGGGCCGCAATCCCGGCCGCATCCTGGCCGCCCTGCAGGATTTCGCCGACCGGCACGAGGGCCGGCCGGCCCGGATCGTGGGCGAGCCGATCTGGCCCGGGCGCTCACGGGCCGAGGTGCTGGAGGCCACCCGTCACGAGGCGCTGATCAACACCGCCTTCGCGGGCCGGCGGGCCACCGTCCTGTGCCCGTACGACGTCCTCGGCCTGCCGGCCGAGGTGGTGTCCGATGCCCGGCGTACGCATCCCACGCTGCTGGAGGACGACAAGTCCCTGCTCAGCCCGGAGTACGCGGACGCCTCGTCGGTGTGCGCCGACTGCGACGACCCGCTGCCCGAACCCGACGGCGGTACGCCCTGGCTCGCGTACACCCGCGGGGAGCTGGGCGACGTACGCGCCTTCGCCGAGGCCTGGGTCCGCGGCACGGACCTGAGCGTGGCGCGGCGCGGCGACCTCGTCCTGGCGGTCAGCGAGGCCGCCGCCAACTCCCTCGCCCACGGCGGCGGGAGCGGCGCCCTCCGGATGTGGAGCACCGCCGAAGCCGGTGCGGGTGCGGGGGTGGGCGCGCCGTCCGGGGTCGTGGCCGAGATCCGCGACGGCGGTCACCTCGCCGACCCGTTGGCTGGGCGCCGGCGCCCCGCGCTGGCCTCGGTCGACGGCGGGCGCGGCCTGTGGATGATCCACCAACTGTGCGACTTGGTGGAGATCCGGGCCTCGGACAGCGGCCTCACGCTGAGACTGCACATGGCAGCCTCCTGAGCGACCGGCGTCCCCTTAGACTGTCCCTCGCACACTCGGATGTCCTCGGCCCCACGGGGCCTGTTCGTTCCCGCGAACAGAGACCAATGTCAATGGTGGGGGTGAGAGACCACAGTGGAAACGATCGGGCCGGAAGCCGGCGATCGAAAGCCTGCCGGACTTTCCGTCGCGGGGCAGCGCCGTCGGCTCGCCCTGGCCGGCGTACGCGGACCCGTGGCCAAGGGCCGCGACTTCGCGCGCCAGGCCCTGCTCGACTGGGGCTGGAGCGGGACCGAGACGTCCGAAGACGCCCTGCTGCTCGTGTCCGAGCTGCTGACCAATGCGACCCTGCACGCGGGTGGTTGCATCGAGCTCGCGCTCTCGGCCGGTGAGGTCCTGCGGGTCGAGGTCTTCGACGGCACGACGACACCGCCCCGTCGGCACCCGTCCCCGCAGCGTGGCCTCCCGGGCGGCCACGGCCTCTACATCGTGGAGCGCGTCTCCGATCGATGGGGCACGCACGTCCATGAGAACGGCAAGGCCGTCTGGGCCGAGATCGAGGCCTCGCGGCTGACCTCGGGCAGGTCCGCGGGCATGTGAAGGGGCGGGGCCGGGCCGTCCCGTACCCCGGTACCGCCACCGCACTCGTAGCCGTCCCCGTGCCCGTCCCCGTACGGGAGCTTCGTTCCGCGCGGCGGGGGCAGGCGCGCGGTATGACATCCCACGCGCTCGACTCCCTGGCCCTGACCCCGGCGCCCGGCCCGGCCTGGCTCCATCTGGCCGTCATCGCGTTCGCTCTCCTCGTCCTGCTCCACAGCCTGGCCCGGCACCGGTAGGTGTCGGACCGGACGGCGACGCGGCAGGAATTCTTTTCCTTCGTTCTGTTTGAGCCGTCGATTCGGGGCCAGACGCGTGAGTGTCGGCGAGTCGCCGTTTCGAGCGGGGCGGCGACCCGCCGAGATCCGTGGCCGCACGCAGGTGTCCCGTCCCCCCGGGCTCCGCGTGCGGCCGCGGTCTTTTCGTGTGCGGCCGGGACGACCCGGCGCGCACGCGACGGGGTCAGGCCGGCTTCCCGGGGTCGATCTCCTTGACATCGTCGTACCGCAGCAGCGCGGGGGTGGTCCGCACCGGTGGGGAGACCTCGGTGGGCGCCGGCAGGAAGCCCACGTGGTCACCTGCGTCGATCCGCGTCTCGATCCGGCCGACGAACCACGCGCACGCTTCGGTCAACAGCGGACTGCCGTCGGCGCTGGGCCGCCGGTCGACCCGTGCGAACTTGTCCACCTGGTCGCCGGTCTCGCCACCGAACAGCTCCGCCGCCCCACACCGGTCCCGATCCAGTACGTGCACCGCGAGGTGCGTGGCGCCGCCGGCCGTACGGTCGGAATGAGGCGGACATGAGGCGGACCGGCGTGGCGCATGCACCGCTCGGGGTCGGGTAGCCGGGCCCTGAAGGGTCCTGACAGCGGTGACCGCTTCGCGGGATGCGGGGTGGAGCCGCCTACGACACCGAAGGGATACACATGTCGCACGTCGAGGAGTACGTCGAGGTCAACGTTCCGGTACGGACGGCCTACAACCAGTGGACACAGTTCGAGGAGTTCCCCGTCTTCATGGAGGGGGTCGAACGGATCCACCAGCGCACGGACACCCTCACCCACTGGGTGACGAACGTGAACGGTGTGCAGCGTGAGTTCGACGCACAGATCACCGAGCAGCTCCCGGACCGCCGCGTCGCGTGGATGACGGTGGACGGGGAGACGCGCCAGGCCGGGCTGGTGACCTTCCAGCCGATCGACGCGACCACCACCAAGGTGGTCCTGCACATGAACTGGGTGCCCGAGGGCCTGGCCGAGAGCGCCGCCGACAAGCTCGGCTTCGTCAAACGGCAGGTTGCCGGCGATCTGAAGCGGTTCAAGCTGTTCATCGAGTCCCGCGAAAGCGAGACGGGCGCCTGGCGGGGCGAGGTCTGATCGCGATGGTCAAGGGTCGCGCGAGCAGAGGTGTCCGGGCCGCGTCCCGCGGCGGCGCCGGCCGGGAGGTCACGGCGCGCTGCGGGCTGGTGGCCCGTGGCGTGTTGTACGCACTGATCGGGCTGCTGGCCCTGCGCGTGGCCTTCGGTGATTCCGGGGGCAAGGAGGCCGACCGTCAGGGCGCCCTCCAGGAGCTCATGGGAAAGCCCTACGGTGGCGTCCTCGTCTGGGCCGTGGGCATCGGGCTCGTCGGCATGATGTTGTGGCGCCTGTCGGAGGCGGTGTTCGGCGCGGCCGGGCCCGACGGCGGGAAGCCGGTGAAGCGGCTGGCGTCGGCGGGCCGGACCGTCTTCTACGCGGCGGTCGCCTTTTCCGTCCTGTCGTTCGCGGCGGGCGGGGGCGGCCGCTCCGGAGATCAGCAGTCCCGCGATCTGACGGCGCGGGCGATGGAGCTGCCCGCCGGCCGGTGGCTGGTGGGTGCGGCCGGGCTCGGGATCGCCGTCGCGGGCGTGGTCATCGGCGTGCAGGCGGCGCGGCGGCGCTTCCGCAAGCATCTCGCCATGGGCGGGGTCTCGGCACGGTGGCGCAAGGCCGTCGATTTCCTCGGGGTGGGCGGCGGCCTGGCCCGGGGTGTCCTGTTCGCGGCGGCCGGCGGCTTCGTCGTGTACGCGGCGGTGCGCTACGACCCGGCGCAGGCGAAGGGCATGGACGACACCCTGAGGTCGTTCACCCTGACGCCGGCGGGACCGTGGCTGCTGGTGGCGGTCGCTCTGGGGCTGATGCTCTTCGGGGCCTTCTCCTGGGCGATGGCCCGATGGCGCGAGGTCTGATCCCGGCCTGGGCGGGCCGCCCGGGGCGCCTCTTCCGGATCTTGCGGCTCTTGCGGGTCAGGCAGGAGCCGGAAGAGACGCCCCAGGCGTCAGCGCTGCCACCAGTGCCTGCGGCGCGGGTGTACGGCCCGCCCCAGCCGCAGGCCGATGAACAGGTATCCGAGGAGCGCTCCGGTCGTGTTGAGGATGACGTCGTCGATGTCGAAAACGCGGCCGGTGACCAGCGCTCCCTGGGTGAGCTCCACCAGGGTCATCAGGGCGACGGTCACGACGGCGACCCGCAGGAGTCCGCGGGCCGGGGGCAGCAGGACCGGCAGGAGCACCCCGAACGGCACCCCCATCAGCACGTTCCCGCCCAGCTGGCGCACCGCCTCGATCGTGGACGTCCCCTCCAGATAGGCGCTGATCGAATGGCCGGGTCGGACATTGCTGTGGACCAGGGCCGCCGAGGCGGCGGACGGTTCCAGCGTCAGCTGGGCCAGGACCACGCCGAACAGGACGGTCCCGACGAAGGCGATCACCATGGCGAGCACCCGGACGGCCGGGTGTGCCGGAGGGCGTCGCCGCCTGTCGGCCACCAGGGCCGCGCCCCCGGAACCTTCGGATTTCTCGGTTCTCTCGATCGCCTCGGGCCGCCTCTCGGTTCCCTCGGTCTTCTCGGTCTTCTCGGACGTCTCGATCTTCTCGGACGCCTCACCACGCCGCAGGGCACGCCTCCATGTCATGCGGGCGCGCTTACCCGGTGGACGGCTGTGTACGCGTGCCCCGCTGACGGTGCGCCACGGCAGCCCGGTCGCCTGGAGGCATGTAAAGGGGGCCTTCCGCGCGCACGCGCGACGGCCCCGGCGGACACTCGTATACACAGGGAGGCGTCATGGCGCAGCAGGCCCGGGACGGGCGGAGCGAAAGCGTGGAGGAGCGGGCGGACCGGCAGTGGCAGGAGCTGATCCAGGAGATCCGCGTCGCGCAGACGGGCGTGCAGATCCTCTTCGGGTTCCTGCTGACCGTCGCCTTCACCCCACATTTCCAGGGTCTGCCCCAGACCGACAAGGTGATCTACATAGTGACCGTTCTGCTGGGCGCTCTGGCGACGGGCGCGCTGATCGGGCCCGTCTCCTTCCACCGCATCGTCTCGGGCCGCCAGATCAAACCCGAGGCGGTGGCGTGGGCCTCGCGGCTGACGTTCACCGGCCTGATCCTGCTCCTGGCCACCTGCACGTCGGCCCTCCTCCTCGTACTGCGGGTCGCCACGCACAACGCCGTCGTGCCGTGGCTGGTCGCGGGAGTCCTGGCCTGGTACCTCCTGTGCTGGTTCGTCCTGCCCCTGTGGGCCCGCGTCCGCTACACGGCGGAGAGCTGACCGTTCGGCCGGGAGCCGAGCCGGGCGGCCGGCCGCCCGGCTCGACGGCCTCAGAAGGCGGGCGTGGCCGTGGTGATGTCCGCGCAGGCGAGGACCACGGCGGCGAGATCGCCTCGCTCGCTCAGCAGCGCGCGTTGGACCCGGGCTCCGTTGCCCCGTTCCAGCAGCGTGGTGATCTCCGCACTCACCCGCTCGTCGTCGCCGTGATCGACGAGCGCCTGGCGCACGTGCTCGTGGAGGGCCCGTACGGCGGCGACGGGAGCGGTCTCGCGCATCGTCAGGGGGTGCAGCAGCGGACCGTCCAGCCCTGACCTCCCGGCCCGCCAGCCGGCCAGCCGCAGCAGGCCCGTGTCGACCCGGGCCGGTGGCTCCCCGGCCCGCCATGCCCGGGCTGCCGTCTCGACCAGCGCGCGGACGAGGGCGGCCACGAGCACGGTGGTCCCGGCCGCCAGGCACACGTCCGCGACCCGGATCTCCACCGTGGGGTAGGAGGCCGACAGTCGGGCGTCGAAGTAGATCATTCTTTCGTCGTGCAGCACGCCGGTGTCCACCATCGCGCGGACCTGCTCGTGGTAGCGGTCGGCGGAGCCGAAGACGTCCACCGGCCCGGCCGAGGGCAAGCGGTTCCACACCCGGCTCCGGTAGCTTCCGTACCCGCTGTCCGTGCCCTGCCAGAACGGAGAGTTCGCGCTCATCGCGATCAGCACGGGGAGCCAGGGGCGGATCCGGTCCAGTACGGCCACGCCCTCCTCGTCCGACTCGACCGAGACGTGGACGTGGCATCCGCAGGTCAGCTGCTCCTGCGCGGTCAGGCCGAACTGCTCGGCGATCCACTCGTACCGTGGTCCGGCGTTGCGCGAGGGCCGCACGGGCAGGGGTGAGGTGCCGAGGGCGGCCACGAGGGCCCCGGCGGACGCGGCGTGCCGGGCCGCCTCCGCGCGCCACCGGACGATCTCCTCCTGGAGTTCGCCCATCTCCGTCACCGGCTTGGTGCCGAACTCCACCTGCTCCCTCTGGAGCTCCTTCTCGAAGACGTGTTCCTTCACTCCCCCGCCCTTGGAGCACGCCCCCGTGCAGTGGTCCGCCGCCGCCAGGACCGCCCCGGACACGGCCAGCGGCTCACCGGTGCCGGAGTCGACCAGCAACAGCTCTTCCTCCACGCCCACGCTTCGCATTCCGCCGCCGCCCATCGCTCCCGGGTTCAGATCGATGCAGGTGGCCGCGTGCGCGGTGAGCGCCTCGATGCGGCGCGCACCCGCGGAAACCTTGCCGTCTCACGTTCACACGTATCGCGGTTCCGTGCATCCGCCGCCGCGGACGAGGCCGCCGTCATACGCCGAGGTCCCGCACCCGTGACGGGTGCGGGACCTCGGCGGAAACACCGGTGCGCGTCAGCGCTTGAAGACATCCTTCATCTTCTCCTTGGCCTGACGGGCGTCACCCTTGGCCTTTTCGGCCCGGCCTTCCGTGGTCAGGCGCTCGTTGCCCACCGCACGGCCTGCCGTTTCCTTGAGCTTTCCCTTGGCCTGCTCGGCCTTGGCGCGGCTCTTCTCCTTGTCCGACACGGCTGATCACTCCCTGGGGTTCGGAACGAAAGGGGACGACGTTTGTCTTTCACCCGGCTGTCTCATCCGACCGGAATTCCGGGGGCCATGGTTCATGCCCCGGCGACACGCGTACGGAGTAGGACCGACGGGCTAGTAATAGTGGCGACGACCGCCGACCGCGTGCCCGACGGAGCCCAGGATCCACAGCACCGCGCCCACCACGAGCAGGATGATCCCGATGGTCCACAGGATGGAGATCCCGGTGAGGAATCCCACGATCAATAGAATAAGCCCGACAAGAATCATGATGTCCTCGTTCCCGCTTCGGAATTCGACGGAGCAGTTCGGTCCGCCGGGGCGTCTTATCTGGCGTCTACCCTGGAAATCCGAGTTAATCGGTTCCCGCCCACTATTTTTCTGCGGCTGGTTTTCGGAGCGTGAAGTGCCGTCGGGCGTCACGCGTCACGACCACGGCCGCGGCCGCGGACGGCCCAGGGGCAGGGCTCTCAGGCGCGGTGGCTGCCGACCGGGCCGTCGCCGCCCGGCATCCCGCCGGCGCTGTAGTAGTCACCGAGTTCCGCCCGGTAGGCGGGGTCGCGCAGGTGCTTGTCCTGGTGGAACTCGGGAGCGTTCTTGATCCGGTCCTTGGTGGCGTCGACGTAGACCTTCTCCTCCTGGAGGTCTATCCGGGAGACGGTGCTCCCCGGGAGGAGGACCTCCTTGCCGAAGATCCAGACACCGGTGTCGACGACCAGGTAGGCATCGCCCACGTCGTAGGAGTGCTTGTCGACCTTCCCGATGTGCCCGTCGGTCGCCTCGACCCGGTATCCGGTGAGGTCGGCCCAGGTCAGGTGGTGGCCCGATGCCGGCCGGTAGCTCCACACACGCTCGGTTTGCTCGGTCATGCGAAACAACTCCTCCCGGTAGCGGTGACCGTCGCGTTCCCGACCGACCGGTCACGGACCGCACCGCGACACGCGGGCCCCCGTCGCGGGGCCCCTCCGTCCGTGTTGAGGCGGCTGCCCGCCCTGTCGCCGACCAAACACCGCAGCGGTTCGAACCGCGCCTCGCGGCCCAGCGCCGCCGCCCGGTCTACCGTGGAAGGGTCCCGTCCCCCGTCAACGGCAGATGAGGCTGACAGCTGTGTCGACATCGAGCCACGAGATCTTCGGTGCGCCGTGCTGGGTCAGCCTGCTGGCCCGGGATCTCGAATCCACACAGCGGTTCTACGCCGGCGTACTCGGCTGGGACTTCCGGCCCACCCACCTCGGGGGCGGCATCATGGTCGCGTTCCGTGACGGGGCCCCCGTGGCGGGCATCGGCGCCCTGGCCGGGAGTCCCGGCGCGCCGGTGCTGTGGACGCCGTACTTCGCCGTCGAGGACGCCGACGTGACCGCCGCCCGGATCCTCGAACGCGGCGCCACCATGGCGGTCGGCCCCGTGGCCTTCGGCACCGGCCGTATCGCCCTGGCGGCGGACCCCGCCGGGGCCGTCTTCGGCTTCTGGCAGGGCGAGGTCGTCCCCGACTGGTCGGTGGGCCGGGGCAGCGCGCCCGCATGGTTGGAACTGCGGACCAGGGACGCGTTCGCCGCGGCCATCTTCTACGGAGAGGTCCTCGAATGGGCCGGATCCCGCCCCGGCTGCTGCGCGGTCTCGTACGAGCACGCCCACGTCGTCCTGCGCCACGGGCACGACACCGTGGCCCGCATCAGCGGCGGCGCGCTCGAACAGGCACCGGACCCTGAGGTCCGGCCCCGCTGGCACGTCCACTTCCGTGTGCCCGACCTGGAGGCGGTGATCGAGGCCGCGACCAAGCTGGGCGGCAGGACCGCGTCCCCGGTGCAGACGTCCAGTGCGAGCCGGTGGGTCGTGCTCGCGGATCCCGACGGGGCGCTCTTCACCGTGGTGACACCGCAGGACTAGGGCAGCATGATCAGCCGGTACATCGTCCGGCGGAACAAGCATGCCCGGGACGAGTGCCTACGCGAGGTCGTGAACAGGGTGAACGTCGCGTGACGCAGCCTCGCCCCGACGGAACAACGCGGTCCACAGGAACGTCACGCCGAACAGTGCCGACTCGGGCGGTTCTTCACGCATGCGGCGCAGTTCGACCTCTTCGAGGTCGGAGAAGATCCAGCGCAGCGATTCGGGTGTGTAGGCGAGGCCGCCCTGCAACCTACGTTCACGGTAGAAGTCCGCGTCGCTGAGTTCCGACCCCATTCCCGCCTCGCCGGCGGCGAAGCTGGTGAGTGCGAGATGGCCGCCAGGTACGAGAACGCGGTCGAGGAGAGCCAGGTAGCTGACGCGGCGGTGTGGCGGTAGGTGGTGGAAGCACCCTGAGTCGACGACCAGATCGTACGGGCCGCTCAATTCGGTGGCGGGGAGGGTGAAGGCGTCACCGCACAGGAAGCGGATGTCGACTCCAGCCTCGTGAGCCCGGTCCTCGCCCCAGGCGACGGCAACGGAAGAGAGGTCGACGGCGTCCACCTCGAAGCCGTGCGATGCGAGGTGGAGGGCATTGCGGCCCGGCCCGCACCCCAGGTCCAGGACTCGACCGGGAGCGATCAAACCCTGGTCGAGGTAGGCGGCCAGGTTTTCGTCCGGCTTCGCCACGAAGAACGGGACCGGCCTTGACCGGTCGGCGTAGAAGCGGTCCCAGAAGCCCTTGCCGTCGCCGGTCGCCAAGCGACCGGCCTCGGATTCAGAGGTGAAGAGCCCGTCCATCAGCGCGAGAACGTCCTCGACAGTGCGTACGGTCCGGTCCATCCGGCCCCCCTTTCGACCGAGATCGACCATAGGGAGGATGCAGATGAAAGACCAGGTCAGACCGCATATCGCGATGGCTGGTGCGGGCTGCTGAAGCCCCCGGAGCAGGCGGAGAAGGGCCCAACTCCAGACGCTGACTCCGCGTCCGCCCAAGCAGCCCTCCGGGGCCGGGAAGGGACCACCTTCGGTCGCGCCGGAGATCATTTCGGCAGAACTTCCAGCGCACTGCGGGGCGAACGTCGTCCGACGCGGCACCAGGACGCTTCCCGGGCCTGGAGGGGATGATCGGTGCGGCTAGCCTGGCGGCATGTCCCTCTCTTGGCGGTCCAGCGCCGCGGCGTTCGAGCAGATATTGGGGAGGCACGGCGTTGCCGTCGGTGCCTGCACCATGGAGGCGGCGTGGGCCGCCTTCGAGGAGTTCTTGCAGGTGCCGGTCGAGGGCATCGAGGGGCCTGAGGACGACGGGGACGGCTTCATCGTCGAGTGGGGCGTCTGGGACTGGACCGGGAACCGGCCCGCGTTGTCCTTCGGGCGACTCCTGGCGGTCACCGAGGACGGCGACCGGGAGGATCCGTACTGGCAGCCCCAGTACTGGAAGGTGGAGTTCCAGGCCTGCTTCGCCGAGGACCCCGATTGGGCGGACCTGCACATCGGCGGAGACACCGGCTTCGATCATGCCGCCCTCGGCGCGCCCAGAGCGGATGCGCTCGCGGCCACACGCCGCCTCATCGACCAGGACCCGCTCCTCAGCGCGATGTGGCGCTCCACTCCGACCGACATCGAGGTCACGCTCGACCGAGCCGGGTAGCCGCCCCTCCGGGTCAAGGGGGGCGGGTGCGGGTGGAGGCGGATCGGACGTCGTTCGGGGGACACGTGGGCCGCGTCGGCGCGTGTCGCGTCCCGCCGGGGCATTCCTGGGAGGGACGAAAGGGAGACCCGATGCCGCTCTATCTGTCGAGGTTCAGCTACACGCCCGAGACGTGGGCGAGGCTGATCGTCCGTCCCGAGGACCGTGCGAAGGCCGCTCAGGCATACATCGAGTCCGTCGGCGGCAAGCTGCACGGCTTCTGGTACGCCTTCGGCACGCACGACGGCTACAACCTGTGGGAGGCCCCCGACAACGTGTCCATGGCCGCGGTCGCCCTGGCGATCAGTGGAGGCGGCGCGCTCGCTTCGTTCGAGACGACGGTCCTCCTCACCGTCGACGAAACCATGGACGCCCTGCGGAAGGCCGAGGGAGTCCGGTACCGGGCGCCGGGCGCATAGCGCGCCGGGCCGATCAAGGCAGGTCGGGGCCGGCCGTAGCGGTCAGTCGCGCTGCGGCGGCTGCCCGCACCTCGGTCGTCTCCATCGGGTCGTCGCGGAGCACGGCGATGCGCTCCGTGGTCTGCGGTCGCTGCGGCGCCATGGCGATGCCGAGCAGCCTCGCCCTCTCCTCGCAGTCCCACAGCGACTCGATGTACGCGTCGTCCAGGCCGGTCGGGTCGATCGCGGTGAGCGCCCGCAGGTAGTCGGCCCGTTCGTACGAGTGCGGGGTGTGCAGCCAGTAGGCCCGAAGGACGGGTGCGGCGTCGGCGGCGTCGGGTCCGAAGCGGGCCAGTTGCTTCGCTGTCGTGTCCGGGCCGCACCAGGCACGTGCCTCCCACTGGTCGGTGAGTTCGGCCAGGAGCCCCGGGAGCGCCTCGGGACCAGGGTGCTCGGCCAGGATGTCCGTCCCCATCCGGGCCAGCCACTCCCGCTCGTCCGAGGCCCACACGCGCGCTGCCGGCACGGCGCGGGATCCCAGGCGACGGACCGCCCGTAGGAGGAACGGCAGGGGCCGAGTGTCGTTCGCGGTGCCGAGTGACGGCACGAGCGGGATGAGTTCCTCGGCCGGCTCCCGGTCGGTCAGCGCCCGCAGTGCGTCGACCTTCGTCTGGGGCTCCGTCGTCGGCGGCCAGCAGGACGAGCAGTTCCTCGTCGCTGAGCCCGTCCAGCGAGGGCCGCGGAGGAGTCCGGTGGCCCGGTACGTCGATCCCGAACCGGCTCCACGGCTCGGAGGACCACAAAGCCTCCTCCTCCCCGCCGATCCGGGCTCGCGCGACATCGCCCAGGTCCTCCCACCATGCGGCCGGCCAGCAGTCCGCGACCGACTCCAGTACGCGGGCCCAGTGCGGGCCCTGTCGTACGTAGGCGCGCAGTCCCTCCATGGCTTCGTGCGAACCGGCGAGGGCGAGCAGTTCCAAAACGTCGGCGGCCCGCGACCACTCCTCCTCGTCCCCCGCCAGTTGCTCGACGACCGGGGTCGGCGACAGCCCCAGGTCCTTGATCAGCCGTGCCTGGTAGAGGTAGCGGGTGTCGGTCTGGTAGTCCCACTTCCAGTCCCGGCGGATCCCGTCGTACACGTATGCGGCGGCTTCGTGGGGATCCTGGCGCGCCCGTATCGCGCCCAGGCCGCGGCCTCGTTGCAGCAGGCCTTCGAGGCAGTCGTGGGAGGCGTAGGCCAGGGTGCTGGACGTTTCGTCGTAATAGCTCATCACCCCGCACCCTGGCCGATCCTGAGCGAGGTCGCCACGCAATATCGCCAGGTCGCCGTGTCGGCCGGGTGGCCGACCACCGGGGTCAGACCAGGGCGTTCTTGTAGAAGATGCTGGAGCGCCGGTCGCCCTCCATGCCGGTGGCGAAGCCGATGAAGAGGCGGGCCTCGCCCGCGTCTGTACGGTAGACGGCCAGGCCTTCGGGTTCGCGGTGGTGGAGGGTGGAGCCGGCCTTGGTGAGGACGGGGCCCTGCTTCACGGTGCCCGTGTTGATGTCGACGCTGGTGACGTACGTGTTGCCGTCACCGGTAGGGGTGCCGTCGCCCGGGTACGCGTCGCCGGTCAGGTAGTACATGTACGAGCCGTAGAGCGCGTAGCCCTGCGCGGTGCCGGAGATCGTCGGCTGCTTGAAGTCGACGAGCGGTGTACCGAAGTTGCGCGTCTCGAAGGCGGAGAGGGGGTAGACGGCGATGCGCTTGCCACCGCTGGTGTGGTAGCGCACGATCATGCGCCGGTGGACGGGGTCGACGGAGCAGGTGTACTCGGTGGCTCCGGCGATCGGCTGGTACGCGGCCACGGCGGCCGGCGAGCCCAGGGTGGTGTTGGCCTTGTAGGTGATCGGCGCGAGCGCGGTGCCGAACCCCTTGGTGTTCGCGGCGCATTCGATCCACAGCTCGGTGCCGGAACCGCTCGGCAGCGCGGCGAAGGCGACGCCGTGGCCGAAGCCGTCGAGGTGCATGTACGAGATGAAGTTCCCGTCGAAGTCCATCTTGTTGATGCACAGGTCGCCATCGGACTCCTCACTTCCGCTCCGCTTGGTCGCCACGAAGAGGAACTTGTTCTCCCAGTCGAAGGCGAAACTCTGCTGGACCCGCGCACCGTGCGTGTCCTTGGAGCGGAACAGGTCGTACGACGGTTCTGAGAGGTCGAACCGCTTGGTCGCGGTCACATCGGCCGAAGCGGCCTGGGCGCCGGCGCCGAGCCCGAGGACGGCGAGTGAGGCGCCGACACCGGTGCGTATGAGTCCGCGGCGGGAGAGGGAAAAGCCTTGGGGGTGGTTCATGGGGGGAGGTCTCCAGGCATGGGTGGAGGGTAGGACCACGCGATGCTATCCGCCACACGAATGGCCTGATGTACCGCACCCCGGTGGGCAGTTGAGCGTTCCGTTTCCGTGGGGGCAGGACCGAGGCCGAGGAGCGGGCCGCCCCTGCGTCGTCACCAGGGTCCGGTCCGGCTCCACCTGGCTCGCGGGCTCGGTTCAGCCGTGTTCCTCGCCGCCGACCGCGGCTTCGTACGCGAGCAACGTATCCACGAACAGCTGCCGCTGATCCGGGGTCAGGGGGCCGGCGCCTTGCGCCATGCGGCCGCACCCGGGGCGAGCCAGGCGGTGATCGCGGGTTGCTGGTCGGCCGCGATGCCGATGATCCGACGACGTCGATCCGCCTCGCCCTCGCACCGTTCCAGGATGCCCTTTCGGCTCAGGTCGCCGACCAGCAGCTCACCGTGGTCGGTGCGACCTCCAGTCGGACCGCCAGCTCGTTCACGGTCATCGGCCCGTTGAGCGAGCAGGTCATCGTGACGATCGCCGGCGTCCCGGACGGCCGTACCGGGGTCGCCGGCGCGGTGGCCTGAGGCGCGTGTGCGGGCCGGGGTCACCCGCTCCGGCCCGCACGCGGACCTGTCCGGTCGCGTCAGGCCGATTGCAGGGGTGGGACGTTCCTCGCGAGCGCGGCGGCTTGCAGCAGGATGCTCGGCTCGGCACCGGGGTCGTCGACCATGACGACGCCGGCCGCCTGAGCGTCGAATCCCGCCGGCCAGACGGTGACGTCGCTCGCCAGTGCGCCCTCCAACTTCGCCCGTGTCAGGTCGGCCCCGGTGAGGTCGGTTCCCCGTAGGTCGGCCAGTCTCAGATCCGCGCCGGTGAATGTGGTGCCGTGGCCCCGAGCCTTGCGCAGATTCGCCTCCCGCAGATCGGCCCCGGAGAAGTCGGCCTCGCGGAGGTCGGCCCTGACCATGCGGGCGCCGCGCAGGTCGGCTTCGATGCAGCGGCTCTGGTGGAGGATCGACGTCCCGAGCTCGACGTGCCGCATGTTGGCCGCGATCAGCGATGCCTTGGTCAGGTTGACCTGGTAGATGCTCGCCGCTTCCAAACAGGCGCCGTCGAAGTTGATGTGGTGCAGCCACAGTCCGTCGCAGTCGGCCCGTCGCAGGTCGGTGTAGCTGACGTTGAGCCAGTCGGGCCGGCGCTCTCGGCACAGGACCCCGAGGCCGGTGAGCGCCACCTGCGCGTCCGGGGCGCGGGTCTCCAGCGGGGGCACGGAGTTGATGGAGGCTTCCGCCGCCGGGGAGTCCTGCCCCTGCCCTTGCGGAGGCCATGGCAGGTGGGTCCGGAGAAACGCGGCCTTGATCGAGATGACCGCCTCCCGGTCGTGAGCCGAATGGTCCGCGATCCTCCACAGTGCGTAGAGGCCGCCGATCCGCACGTCCGTCTTCTCGCTGCCGAGCTGGTCGACCGCCCGACTGAAGCGGTCGGTGAGGTGTCCTTCCCGGGTGGCGTTCAGCCCCTCCTGGTTGACCCTCAACTGCCGCCAGGTGGCGTACGCGCCGAAGAGGACGACAGCCCCGCCGACCGCCTGCACGAGCGTCGTGCGTACGTTGTTCACAGCTCCGAGCCGTTCAGCGGCCGAGATCCTGGCTCCGCCGAGATCGCGCTCGACCACGAGCCCTGGCAGCACCACGACCACTACGGTCAGCGCGGCGAGCCCGGCCAGTACCGCGGCCGCCGTGAGAAATGCGGAACCGACCCGACGCCGCCGAGAGGCGCCCGGTGCTCGGCGGCCATGAGTAGATCCCCCCGTATCCATGCGCACATGATCGCAGGGCGGCCGGGCAGCCGGTCCACCCCTCCGGTCAAACCACCTGCGGGGTAAGGAGATTGAAGGCATCGCTCGGGGTGCGCCGGTGAGCGAGGATTCGACCGCATCGTACGACCGGCCGGCGTTCCTCCAGCCGGTGCGCTGCGTGGTCACGGGCCATCGGGACCGTCCTGGATGCCGTGTACCTCGACGCCCATCCCGACGGTGAAGTGAGGATCTGCCTGTCATCCGGGACGGGGGGACGCGAGCAACTGACGCGGCTGCTCGCCGGGTTGGGGAATGGATCACAGGACTCCTACGATGCGATGATCATCATCGCATCGGGGGAAGAGCATCATGAGTTCATATCGGCGTCCACCCGCACCCGGGCCCGCTTCCGGGGCCGCTTCCGGGGCCGAAGAGCGCAGGCCCGGGTGGGTACGGGTGGTGCGGGCGCCGTTCGTGCTCGCGGCGCGGATCCACCGTCCCGCCCGGCCCGACCGGATCGTCGACGACGCGATCCGGCTCGCCCAGATCGCCCGTACCGCCATCGGCCTGCTGGCCGGATGTTGGCTGGTGCTGGCGTATCCGCTGCGCGAGGGGGCCGGCGGGGTCGTCGACGACAAGTTCACCGAAGTCCTGGTCAGCGCCGGACTCCTGCTCGTCATAGGCCCGCTCGGCCTCGCCACGTTCGTGTTCTCCGCCCGGCCGCCCGGGCCGGCGTTCTACCGGGCGCGGCTGCGCGGTCCGGCGACCGCCATCGGGTCGCTCCTCGCCACCATCCTGGTGATGTCCTTCGGTCTGCCGTACGCGAGCATGCTCGGCCCGCTGGGGTCGTTCGCCGGACTCTTCGTGCTCCCGTTCGCGCTCGCCTCCGCCGTGCTCTGTGTCCACCACGCCTTCCGCGCCGCCGACGTCCATGAGGTGCTCCCGCCGCTGCTCTCGCCCGTGCTGGTCTGGTCCCTGTTCGTGGTCCAGCTCTTCGACGACGCGCCCGTGGATGCCCCGCTCGCCGTCCGCGTCCTCTTCCTGGTGGCGCCGCCGCTCTCGGTGACCGCGCTGTCGGTATGGGAGCTGCGCCGGCTGCGCATGAGCTACGGCATCACCCTGCGGCGGGCCCTCGGCCGTGAGAACGGATGAACCGAAACCAGGGGCCAGGCGCCCTAGGATCGACCCATGGGTAGGACAGACCGCGCAGGCCGGGTGATCGCGGCACCAACGGCTGCCGTGTACGCGGCTCTCCTCGACCGGGAGTCCCTGGAGGCCTGGCTGCCGCCGGACGGCATGCGTGGGCGGATCGAGCATTGGGATCCTCGACCCGGCGGCGGCTTCCGCATGGTCTTGACCTACCTGGACCCCGCCGGCGCTCCCGGCAAGACCTCGGACGCGACGGACGTCGTAGACGTGGGCTTCGCCGCTCTGACGCCGCCGGAGCGCGTCGTGCAGCGGGCCGTGTTCGAGTCCGAGGACGTGGCGTACGCGGGCACCATGACCCTGACCTGGCAGCTGACCGCCGTCGCGGCCGGGACGAATGTGACCGTCACCGCGACGGATGTGCCGCCCGGTATCGACCAGGCGGTGCACGAGGCCGGGATCGATTCGTCGCTCGCCAACCTGGCGGCGTACGTGGAGGGGCCGCGCACGAATCGGTAGTCCGCCGTTTCGGCGTCGACGCCACCCGCCACCCCCTGCAACTGCTCAGCCTCTTCGATCCTCGACGGTCCAGCCGTCACCCGGACCGCAGCGCAACTCCCCAGCGCCGCGTCCGCTTCGCATCGGAGCCGGGCGCGCCGGTGGCCGACCGTAGGCGCCCGGTGCGTCGAGCGGCTCAGGGCCGGGACATCTGCCCGGGCTCCTCCTGGCCCGGCAGGGGAAGGGGGCCCGAACTCGTCGAGTTCGGGCCCCCTTCGCGGATACCGGCCCGGACCCGGGCCTGCCTCCGACCGTTCCGGATCAGGCCAGGGGGCCGCCGAACGGGAGGCCGATGCCGTAGTACGCACCAAGGTTCTCGCGGTAGGTGGCGTCACCGAGGTGGCGCTCGCGGTGGAACTCCGGGGCGTCCTTGATCTGGCCCTTCGTGCGGTCGACGTAGATCTTGCGCCCGGCCGCGTCGATCCGGACCACGACACTCGCCGGGAGCAGGACCTCCTTGCCGAAGATCCACACACCCGTGTCCACCACCAGATAGGCGTCACCGACCTCGTCGGAGTGCCTGTCGACCTTGCCGACGGTCCCGTCGGTCGCCTCGACCTCGAAACCCGTCATATCGGTACCGACCAGGTAGCCGGCGGTCGACTTGAAACCCCACACATGCTCAGTCACGCGGAAACAACTCCTCCGGTCGAGAGTGGGCGGCGAGTCGTTCCTCTCGGCGCCCTTCCTTACCTGCGCTCCCGCCTGCCCCACACTCGCAGCCGCATGCACACGGATCGCCGGCGTCGCCTCTTCGCGGCGCGCTCAGCGCCGCCACGCGTAGACGCCCGGCGAGGACTCCAGAACCTCGCTCGGCCACTGCCTGCGCACGCGGTCGAGGAGGCTTCTCTGCCGGTCGATCCATCCCTCCTCGAGGCCGACCGGGAGGACGACGGAGACGCACGACTGACCCAGGTCCTCGATGCGGACGGCGACACACTCGTGCTCTTCGTCGTGGGGCTCGATCCTGATCTCCGGACTGTGGTCGTCGTCCCTCCAGCAGAGGTTCTGGCCGGCGGCGAGCGCGTCCAATGCCCGCGACCAGGCCTCCAGATCGGACGGAACCAGCGTCATGGCCAAACGTCCGGCGATGAAGCTGCTCGTGACGAGCACCTCCGCGTCGAGCTGGTCGTGCAGATGCGGCAAACCCGGTGATCTACGCCCCAGTACACGTACACGGAAGCTGTTGTCGCCGTCCGAGAGGTCGATCAGATCCACGTCGTACCCTTCACTCCGCCCTCCGGCGTATGTCGCGGATCAGTTCATGGTGGTGAGAGGGCGATCCGAACACAACCAGGTCGTCCGTGCCTCGCTCTACGGGCGTACCGGCGGGGGCACGGGTGAGATCGTCGGAGCGTGCGGCGGCCTCCTGCCGCTCTCCGGGATCGGGCAGTCACCCCCCGGGCACGGTGCCACCCCACCTCGCGGGCCCTACGCGCAGCGCCCATGCTGAGGAGGAGGGCGCCGTCGCCCGGGGCTTCTTCTTTCCCGAAGGCCGACGAAGGCGCCTGAGAGGAGGAGGAAGTCATGCGAATGCGAAGAATCCTGGGCCTCGCCCTGGCCACGGCAACCCTTGCGGGCATGAGCGCCTTCGGCGCCGTCAGCGCAGTGGCGGCCTCGTCTCCGAACATCACCAGAGACGAATGCACGGCCGCGGGCGGACAGGTCACGGCACGCCCGTACGCCTCGGAAACCTGCGCGCTGCCCGACGGAACCTCGCAGCCGATCACTTGATCGCCCCGGGCGTGGGCGGCCCCTCTGTTCGAACGGACCAGGGCCCCGGCGGTGCCGGGGTCCTTCGCCTGCCGGTCGCGCGTGCGGGGAGGGCGGGTGCCGGGACGGCGAACCGCCCCGGGTCCGCCGCAGCACGCCGGGGTTGCAGGCCGCGCGAAGCACGGGCGGTTCCTACGGGGCCGGGGTCGGGGAGGCCGGGGCCGGGGTCGCGGGTTCCTGCGGGGCCGGCGGGTGGCATGCGGGGCGGTTGTCGTCGCCCTCCGTCTCCTCCGCGCGCGGCCAGTACCGCCCTTCGAGGGCCTCGGCGCTGCGGTTGAGCCGGACCAGGACGTCCTCCAGCTCCCGCACCTCCTCCGGGGACCAGTGGGCGACCACGCGGGCCAGGCAGGACTGGTTGACCTCACGGTCTCCGGCGAGCCGCCGCCCGCCTTCCACGGTGATGCGCAACTTGCGGGCCATGCCGCCGTCCGGGTCCGCGACGCGCTCGGCCAGTCCGCAGCGCAGCAGTGCGGCCGTCTGACGGTTCACGGTCGAGGTGTCGAGCCCGAAGGCCTCCGCCAACTGTCCTATGGACATGGGGCCTTGCGTGTCGATCCGACTGAGCAGCAAATACGCCGACCGCTCCAGGCGGTCGGGGTCGCGTTCGCGCCGGGCAAGCACCTGGTGCCGCGAGAGCAGCATCAGCTCCCGCTCCAGTTTCTCCAGCACCACGCCTCCCGCTCCTTCCGACGCTTCATTATCGCCGACCCGCGGCCCGGTGGACCTCTGTCCGGCCGGACGCGGCAATATGCATGATACATAGCGTGTGTACTATGCACTTCTCGTTGTCACTCCGACGAGCCACAGCTTCCACCCGGAGGACCCGCATGACCGTCACCACGTCCACCGCCTCCCGCGCGGCCGAGATCCTGTCCCGGCCCGTCACGCTGAACGGCCTGACCGTCCCCAATCGCATCGCGATGGCTCCGATGACGCGGATGTTCTCCCCCGGCGGCGTGCCCGGCGAGGACGTGCAGGCGTACTACGCCAGCCGGGCCGCAGCGGGCGTGGGCCTGATCGTCACCGAGGGCACCTACGTCGGCCACGACTCCGCGGGGCAGAGCGACCGGGTGCCGCGGTTCCACGGCGAGGACCAGCTGGCGGGGTGGTCGAAGGTGGCCGCGGCCGTGCACGAGGCCGGCGGCACGATCGTGCCCCAGCTGTGGCACATAGGCATGGTGCGCAAGCAGGGCGAGGCACCGTACGTCGACGCGCCCGCCGTCGGCCCCTCCGGCATCCGCGTCGACGGCACCGAGGGAACGGGCAAGGCGATGACCAGCGCCGACCTCGACGACGTCATCGGCGCGTTCGCCGACGCCGCCGCGGAGGCCGAGCGGATCGGTTTCGACGGCATCGAACTGCACGGCGCCCACGGCTACCTGCTCGACCAGTTCCTGTGGGAGCGGACCAACCGCCGTACGGACGCCTACGGCGGCGACGCGGTGGCCCGTACGAAGTTCGCCGCGGAGATCGTGGCCGCGGTCCGCGAGCGCGTCGCGGCCGACTTCCCGGTGATCTTCCGCTACTCGCAGTGGAAGCAGGAGGCCTACGACGCCCGGCTCGCGCAGACCCCGGAGGAGCTGGAGGCGATCCTGGCCCCGCTGGCGGCGGCCGGCGTCGACGCGTTCCACGCCTCCACCCGGCGCTACTGGATCCCGGAGTTCGACGGCTCGGACCTGAACCTGGCCGGCTGGACCAAGAAGCTCACCGGACGGCCGACCATCACCGTCGGCTCGGTCGGCCTGGACGGCGACTTCCTCCGCGCCTTCGTGGGCGAGGGTGCGGCGCTCGGCGACATCGACAACCTCCTGGACCGCATGGAACGCGACGAGTTCGACATGGTCGCCGTCGGCCGGGCGCTGCTGCAGGACCCGCACTGGGCCGCGAAGGTCCTCGGCAACCGCTTCGACGAGCTGAAGCCGTACGACGCGGCGGCGCTGAGGTCGCTCAGCCGGTAGCTGGTGGCCGCAGGCCACCCGGACGACGGCCGCGCCGAGCTACGCCCCGTGAAGTCGGTCCGCCGACGGCACGGGGCGTTCGCCCTCGGTCCCGGCACCTGATCGGTTCTCCGAGCAGCGCGGTGAACTCCTCTTCGACGGCGTCGAGCAGCCGCGGCCCCCAGACGGTCAGCGTCTGCTCCCAGGGGTGGCCGAAGGTTCCCAGACGGCCTGCACCGGCAACGCCCGTGCTCCGATCACCTGGAACAGCGGGGCGGAGTGCCCCCAGAGGCAGAGGCTGTACCGGTGGGCGGGGTTCTGGCCGGTGCAGTAGGGCGGTTGTGTGACCGGCTGCACCGAACTCCGTTGTCAGAGGCCTGTTGGACAATCCGTTCCGTGAGCCTGCACCGGAGCGGGGAGACCTGCAGCGGCAGGCTCGGTGCGGTCTGAACGACACGAGGAGGACGGATTGGAAGACCGACGGGCAGCGGATGATCTCACCCTGCGCCTTGATGAGCTGGCGGCCGGACTCACGGATCCGGACTGCGACCTCGACGACCTTGCAGACATCGAAGAGGAGCTCGTAGCCGCCCGGCGGCAGGAGCTGATTCCTTACCTGGAACGGCATCTCGCAGCCGCCGTGGAAGCGGGCAACTGGTACGCCCGTCATGTGCTCGCCCGGATTCTGGCCGAGACCGCCGGCCGCACGTCCCTGGCGGCCCTGCTGCGGGCCTTCTCCCGCGATCTGGGTGACGACCAGGACTCTCTCTCGACGACGATCTATGTACTCGCGCAGGAGGACCCGACCGCCGCGCGCGACATCCTCCTGCCGTGCGCCGTTGGGGCCGATGAGGACCTTCGCAAGGCGGCGATCTGGCTGCTCGGCTTCGTCCCCGAACCCGCCGATCTCGACCTGCTGGCCCACGCCGCGCAGGACTCGGACGAAGAAATCCGCAGCGCGGTCGTGGGCACGCTCAGCAGTCACAAGACAGAGCCGGCGGCCGTCGACCTGCTGTTGCAGCTGCTCGACGATCCCTCCCCGCACGTACGCATCTCCGTCCTCAGCTCCCTCGGCTTCCTTCAGCAACCCAGAACCCTGCGGAAGATCTGCCTGCTCGCGAACGACGACGACCCCCGTGTCCGTGCCTGGGTCGCGATCGCCTTGGGCCGCTTTCCCGCCTTGGAGCCCGCAGACCTCACGACCTCGGCCGTGCTCGACCAGCTGGCAGCAGACGCCGACCCGTACGTTCGCGACCATGCGGCCGAGGCCCGCCAGCGCACCCTCCGCAGCTGAGGATCACGGGGAGTGGGCCTGGGGAGGAGCCGGGATCCGTATCGAGTGAGTACGGCGTGCGCTTCGTACGGCGCGGCCAGGCAGGCGACGCGGTGGAGCCGATCCACGCCGTCCCGTACGGTCGGTCCGTGATGATCAAAGTTGGCGAACCGCGCACCCTCGGCCGTCCTGCTGCCGAAGCGCGGTTGCGCTTCGGTACGGAACTGCACGAGCTCAGCGGCGGGCCGCGGCGCCGCTTGCTCATGGTCGACGACGAGCCTGCCTTCGAACTCAGCTTCTACTGCGGCACGTGCCCGCTCGTGTTCCGCCGGCTGGAGACCGCCCAGCAGAAGCTGTCGCTGGAGAGCATGCAGGAACGGCTCACCGGAGCGCTGGACGGGCCGGACGACGGCGGCGTGATCGATGCGTTCGGTGCGGTGCTGCCGGAGGGCGAGTACCTTCCGCTGCTCCTGGACGTGGAACCGCGGCTGGTCGTCCCCGGCAAGGAAGGCGACTACTTCAGCGGCGAACAGGTCGATGCGTGGGGGATCGATCAGTTCTGGGGCCTCCCGGAGCACCCGCGGACCCCGTACTACCGGACCTTCGAGACCGCGGTCGACGCGGACGCCCACCTCTACGAGTTCGTCGTGCCCATGGTTCCCCCGACGTGGAACGAGAGAGACCGGGTCGAGGAGTACGTCGCGCTCATGAAGCGGGGAACCGTCCCCACTGCGGTGGCGATCTCCACGCTGGACGTGTGCCGGCCCTCCCTCGGCCTGGCAGATGACCCCGCCGTCCACTGGGGCCTGACCCACTTCCTCCTCGACGGCCACCACAAACTGGAGGCCGCTGCCGCGGCCGGCCGGCCGGTGCGGCTCCTCTCGCTGCTGACCCTGGGCGAGAGCCTGGCCGACGCGGAAGACGCCGCCCGCCTGCCCGCCCTGCGCACCCGGCCCCGTTCGGCACGGGTAACGGGATAGGTGGTCCGTCTGGACCGATTCCGGTGTGCAACGACTGGTTCGGCGTGCCAGGTCAGCCAACGCCGCTGGAGCGGCCCACCCAGGACGGCCGCCGGTCACCAGCGGGCGCGTAGTACGCCATCGCTGTCCGGCAGGGCAGCACAGGCCAAGGGGTGGCGTTCGTCGACGTACGCAGACAGAGCGCGGGCTGCCGTCGCATCGGCCACGAGGAACGCGAGCTCCTGGTAGTCGGCGCTGTCGGCGAGCACGTGAGCGATCGTTCCGTCCTGTGCCTCCCGGACGAACTCCACGGATCCGTCCTCAGGAAGCGCGGCGAGGACCGCGTCAACGTCGGGATTCAGGTCCGGCCAGACGGTCAGCAGAGCGCGTGGGGTGAGACCGGCGCGTACCGCGTCGAGGTTCGCCTCCGTGAGGCGGTGCCAGCGGGCGGCGTTACGCACGTGGTTCTCCTCCAGGAGCACCGTCCGCTCCGACGCCAACATGCTGCGAAGGCGCGTCCAGAATTCGGCGTCGGCGGCCTCTGTCACCCCGGGTTCCTGAAGATCCGCCGCATGGGGCGAGGCCGTCACCGGCTCCGGGAAGAGACCGAGCTCCCGTGTTCGGGCCACGGCATCCGGGCATGGCCGATCACTGCCCACGTACACGTACAGGTCCCACCCCACTTCCACGGCAAAGCCGTTCCCGGCTTCCAGCCCGCACCAGGCCCCCTGGCCGCGCAGCATGATCCGTACGAGCTCCAGCGCCACCGCGAGGGAGACCTTCGCTCCGTCGTGGAAGCCGGTGAGATCGGGCGGAAAGAGCCCTGCGAGGCCGTGTCCGGCGACCCGCGGCTCCCCACCGAAATGGACGGCTCCCGCGACCCCGGGTTCCCGGATCTCCAGCCGGTCGACATCACAGGCTTTCGCGAAGGCGGCAATCGCCGCCAGGTATGCCGCCTCACCCCGGCCCGTGATCACTTTCCGTGTCGTCGACCCCGACGTAGTGGCCGTGCGCGTCTCGGTCGGCGGGGTCGTACTTGGTTATCCGGTGAACGAAGGCAGGCGGCACGCCGCTCCCTGGTCTGGCGGAGGGGCCGCCGGCGTAGTCGGCGGGCCCGTCTCCGAAGCTCGAAGGGATCAAGGGTCCACTATTTCGCGGGCGCACCGTCACCAGGAGCAGGCAGCGATCGGCCAGGCTCTCGAACCCGTGCAGCCGACCCGTCGAGGTGCTGTGGCCCAGCCCCGGCCGGTGCCGCTGTTCAGCGCGTCACGAGAACCTCCGCACCGGGGCAATCGGCACCGGCGCAGGCGTAACGGACTCGCGCAGGTATTCGAACACATGTTTCACTTGATGGATGGAACCCTTCCGCTTCCCCGACGACCTGGTCGCGCTCCAGGCGGCGTGGCTCGACACCTACACGGCGCTGGCGAAGATGCCCGCGGGAGTCGGCACCACGCCACTGCGACGGCGCCTGATCGCCCTGTCCTGCCGACTCCACACCCACCCCCACTGGGCGGAGCCCGGCGGTGCGCGCGGCACCTGGGCGGAGCTGCGCCGGCAGGCCCGCGCCCGCAGGTGGGCGACCGCCGCGTAGGCGCCGGCCTGAGCAGGGCGGGGGCCTGTCACGCGCCTGTGACAGTCGGCGGACAGCTTCATGAAGGTCCGGGGTCAGTCTTTTAACTAGAGAACAAACCGGGCATATCGCCCGACATTCTCCGGAAAACGAACCCTCTCCCCCGCCCCGAACAAGGAGTCATTCCGATGGTCCGCACCTCCCGCAAGCAGCGTTTCGCGATGATCGCCGTCTCCGCCACGATCGTCGGAGGTGGCGTACTGATCCCCACCAGCGCCTTCGCCGCCACGACCACCACCGCAGGCACGACCACGCACGCCGCCGGACAGGTCGAGAACCACACCACGAAGGACCACCGGGACAACAAGCGACACAACAACGACAAGGGCAAGAACAAGAGCAAGAAGAACCAGAAGCACCAAGGCGGCAAGAACAAGGTCCGCGACGTCAAGAACATGCCCGGCTGCAAGTTCTACCAAGGCAAGGTCTACTGCGAACACAAGACCGACAAGCCCGCACCCGCCCCCGCCCCCGCCCCCGCCCCGGCACCGGCCCCGGCCCCGGCCCCGGCCCCGGCCCCGGCCCCGGCCCCCAAGGCGTAACCTCCCCTCACGCACACCGCCGACCAGCCTCCCCCTGCCGAACCCCTACCCGGGACCGGGCAGGGGTCTCGGCCGTACCGCCCGCCCCTGCGGACACCGTCAGGCGGGTCTCGCGCGGTGACGAAGCTGGTCAGGGGCCGAGGGGGTGGCCCTGGTGCGGGTGGAGTGGTGATCGTCGGGATAGTCTCCGGAGGCTGTCGCGTGGCCCGTCGGGCCCCGGCGGGGTGGTCGGTACACGAGGGCGGGGCGGGGTAGGTAGTGCGGGGGCGGTACGCGGAGCGGGAGCGGATCGAGCAGTTGCTCGCGGACGCCCGACAGGGAACGAGTGGTGTCCTGCTGGTGCACGGAGAGGCGGGCATCGGGAAGACCGCGCTGCTCGACCACGCGGCCGGGCAGGCGCGCGGTGCGCGGGTGTTGCGGGTCGAGGGCATCGAGTCGGAGATGGAGATGGCCTTCGGCGGTCTGCACCAACTCTTCCTACCGGTGATGAACCTGGTCGACGCGTTGCCGGAGCCCCAAGCGGCCGCCCTGCGTTCGGTGTTCGGCCTGAGCAGTGACAGTGTGCGGGATCGTTTCAACGTCGGACTCGCGGTTCTCACGCTCCTGTCGGAGGCCGCGGCGGACGGCCCGCTGTTGTGCCTGGTCGACGATGCGCAGTGGCTCGACCAGCCGTCGGTGGACATGCTGACCTTCGCGGCGCGCCGGCTGCGGGCGGAGGGCGTGGTGATGCTCTTCGCGGTCCGCGACGGAGCTCCCGGTGCCGCCGTGAAGGGGTTGCCCCCACTGCTGGTCGAGGGTCTGGACCGGGAGGATGCGGCCGCGTTGGTGCCGGGTCTGCCGCCGTACGTCGTGGACCGCGTCATCGAGGAGGCCCGGGGCAACCCCCTGGCCCTGATCGAGTTGTCCGCCGCGCTCACTCCGGCCCAACGCGCCGGCCGGCTGGGCCCGTCCGCGCTGCCCGACGCGGCCGCCGGACTGCCGGTCCGGCTCCAGGACGGGTTCCTGGAACAGCTCCGGCGGCTGCCCGAGGCCGCTCAGGTGGTGCTGCTGGTGGCCGCCGCCGATGACACCGGAGACCTCACCGTCGTGTTGCGTGCCGCGGGCCGCCTCGGCTCCGCGGTCGAGGACCTGGAGCCGGCCGAGCGCGCCGGGTTCCTCCTGCTCTCCGGGCAGGCGCTGCGGTTTCGGCACCCGCTGGTCCGGTACGCCGCCTACCAGGGCGCCCCGCTCGCCCGGCGGATCGCCGCGCACCGGGCCCTGGCCGAGGCGCTGGGCGAGGCCGGCCAGGCCCACCGGCGGGCCTGGCATCTGGCCGCCGCCTCGACGGGCCCCGACGAGGGGGTCGCCGAGGAACTGGAGCGGGTCGCCGAGTGGGCCGACAGGCGGCAGGCGATGGCGTCCGCGTCCGCCGCGTACGAGCGTGCCGCCCAGCTCACCGCGGATCCGCAGGTGCGGGCGCGACGGCTGGTGTCGGCGGCGCAGCGGGCCGCGGATGCCGGACAGGACGAGCGGTGCGGTGCGCTGGCCGACCAGGTGCCGCTGCCGCTGGAGGACCCCGGCGTGGCGGCGAGCTTCGCGCGCGCCCGGGCCGTGGTGGAGCTGGGCTATCGCAGGCCGGAGACGGCGGCCCGGATCCTGGTCGACAGCGCGGAGCTGACGGGCGTCGAGCGCCCGGACATGACGGGCTCGCTGCTGACGGACGCGGTCCACGCGGCGTTCTCCGCCGGGGACGCCCCGCTGATCGAGGAGATCGCGCTCCGCTCCCCCGCCCTGCCGGTGCTGGCCGTACCGGCCCGGTTGTTCGGTGGTGACGTGCCCGGCGCGCTGGAGGCGGTCCGTACGCTCGTGGACGCGCCGGCCGATGGCGTGATGGACCGCCTGATGACCGGGATCTACCTGCAGTTGACGGGTGATCACGCGGCAGCCCGGGAGGCCGCCGTGGGCGTCGTCGCGCACTGCCGCGACCAGGGTGTCAGCGGTTGGCTGCCCACCGCGCTGCATCTGCTGGTGCAGACGGAGCTGTCGCTGGGCCACCATGACGAGGCTTCGGCACGGGCCGTCGAGGCGCTCCAGTTGGCGGAGTACTACGACCTGGCCCACCGGGCCGCCCACCTGCGGGCCGCTCTGGCGATGCCGGCCGCCGTCAGGGGCGAGGAAGAACGGGTCCGCACCCTGACCGACGAGGCTCTGGCGTACACGCTCCCGCGCGGGGTGGGTCGGGGGACGGCGGACGCCCTGTGGGCACGGGGCCTGCTCGAACTCGGCCTGGGCCGGGCGGAGGCGGCGCTGGAGCAGTTGGAGGCGGCCTGCGGGGAGGTGACGCACCCGCTGCTCTGCCTGCCTCTGCTGCCCGATCTGATCGAGGCCGCGGTACGGGCCGGCCGCCCGGAGCGGGCGACGGACGCGGCCCGGTCGCTCGGGGAGTGGGCGACCGTGCTGGGACGGACCGGTCTCGCCGCGTCCGCCCGCCGTTGCCAGGCGCTGACCGGACCGGACGGTGAGGCGGAGGAGCGGTTCGTCGCGGCGCTGGCCCTGCACGAGGGCGGCAGCGCCTACGACCGGGCGCGTACGGCGCTGCTGTACGGGGAGTGGCTGCGCCGCCTGCGCCGCCATATCGACGCCCGGGAGCAGTTGCGCGCCGCTCTCGACGGTTTCGAACGGCTGGGTGCCCGGCCCTGGGCCGACCGGGCCCGGACGGAGCTCGGCGCCGCGGGTGGGGAGACCGGCCTGACGGCGCGCGAGGACGGGCCGATCAGTGTGTTGAGCCCGCAGGAGCGCGAGGTGGTTCGGCTGGCGGCGACCGGTGCCAGCAACCGGGAGATCGGAGCCCAGCTGTTCCTGAGCCCGCGCACGGTCGGGCACCACCTCTATCGCGCCTTCCCGAAGCTGGGCGTCAGTTCCCGCACCGAACTCGCCGACCTGTTGGCGTCATGAGGCGGGACCCGGCTCCGGTGCCGACCAGATCAGCCGGGTCTGGGCGGTCCGGTAGCCGGCACGGGCGAAGGCGGCGGCCATCGGCGCGTTGTCGGTGTCGGTGGTGGCGGTGATCAGCTCGGCCCCGGCCTCCACCTGCACCCGGGTGATCTCGGCGAGTACGTCGTCGACGTATCCCTGTCCGCGCAGCTCGGGGACGACGCCGAGGTAGCCGACGTTACGGTTGTACGGCGTCGCGGAGGGCAGGGCCAGCCCGGCGACCTGGCCGTCGTGGGTGCGGGCGATGCGCCACCACGAGCGTTCTCCCGGGCAGCTGAGGTAGAAGTCCACCTCCTCGCGGGCGGTGGCTTCCGCGCCCATCGCCACCAGGTTCCGGCGGGTCTCCCCGTCCAGGCTGCCCACCGCGATCCGTCGGAAGACGTCCAGGAACTCCTCGTCCGTGCCCTCGGTGAAGACGAGGCGTCCGCCGGGGGCGGGGAGCCCGGCCTCGGGTGTCCATTCCAGGCGCAGACGCTCGACCACGTCGGTGAGTCCGGCCGCCAGCGCGGCGTCCCGCCGCCAGTCGGCGGCCGCGGCCGTGGCCTGGTCCTCGCGCCAGCCGTTCGGCAGGGTCAGGTTGTAGAGCGGCGGCTTGGTCGCGCCCTGCTCGGCGAAGGCCCGCAGGCCCGCGCCGATCAG
Organism: Streptomyces virginiae; assembly: GCF_041432505.1. Classification (GTDB taxonomy): domain Bacteria; phylum Actinomycetota; class Actinomycetes; order Streptomycetales; family Streptomycetaceae; genus Streptomyces; species Streptomyces virginiae_A. The sequence continues at coordinate 387,016 of NZ_CP107871.1, forward strand.
CTCGGCCCCGAGAGCCGCGCGGTCGGCGACGGAGGGGTCGACGTGCAGGCAGTCCAGCGCGATCGGGTGCTCGCTGGTCGCCTGGCCCCACCACAGGGCCCGGGCGATCACTCGGCCGTCCTGCTCGGCGATCCAGGTCCACTCCGGCCGGTACATGCCCTGGTCGAGTTCCTCGCGGTACCGGTCGGCGGGGATCCAGCCGACGGGTTCGTCGACCGTCACGGCGGTGACGCGGTCGAGGTCGGCCTCGGTGGTGGGGCGGATCAGTGTCGGGATGATCGTCTCCTTCGCGTAGGTGGTGATGGCGGCGCCGGTGTTGAAGACCCGGGAGTCGGTGAGCTTGAAGCCGTCCGGGCGGAACGGCGCGTCGAAGAGCGGTATGCCGGAGCCGATGGCGACCGGGTAGCGCTTGATGATCAACTCGTCGATCTCCTCCCGCAGCTGCCCGGCCAGATTCGCCCCGCCACAGAGCCAGATGCCCGCCCCGTCCTGCTTCTTGAGGTCGCGGACGAAGGCCACCGGGTCCGTGGCGAGGACCTCCACGGCGGGGTCGAGCTGGGCCAGGGTTCGGGAGAAGACGTACTGCTTGAGGTGCGGGTAGGGGTTGGTGACACCGGCCGCGAGACCGGGCTCGTAGGTGGCACGGCCCATCAGGACCGTGTCGAACCGCTTGTTGGCGACCCCGTCGAGGCCCAGCGGCCCCCGGCCGTGGGCCGGGATGGTCTCGGGGTATTCCGCCAGCAGTGCGGCGGTGAGGTCGCCCTCGAAGGGGAAGAAGTCGAACTGGCCGTCGGGGCCCGCGATGAACCCGTCGAGGGTGGTGCCGACGTAGTAGGTGAGCTTGCGCACACGTCCTGCTTTCGTTGCTGATTGCTTGGCGCTTCATGCTTGGCGCTTGGCGCTTGGTGACGCCACCGACGCTACGGCGGACGCCCTGCGGCAGGCATCAGTCATCGCGACGTAACGTGGGCGACCGCCGAGGCGGCGAGGCCGGTCGGCGCGCGGCAGCTCGCGACGTCCACCACCCCTTCCTCCGCTTCACCCCTTGCCTCACCTATCGAAAATCGATAGATTCTGATCGTAAATCGATGGAAGGGTGGGTCATGGGAAAGCTGGCAGTGCATGCGTTGCGTGCCGTGCTCGCGGTGGTGCTCGCCGGCACCGTGTTCGTGCAGGCGGGCATGGTGTGGACGTTGATCAGCGGGAACGACCCGGAGGACGGGTCACTCCCGCTGACCCCGCTGCGGGTGATCGTCGTCATGGGCATGGTGGCGGCTCAGGCCGCCCTGGTCTGCGTATGGCGACTGGTGACGATGGTGCGACGCGGAACGGTGTTCTCCCACACGGCCTTCCGGTACGTGGACGTGGTGATCGGCGCGATCGTGGCGGTCGCCCTGCTGTGGTTCGTGGTCACGGCCATCAACGCACCGGGGCAGCGGGAGGATCCGGGCGTCACCGTCATCATGGGTGGGATCGGCGTGGCCATCCTGGGGGTCGCGCTCATCGTGCTCGTGTTGCGGATGCTGCTCACCCAGGCCGTCGCACGCGACGTCGAAGCCACGCGGATGCGGGCCGAGTTGGACGAGGTCATCTGATGCCGATCGCCGTCGACATCGACGTGATGCTGGCCAGGCGGAAGATGTCCGTGGGCGAGCTCGCGGACCGGGTGGGGATCACACCCGCCAACCTGGCCGTACTCAAGAACGGCCGCGCCAAGGCGGTGCGCTTCGCGACGCTCGCCGCGCTCTGCGAGGTACTGGAGTGCCAGCCGGGCGACCTGCTGCGCTGGGAGGACGAAGACGCCTCGGGTGAGTGACTCAGGCGAGTGACGTGCCCCTGGGCGGGCGTGACGCGCAGTCGCTCGGAGCGGTGCGGTCGCGGTGGCACGGGCAGGGGCCGGGTCGGCCACGGCGTCCTCGGTCGTCCCCCGAACGGACGGCTCGACGGGCAGCCGTCGCCGGACGGCCGGAGGATCGGTGCGGGAACACGCGACGGGAGCCGACCAAGGATGCCGAACACCGCCACCGCCGCCGGCCGGAAGAAGGCGCGCGTCGCCCTGTCCGGCGTGCTGGTCCTGGCCGGGACCGTCATGGCCGGGTGCGCCGGCGAGGCCCACGACACAGGGCAGGATCCCGGAGCGGGACCTCGCCCCCAGGCAGCCCGCTCCGGCAAGGTCACCGTCGTCTACGAGCCCGGAACGGTCGCACCGGAGGACCGGGAGGCCGTGGCGCTGATCCGGAACTCCCGCGTGCTGGAGCGGTCGGCCGACTGGGTGAACAGATCGCTCACCCTCCCGCACGACATGGTCGTGAAGGTCACCGCCGCCGTGCCGGAGGGCGTCACCGACGCCGTGACCCAGCCCGACGGCAGGACGATCTTCATCCCGCCGTCGTTCCTGGCCGAGATCGAGAAGGCCCTGGCCGACGTCGTGAAGACCGTCGAACGACCCGCCCAGTTTCCCGCGTCCGAATACAACACCGACGACCTGACCGTGCTGTCGACGGAGTTCATCTTCGGCCACGAGATGGGCCACGCCCTGCAACGCCAGCTCCTCCTGGCCAACCTCGGCCTCGAAGAGGACGCGGCCGACGGCTACGCGTCCTTCTACACCGTGAACGAGGTCGGGCCGGGCCCCTCGCTCGCCGCCGCGATCCTCTTCGACGAGATCGCTCGCAAGGAGGGCGTGCCGACTCTGGAGAGATTGTCGAGCGACCACCCCATCACCCAGCAACGCGCCTACAACTTCCTGTGCTACCTGTACGGCAGCGACCCGAAGAAGTACGAGCGGTCCCTCGTCGACAGCGGCGACCTGCCCAAGACGCGTGCTCCCCTGTGCCCACAGGCGTGGGCGATGTTGGACTACGGCTGGTGGACCCAGCTCCGACCCCACTTCAGCGCGCCGTTCAAGGCTCGCGGGGACGAAGAGCAGAAGAAGGCGCACGCGCGGCTGATCGCGGAGACGAATGCCCTGGCGGAGCGGATCAACGAGATCCGCAAGAGTCAGTGACCTGCTGAGGGCCTCGCCGGCCTCGGTGAGGGCGTGGTCGACGACGAGCCCCGACCGAGGCTCGTGTACGAGTGCAACGGGTCCGTGGCGCGGCTTCGGCCCGTGAGCGCCAAGGGGCACGTCGCGCACGTGACTTCGGCGGGGATGACCGAGGTCGCAGGTGTCTACAGGGTCGACGACGCGGCCGTAGAGCCCTCCACGGAGGGCGCGAAGAAGCATCGGACTCGGGTCCCGCCCAAGTAGCCGCAGCCTGCTGCGGGGTGTGGTGCCGCGTGACGCGACACGCGGGCCGGGCGTCGGCCGGGTGGATCAAGGCGCGGCCATCCGCTGTTAGGGTGTCATGCGCCCATCAAGTCGGGCGTCTCGCATACTTATATTTCAACGGGGTTGACGTGAAGCTTCGCCATGTCCGCGCGGTAGCAGTCTTCGGTATCGCAATCTTCGCACTCACCGGAGCCCGTGGCTCCCACGGCGGCAGCTGCGGGGGCAGCAGCCACAGTTCTGGTTCGAGCTCCAGTGGTTCCGGCGGTTCCAGCAGCTCCACCGGTGGCAGCCACGACAGCGACAGCACGAGCGGCAGTACCGGCACCACCGGCAGCAGCACGGGCAGCCCGTCGGTCACCGGCGGATCCGGCAACAACAAGGCCGAGCGCGACATCAGGATCGACGCGTGCAAGATGGACGCGTCGGGCAAGAACCTCGTCGCCAAGATCACCGTCACCAACAGCGGCTCGGTGGACTACACGTACAACATCAGCATGAAGTTCCGCGGGAACGCCACCTCGGCGGCGACCCCCACCCAGGCCAAGGTCTCCGCTCTCACGGTCACGGCGGGTGCCTCGAAGCAGGCCGAGGCCACCGCGCCGTACACCGGCAAGGGCGACGGCAGCGAGTACAAGGAATGCGTCGTCGACAACGCGTCGAAGAGCGCCCTCTGACCGCTCGTGATCACGCGGAGCCCCCTCTCCTGAACCGATGGAGCGGGGGCTCCGTCGTTCCGGACGCCGTCACGGACTGACCCGGGCCCGTGCCCGGGTCCGCCCACGCCGGGCGGCCGCGCGGGATCCGACGGGCGTCACCGTCGCGCCGGAGTCGGCGGGTGCCCGGTCGGCGGAACCACGCCGCCGGTGGAGCAGGGCGTCGAGGGACAGGGCCGGCGCTCCGGCCAGGATCAGCGGGGTCCAGGCCAGCAGGTAGATCACGTCCGCGCCGAAGTAGTACGGGGTGGTCGACCAGCTCATGGTCAGCCACAGGCTGAGGGAGATCAGCGCACCGCCGAGGGCGGCGATCCGGGTCAGCAGGCCGGCCAGGGCGCCGAGTCCGACGGCCAGCTCGCCGAGGGCGATCGCCATGCCGAAGGCCACCGGCTGGGTCAGGGAGACGTCGATCAGCGCGGGTATGCCCGCGGCGTCCCGTACCGCTTCCATCTGCTGGCCGATCGAGCCGTCGCCGGTGGCGGACAGGAAGGCCGGATCGGTCAGCTTGTCCAGACCGGCGTAGACGAAGGTGGCGCCGAGGAAGAGGCGCAGCGGCAGGAGTGCGTACTCGGAGGCTCTCGCGCGGAGGCCGGCGGAAGGCGTGTTCATGCCCCTCACACGAGGGCTCCCGCGATCCGGTTCGACCGGTCGGGGATCGCTTTTCGCGCTCGGCGATGTGCCTGAACTCCCCGGCGCGGCGGAGACCGAGCAGCGTCGAACCGGGCCGCTCAGCCCCACCGCACCGCCGGCTCGTACGTCCTGAGTTCGGCCAGTTCCTCCTCCGACAGTCCCGCGACGACGGCCATCAGCCCCTCCCGTAGGCCCGGGAGGAGCACCCAGACCGATTCGGGCCGGCCCAGGACGGCGAGCAGCAGGTCACCGGCGTAGAAGTACGAGTCCAGCATGGGTTCTTCGAGGAGCAGGCGGACCGCGAGGGGCAGTACGTAGGGAAGGCCTACGTTCTGGGTGATCAGCGTGCGCAGGTCGGCCGGCTCCGGGGCCGGACCGGGAATGGTCCCGACCGACCTGGAGCCGGCCTCGCGCTCAGTGGAACAGCATGGACGCGTCACCGGCCGGGGTGGTGACCGATCCCGGGCACAGGAAGCTGCCCGAGGTCTTGGAGGCGGTGAAGGCCCGGTTGACGTACTTCCCGGTCGTCGCGTTGCGGTCCCACACGATGCCCGTCGCCTTGTAGCGACAGGAGATGAAGCTCTGCCTGCCCGTGATGTCGATCAGATCGGTGCGCGCCGTTCCGGCGGCCTCGTCGAAGGTGAAGGCGGGGTTGTTGTTGAGCGTGGCGGCGATGCCGCCACCGCAGGCCAGATTGCCGCCCGGCGCGTTGATCGTGGTGCGGTCGACGGTGAGGGCGTTCGGGGGAACAGCACTGGTGCTCCCGTTGGTCCAGCTACAGCTGTTGCCGGCGACCACCATCACACCGTCGACCTTCTGGTCGACGGCCGAGGCGCCGGTGGTGTGCGCGAGGGCGGTGCCGGTGCCGGTGAATGCCGCCGCGACGACCAGCGTCGCGATACCGGCGAGGCGTGAGATACGGGGGGTGCGGATGCCGTGCGTGATGTGCCTCATGGTTCGCTCCTCCATGCCACGTACTGGTGGGGGTGGGCGAGGCGTGGGGCCTCACAGAGTGTGCGGAGTGCGTGCCGGGAGAGTCCCACAGGCGCCTCGAAGTGTCAGGAGACTGTCAGGGCCATGCCAAGAAATGGCTGAAAATACCGACCTCCTCTGCCTCTGGCCGCCCGCCCCTGGCCGCCCGCCCCGACCGCGCCGCGCCCCCACCGGGCCCCGTAGCCTCGCCGCATGCTCCGTGATCCTTTCGAATGCCGCTGCATCCTCTGTCACGACTACGGCGACCGCGCCGAGGCGGACCGGATGGAAGAGGCCGTCATCGGCAATGTGCGACGCCACGGTTGGCACGTGGTCATGGTCCCCGAGGACGAGATCGGGCCCGGGTTCGCCTACACGATCGGTCTTGCCCACACGCACGGCGTCCCTGAACTGTGCATGTTCGGGCGTGATGTCCACGAGATGCACCGCGTGCTCAACGCCCTCGGCGACCTGGCGGCCGCAGGCACCACGCCGGAGGACGGCCAGGAACACGAGGGCGTGGTGAACGGCGGGCCGGTCCGGCTCCGGAGCGTCGACATGCGCTGGTGCCGAACCTTCTTCGGCCGGGCCATCGGTTTCTACCGGCGGCCCCCGCTGCCCTTCCTGCAGGTCGCCTGGCCCGACACGGACGGGCACTTCCACTGGGAGGAGCAGGCCCGCGAGGACCACCGGGAGTCGCAGCCCCGACTGTGGCTTCCACCGGCCGACCACCCGGTGGGGATCTGGACCGTCGAACTCTGACGGAGCACGGCGCGTCGCTCAGGGCCCTCAGGGCCCGGGGCACTCGATCAGCTCGGCCGCCCGCGCCTGCGGGGACAGGGTGCGGCCGCGCGTGAACGCGGTGGCGAAGGCCTCGTCACCCAGGCGCGCCCGCAGGCAGGCCGTCGCCCGGTCCACGTCCTGCCGTTCCGCCGCGGGCAGCGGGGTACCGAGGGACTCCCGCAGTTCGGCGGCTGTACCGAGCAACTCCGCCGCGGCGGTGGCCCGGTCACCCGGGCCGGCGGCCACGGAGCCGGCGCCCGCGAGCCCCTCGAAGGCCAGGGCGAGGGCACGCGGGTCACCCGACCGGCGGGCAGCCGCGAGCCCGTCCCGATGCAGGGTCCGGGCCAGTGGGGCGTCGCCGCGCAATTCGGCCACGTACCCCAGCTGCGCCAGGATCAGCGCGACCCCGATGTCCACCCCGAGCCTGCGGTTCCAGTCGAGCCACGGCAGCAGCCGGGCCTCGGCCTCGTCCAGGTCGCCCGCCCGCCGGGCCCCGAGGGCCAGGCCGATCTCCGCGAACTGCAGAGCCGGCCGGTGCGCCTGCTCGGCGGCCGACCGCCGAGCCTGCTCGTGGAGCTCCGCGGCCCGTACGGTGTCCCCCGTCAGCAGGGCGATCCGGCCCTGCCGTGCCAGTCGGAAGGAGACCTGGGTGAAGAGGTCCAGTTCCCGCGCGCTCCGTACGCCCTCCTCGTGCAGCCGGGCGGCCTCCCGATAGTCGCCGCCGATCTCGGCGAGGATTCCCAGCTGCTCCGAAGCCTGCAACCGGCCCCACTCGTCGCCGAGTTCCGCGAACAGCCGCGCCCCGGCCTCGGCGTTGTGGCGCAGCTCGTCGAGGTCACCGCGGTACAGGGCCCGGGTGGCGAGGGCGCTCAGCGCCGCCGCCTCGCCCCAGCGGTCGCCGAGGCTCCGGAACACCGCCGGCAGCCCGGCGAGAACGTCCTCGGCGGCGGCACGGTGGTCGGCCTCGGGCCGGTTCGTGAAGCCGAGGCGAGCGAACTCCAGCAGCCACCTCCCCCGCGGGTCGGCGCCGTCGAAGTCACCGCCGAGCAGGCTGTCGTCCCCGGCGAACACCGCGAAGGCGGCCGACCGGGCCCGCGCACCGGCGACGTCCGACCCGGCCCGCGTGCCCGAATCGGCCGGACGAGCCGGACCGGCCGGACCGGCGTGCCGATCCGGGGCGGACGCGCACGCCAGCGCGGACTCCAACGCCGTCCGCGCGTCGCCGATCCGGCCGCGCAGGCACCAGTACCAGGCCGACGCGTTGACCAGCCGCAGTGCGGTACCGGCCGCTCCCGCCGCGACCGCCCGGTCCAGCGCTGCCCGCAGGTTGAGGCCCTCGGAGTCGAGACGGCTCAGCCATCCGCGCTGTTCCGGGCCGTGCAGACGGGACGCGGCCCGCTCGGCGAGATCGGCGAAGTGCTCGGCGTGCCGCAGTCGTACGGCTGCGGCCTCGCCCGCCTCGTCGAGCCGTTCCAGGCCGTACGCGGTCACCGATTCCAGCATCCGGTACCGCGGAGCCCCGGCCGCCGCGCCACCGGCGCCTTCGCCACCGCCGTACGGCGCGACGACCAGGGAGCAGTCGACCAGTCGCGTGAGCAGGTCGAGGACGTCCTCGGCCGCGGTGTCCCCCGCGGCGCACACCGCCTCCGCCGATTCCAGGGTGAACCCGCCCGAGAACACGGCCAGTCGGCGCAGCACCGCCCGCTCGGACGGAGCCAACAACTCCCAGCTCCAGTCGATCATCGCGCGTAGGGTCCGCTGCCGGGCCGGCGCATCGCGTCGCACCTGGTTGAGCAGCCGGAACCGGTCGTGGAGGCGCTCGGCGAGCGCGTGCACCCCGAGCGCCCTGACTCGGGTGGCGGCAAGTTCCAGGGCGAGCGGGAGTCCGTCGAGGCGGCGGCACACCAGGGCCACGGCCTCGGCGTTGTGCGGGCCCACGGTGAACCCGGGCGTGCCGGCGGCGGCGCGGGCGGCGAAGAGCTCCATCGCCTCGGGCGCGTCGAGCGGGGCGACCGCCTCCAGTACCTCACCGGACAGGGCCAGCGGCTCCTGGCTGGTGGCGAGGACGCGCAGCCCGGGGGCCTGCCGCAGGAGCTGATCGGTCAGAGCGGCCACGGACTCCACGACGTGCTCGCAGTTGTCGAGTACGAGGAGCAGCCGGCGCTCCGCGAGCGCCGCGGCCAGCCGGTCCCGGGCACCGGCCTCGCCTCCCGCACCGGGGCCCGCACCGCTGTCGGCGTCCTCGCGCACTCCGAGGGCGGCCGCGATCACCGCGGCCACGCCGCCCCGCGCGCCCGCGAGTTCGACGAAGCGGACGCCGTCGGGGCACGGGCCCGACTCGGCATCCCCGTTCGAAGCCGCGGCGGCCTCGGTCTCGGCGAGGCGAGAGGCGGCGGCGAGCGCGAGGCGGGTCTTACCGACGCCGCCGGGCCCGGTGAGCGTGACCAGACGGCTCGCCTCGACCGCGGCGCACACCCGAGCCACGGCTTCCTCCCGCCCGACGAGGGGACTGACCGGGGTGGGGAGGTTCGTCGCGGGCCCCGGTCGCCGTGCCTTCATGACGGCGGGCGCGAGCACCGGCGCCGAACCGGGCGCGGCGGCGCGCTCCGGTTGCGGTTCCGGTTCCGGTCGCCGTTGCGGTCCGGCCGTCAGCTCCGGATCCTGTCGCAGGATCGCCTCGTGCAGCGCTCCGAGTTCGGGACCCGGATCGATACCGAGCTCCTCCGCGAACCGTGCCGTCACCTCCCGGTAGGCCGCGAGCGCCTCGTTCTGTCGGCCCGCCCCGTAGAGCGCCCGCATCCGGGCGGCGCGCAGCCGCTGCCGTAGTGGATGCTCCGCGATCAGGGCGGCCAACTCGTCCGCCACTACGACGTGTTCGCCCAGCTCCAGCCGGGCTTCGGCGAGATCCTCCTGCGCGGTGACCCGCCGCTCCTCCAGCCGGGCGACCTCGGTCCGTACGGAGTCGGCGTCCGGGAGGTCGGCGTAGGCGGGCCCCCGCCACAGCCCCAGTGCCTCCGACAGCAGCGCGGCCCGCGCCCCCGCCCCGTCCTCCTTGCGGGCGAGCGCGGTCAGTTCGGCGAACCGGCCCGCGTCCACGGCGGCGTCGGCCACGCGCAGCGCGTAGCCCGCCGGACCGAACCCGACCAGGGTGCGGCCGCCCTCCTCGGCCCGCGCCAGGATGCGCCGTAGCTGGGAGATCTTGGTCTGCAGGGTGTTCGCCGGGTTGCCCGGCAGGTCCTCGCCCCACAGTTCGTCGATCAGCCGGTCCACGGGCACGGGCCGGCCGTGGCGCACGAGCAGAGCGCCCAACAGCGCCCGGACCTTCGCCTCGGGCACGGCGACGGGGGTCCCCTCGTCGGTTCGCACGGTCAGTGGTCCCAGCACCTCGAAACGCATGCCGCAACGTTACTTCTTCCTCGTCAACGGGCCGTGGGCCGACCACGGATGGCCCCGGTCACCGCCGGTACGTCCCTCGCGCGCGTTCCCCGGGCGTCACGTGCGTGAGGCGTGCCCAGCCCCGTGCGTGGGCCGTGCGTGGACCGTGCGTGGCCCCTTGCAAGGTGTTCCCGTGACCGCGACCGAGCGGCCTCGATCCGCACCGGAAGGAACCCGCCATGACCGTCTCCCGTGAGATCCGCCTCGCCTCCCGCCCCGCCGGTACCCCCGGGCCCGAGAACTTCCAGCGCGTCACCACCCGGCTCCCGGAGCCCGGCGAGGGCCAGATCCTGGTGCGCAACACCTGGATGTCGGTGGACCCGTACATGCGCGGCCGGATGGACGACGCCCCCTCCTACATCGCGCCGTTCGCCCTCGGCGCCGCCCTCGAAGGCGGCGCGGTCGGCGAGGTGGTCGCCTCCCGCTCCGCGTCCGTGCCGGTCGGGGCGACCGTCTCGCACTTCCTCGGCTGGCGGGAGTACGCGGTGCTGGACGCCGGCGCGGCCACCGTCGTCGACACCTCGATCGCCTCGCCGTCCGACTACCTCGGCGTGCTGGGCACCACGGGCCTGACCGCGTACGCGGCGCTCACCCGGACCGCGCCGGTGAAGGAGGGCGATGTCGTCTTCGTCTCCGCCGCGGCCGGGGCGGTGGGCAGCGTCGCCGGGCAACTGGCACGGCAGTTGGGCGCATCCCGGGTGATCGGTTCGGCCGGTGGCCCCGAGAAGACGAAGAAGCTGCTGGACGTGTTCGGCTACGACGCCGCCGTGGATCACCGCCGGGGCGATCTCCCCGGTCAGCTGGCGGCGGCCGCCCCCGAGGGCATCGACGTCTACCTCGACGCCGTCGGCGGCGACCACCTCCAGGCGGCCATCGGCGCGATCCGCCCCGGTGGGCGGATCGCCATGGTCGGTGCGATCAGCGGCTACAACGCCACGCGGCCGGCCCCGGGCCCCGACAACCTCTTCCGGGCAGCGGCCCACGAGGTGACCCTGCGGGGGATGCTGGTCTCCAGCCACTTCGACCTCTTCCCCGAGTGGATCGGCAAGGCGGTGGCCCGGCTGGCCGACGGGACCCTGCGGACGGAGGAGACCGTCGTCGACGGCATCGAGCGGGCGGCCGACGCCTTCCTCGGGGTGCTGAGCGGTGCCAACACCGGGAAGATGCTGGTCCGTCTGGACACCGCGCGCTGAACACCGCCGCCCCGGGCCGTCCGTGACCGCCGATTCCTCGCGTCACGGGCCCTCGGTGCGCAGGAGCAGCAGGGCGATGTCGTCGGGGCGGGGGCCGTCGCGGTGGGCGTGCTCGATGAGTTCGTCGGCCAGGTCCCCGAGCGGCTGGTGCTCGGGGGCGGCGCCGATACGGCTGGCGACCGCGCCGATGGCGTCCTCGATGTCCCGGCCGGGTGCTTCGACGAGCCCGTCGGTGAAGAGGGCGAGCAGGGTTCCGGGGCTGAAGGGGATCTCGACGGCCGTGTACGCGGCCCCGGGTTCGATGCCCAGGAGGAGCCCGGCCGGCAGGTTCAGCATCTCGGTCGCCCCGCCGGGGTGGCGCAGCAGAGGCGGCGGGTGGCCGGCGGAGGCCAGTCGGACGGTGTGGCCGGCGAGGTCGATGTGGGCGTACAGGCAGCTGGTGAACAGCCCGGGTTCGAGGTCCGTCAAGAGCCGGTTGGTGCGGGCGAGGACCTCTTCCGGGGGTGCCCCGGCGCCCGCGTGGACGGCGGTGCGGACCTGGCCCATGAGGGCGGCGGCGTTCACGTTGTGGCCCTGGACGTCGCCGATGGCGGCCGCGACGGTGGTGTCGTCGATACGGATGAGGTCGTAGAAGTCGCCACCGATCTCGAGGCCGTACGCGGCGGGCAGGTAGCGGGCGGCGACGTCGAGGCGGGGGACGCTGGGCAGGGTGTGGGGCAGGAGGCCGGTCTGCAGGCTGCGGGCGAGCTGGTGGGTGGCGTCGTAGAGGCGGGCGCGGTCCAGGGCCTGCGCGATGAGCCCGGCGATCGAGGTGAGGACGGCGCGCTCGCCGGGGGCGAAGACGCGGGGGTGTCCGTAGGCGAGGACGAGGGAGCCGATGGGCCGGTTGGAGGCGATCAGGGGCAGGAACGCCCAGGCGGCCATGCCGTCCTCGACCACCGCGTCGGGGTGGGCGACCAGCAGCTCGCCCACATCGCCGAAGAACAGGGGGGTCGCCGTGCGCAGGATGTGGGTGATGGCGGTGTCGGCCGAGACGGGGGTGCCGTCGAGCTCCGCCAGGTGTTCGGCGGAGTAGCCGCGGTGGCCGACGATCCGTACCCGCCCGTCCTGCTCGGCCAGGAGGGCCAGGGCGTGGGCTCCCATCGAGGGGACGATCTGGTCCGCGGCCTTCTCCACGACGTCCTGCGCGTGGGCGGCCTCGGTGAGGGTGGCGGCCAGCAGCATGAGCGGGTAGAGCGCGGTGGCGCGGCTGGGCGCGGGCTCCTCGGGGTCCGCCGGCGGGACGTGGGTCGCTGCGGACGGCCGGTCGCTCACCGTGGTGATGCGGACGCTGATGCCGGTGTTGTCCGGGTAGAGGTCGAAACACAGCCGCTGTCCGGTGGGTCGTTCGGCGATGAAGCTCCGGGACAGTCGGCTCATCGCGGTGGCCCGGTAGTGGTTCTCGATGGCGGGGGTGTCCATCCAGGGAAGGGCCTCCCAGGGCAGGGCTCCGAGCAGGTCGGAGACGGGCGCGCCGAGCAGGTCGGCCGCCTCCGGGGTGATGAAGGTGATGGTGCCGTTCAGGTCGAGTGCGCAGTTGCCTCCGGGCAGGCGCCGGACGAAGGCCATGGTGGCCGCCGCCTCGGCCGGGCCCGGTGTGGGTGCCGGGAGCGGCCGCAGGACGATCGGATGCGGTGTGGGCCGCAGCGGCCGCCCTTCGCCGGCGGCTCGCAGCAGGACGCGCGTCAGGAGGCTGCGTGCCGATTCCAGGGCCTTGCGTTCCCGTTCGTCGAGGTCGGGCCCGTGCGAGCCCGGCCACAGGAACAGCAGGCCGGCCCCGGTGGGCTCGCGTGCCCGGTCGGCGGATTCCTCGCTGAGGGGGACGGCGGCGAGCGCGAAGTCGTACGGGAGGACGAGCCCGAGGCGCGGATAGCGGCGGGCCGTGTCCTCCTGGCCGCCGAGCCAGACGAGCCGGCCCTCACGGACCGCGTCGGCCACCGGGATGGGGTCGTCCAGGCCGACCCGCGACCAGGGTGCGGCGAACTCGCGGGAGAGCCCGGAGACCAAGGTCAGGTGCAGGACGCGCCGTGTGGGGTCGGGGTCGGGCAGGTAGAGCATGCCGATGGACGCTCCCGCGTCGGCACAGGCCCCGACCAGTGCCTCTCTCAGCGCACGCCGGTCGGCTTTCTGATCACGCCCCGGAACGTTTCGCACCTGACCATGGTCTCTCCATATCCCGCCTCCCGTCGGTACCCGCCCGTCCCGGCGAGCCCGCACGAGCCGGATCGGGCCCGTGCGCGCCCGTGGCGGCCCCGCTCAGCGCTTCAGGAGGGGTCTTCGGACGCGAGGTGCTTCAGGAGGGGTCTTCGGGAGCGAGGTCGGGGTGGTCCTTGAGCAGTGCGGGCGGCGCGGCCTGCCGCCAGGAGTCGACGACGATGGCGCGGAGCTCGTCGGTGTCGTCGAGGGCCGCCAGCCGTGCCCTCACCCAGGCGAAGGACGCTTCGTGGTCGGCGACCCAGAACTTCTCGGGCTCGGCGCGGACCAGCTCGTCGCGTTCCTCCTTCGGGCAGCGGACGGCCAGCGACGTCTCGTCGTCGGGCAGGGTCAGGAACATCTTCCCGGCGACCCGGAAGGTGGGCATGGCCCAGGCTTCCTTCTCGGTCGTCTGCGGGAGGGCCAGGGCGATTTCACGGACTTCGTCGGACGTACACACACCCTGACCGTACGACAGAGCACCGACATCGGGACTCCACCCGGTCGGGCGCTCCGGCCGGGCGTAGGCTTCGGTCGGCACGAACGCAACGGGGGGCTGGGTACATGACGGCGGAGACAGCACAGCGGTGGAGTTCGACCCTCGATTCGGTCGTGGTGTACGCGCGGGGCGCGGTCTGCCGCCGGCTGGTCCGGGGCAGCATGCCGGCGGACGGGCGGGTACGCGTGACGGGGCTGCCCCGTTCGCTGGACCCGGGCTCGCTGCGGGCGCGTGTGCTGGACGCGCCCGGGGTGCGGGTGACCGAGGCCCGGGTGGAGGTCGAGGCCGAGCCGCGCGGCGCCGGCGCCCCCGACACCTTGCGGCGTGAAGTCGAACGCCTCCGCGACGCATACGCGGTGGCGCAGGGCCGCCGCGACCGGCAACGGGTGCTGATCGACGAGGTCAGGGCCTTGCGGCCGGTGCCCCCGGTCCCTGACCCGGAGGCCCCGCACCGCCGCACCCCGGTGGACGCGTGGCTGGAGCTCGCCGACTTCACCGAAACCCGGCTGACGGGGCTGCACGCCCGCCTCGTCGAGCTGGAGGACGCGCTGCGCCTCGTCGAGCACGAGCTCGGCGTCGCCGCCGACCGGCTCGCCCGCGCCTCCACCGACGCTCCGCCGGCCCATGTGCGGACCACGGTCTCCGCTCTCCTGACTCTGGACACCGCGGGGGACGCGGAGGGTGACGGGGAGGATGGCGGGGAGGTCGAGCTGGAGTTGGAGTACGGAGTTCCGGGCGCGGTCTGGGTTCCGACCTACCGGCTCACGCACCGTCAGGGCGAGGGCGACGGCCGCCTCGTGCTGCGCGCCTCGGTCGCCCAGCGCACCGGCGAGGACTGGACCGGTGTGCGCATCGCCCTGGCCACCGCCGACCTGCGGCGCCGCACGGACCTGCCGAAGCTCCGTTCGGTCCGGATCGGTCGCCGACAGCCCGCCCCCGCGCCGTCCGGCTGGCGCGAGCCTCCGGCCGGTCTCGCCGACCTGTTCGCCGGCTACGAGGCGGCCGGCTCCCGCCGCCCCACCCCGACCGTCGTACCTCCCGCCCTCAGGGTCGGCTCCGCGCCCGGTCCCGTACCGCCGCCCCCTCAGCCGCCACCGGCCGCCGCTGCCGCGCCCGCACCGCAGGGGTACGGCGCGCCCCCGATGCCCGGGGGCGTGTACGGCGCGGCCCCGGACGGCATCGGCGGCGCGCTGCCCGCTCTCGCGCAGCCGGCCCGCCCGCGGGGGGCCGGCAGGGCGCGGGGCGGCGGCATGGGCTTCGGCGGGGCGCCCGCTCCCGCGGCCCCCGCGGCTCCCGGTGGGGTCGCTCCCCCGGCGCCCGCGTCGGCTCCGGCGCCGGAACCGGTGGCCGGTCCGCCGCAGCCGAGCGGCGCCGAGCTCGACTACGCCGCCCTCGTGCTGTGCGGCCCCGACGAGCACGTCGGTCGGAGGGGCCGGTTGTTCGCCGACTCCCCCGCCGACCCGGTGGCGGCCGAACACCGCCGCCGTGCCGAGGCGGTGGGCGGGCTGGCGCTGCCCGGGCACGCCGTGCGGCCCCGCGAGTCGGCGGGTTCCTTCGACCACCGCTTCGACGCCGCCGCCCGCGCCGACATTCCGTCGGACGGCACCTGGCACACCGTCACCGTCGGGGAGATCCCGGTCGGTCTGCGCACCGAGTACGTCTGCGTGCCCTCCGTGGAGCAGATCGTGTACGCGACGCTGGTGCTCTCCAACGCCACCGACCAGGCCCTGCTGGCCGGCCCGGTGGAGGTCACCGTCGACGAGGACTTCCTGCTGACCGCTGCCTTGCCCACGCTCGCCCCCGGCGGAGTCCGCCGGGTGGGGCTCGGGCCCGCCGAGGGGGTCCGGGTCACCCGTCGTACGAACCTGCGCGAGTCGACGTCGGGCCTGCGCAACAACACCACCGTGCTCGACCACCAGGTCCACGTGGAGCTGGCCAACCGGCTCGCCGGGCCGGTCACCGTCGAGGTCCACGAGCGGGTGCCCGTCAGCTCCGATCCGGACGTGCGGATCGAGGAACGCGCCGACTGGACGACGCCCGAGGCCGGCGCCGGCCCGGAACACCACGCCCCGGGCACCCGCGTCTGGCGGGTGGACCTCCCCGCCGGGGGAACCATCGCCCTCGACGGCGGCTACGAGATCCGCATCCCGGCCGGCAAGGCCGTGGTCGGCGGCAACCGCAGGAGCTGACACCCACCATGTCCACGCCCACGGCCCCGAAGCCGATCGCCCTTCCCGTCACCGCCGTCACCTGCCTGGAGGACCGCGCCCACATCGAGCGCACCGCCGTACTGGACCTGGCGGCAGGGGTCCAGCGGCTGCGGCTCGGTCCGGTCAGCGCGCTGACCGTCGACCGCACCCTGCACGCCGAGCTGGCCGCCGAACACCCGGCCACCGTGCTCGACGTACGCGTCGTCCGTACCTGGGAGCCGCGCGGACCGCTGCCGTCCGCCGACGAGGACTCCGCCCTGCGCCTGCGTGTGCACGCCCTCGAGGAGGAGCAGCTCGCCCTGGGGCAGCGGCGCGATCGGCTGTACGCCCGGCTCGACCTGCTCGGCCGCCTCGCCGCCGATCTGCTGCGGGAGATCGGCGAGGGCGCCGGCTCCGGGGAGTCCGACGGACCCCGCTGGGCCCGCGAGATGGACCGGGTGGACGCCGAGCGCGATACGTACGGCGAGCGACTGCGGACCGTGGACGCCCGGTTGGCCGACCTCGCCGTCGAACTCGGCGAGACCCGGCAGGCCTTGGACCGCTCGGAGACCGAGCCCGCCGAGCTGGTCGGTCACATCGAGCTGACCGTGGACAGCGCCGCAGCCGGTCCGGTCCGGCTGCGTCTGAGCCACCTCGTCCCGTGCGCGCTGTGGCGTCCCGCCTACCGGGCCGTACTGGACGGGGACGCGCTGACGCTGGAGACGGACGCGATGGTCTGGCAGCGCACCGGCGAGGACTGGTCGGACGTACGGCTGACCCTGTCGACGGCCCGGTCGGCGCTGGCCACCGAGCCGCCACGGCTGGGAGAGGACCGGCTGACGCTGGGTGACCGCACGGCGGCGGAGCGCCGCACGGTCGACGTGGAACTGCGCGAGGAGGAGATCGGGGACCTCGGTCCGGCGGCGCAGGTGCTCGGCCTGCCGGGGGTGGACGACGGGGGCGAGGCGCGGGTGCTGCACTCCCCCGTACCGGTCTCCGTACGTGGGGACGGGCGCGCCCACCGGGTGCCGTTGTCCGCCTTCACCACGGCCGCGCGCAGCGAGTACGCCTGCTCCCCCGAGCTGTCCCCGTTGGTCACCCGGGTGGTGTCCTTCGAGAACCGGTCCGGCCACGCCCTGCTGGCCGGTCCTGTGGATCTGGTCCGCGGCAGCGGGTTCGGCGGCCGCGGCACGGTGGACTTCACCGCACCGGGTGCCCCGGTCGAGCTGGCCTTCGGCAGCTGCGACGACCACCGGGTGGTCCGGTACGCCGAGGAGTCCCGTGACTCGGCCGGCTTCACCCAGCGGACGGTGATCACCCGTACGGTCCGGCTGCACCTGTCCCGGTTCTCCGCCCCCGGAGAGCAGGGCGAACGCGTGGTCGTCGTCCGGGAGCGGATCCCGGTCTCGGAGGTCGCGGCGGTGGAGGTGCGCCTGCGCAAGGAGGCCTGTTCGCCGGCGCCGGACGTGGTCGATTCCGAGGGCATCGCCCGCTGGGACGTGGCGCTCGCGCCGGGCGGCCGGCGGACGGTGACCCTGGTCTACGAGTTGTCGGCGAGCTCCAAGGTCACCGGACTCTGAGGCGGCCGCGACCCTGATCACCACCGACCGCCCGCTCCGTCGGGCGCTGCCTCGGGATCTCTGCTCCGGCGGCGCGTTCCGCCCGAGATGACGGTCAGGTGGTCGGGCCGCCGGTGAGGGCGTCCACCTCCGCCTGGAAGAGCAGGGCCGGGTCCAGGCCCATGCCGGTGAAGTGGCCGGCCAGTTCCAGGGACAGGACGCCGTGCAGGCGGCTCCAGAAGGCCAGGGCCTGGCGCAGCGTCGCCGGCGGGGCGTCGGGGTGCCTGTCGGCCCATGCGCGGTGGGTGGCCAGGTGGTCCTCGAAGGCGTGCGGCTCCGCGGCGGGGGCGGCGCAGGCGTCCAGCAGGACGGACATCAGTTCCGAGGCGATCGCGGTGATGTCCGCCGGTGCGTGGTAGCCGGGCACCGGGGTGCCGTAGATGAGGAAGTAGCGGTGCGGGTCCGCCAGGGCCCAGCGGCGCAGCACGTGCGCCAGCCCGGCGAGGTCCGCTCCGCCCGCGCCATCGTCGGAGGCGGACGTGGAGGCGGCGAGGAAGGCGTCGGCGAGGCTGCGGTAGGCGTCGCGGATGAGTTCGGTGATGAGCTCGTCGCGGTTGGCGAAGTACCGGTAGAGCGCCGGTCCGCTCATGCCCATCTGCTTGGCGATCGCGTTGAGGGAGAGCGCCGAGGCGCCGGAACCCGCGATCTGCTGCCAGGCCTTCTCCTTGACCTCCTCGCGCACCTGCTGCCGGTACCGCTCCCGGGGGGTCTTCGTGCTGCCCGTCATGCCCGCCTCCACCTCTCGCCGCTCCCTCTTCACCACCAGGAGAGTGAGAGGCTATCACCATCGACACAACCACTCGCGATACGAGAAGCCATCCCTTGACATGCGCGAGATCAACCTTCACTCTTGTTATAACTTCTAACGAACACGAGATACAGAAACCGAATCAGTGGGGGTCATGATGACGAACACCGTCGAGCGGGTCGAGGTCGTCCTGCCGGGCAAGGTCGAGCCCGAGGGCCTGCAGTTCCACCGAGGTCCCGTCCCGACGCCGGCGGCCGGCGAGGTCGTCGTCGCCATGGAGGCCACGGGGGTCTCCTTCGCCGAGCAGCAGATGCGGCGCGGCCGGTACTACGACCAGCCGCCCTTCCCCTTCGTTCCCGGATACGACCTGGTCGGCACGGTGCTGGCCGTCGGCGAGGGCGTCGGCACGGCGCTGCTCGGCAAGCGGGTCGCGGCCCTGACGAAGACCGGAGGGTGGGCGAGCCACGTCGCGCTCACCGCCGCCGACGTGGTGGAGGTACCCGACGGCGTCAGCCCGGTGGACGCGGAGACCGCGGTCGTCAACGGCATCACCGCCTGGCAGATGCTCCACCGCAAGGCCCGGGTGCGCGCGGGCCAGACCGTCCTGGTCCACGGGGCGAACGGTGGGGTCGGCTCGATCCTGGTCCAGTTGGCGCTGGCCGCGGGCGCCCAGGTGATCGGCACGGCCTCCACCCGCCACCACGACGCGCTGCGCGCTCTCGGCGTGACCCCGATCGACTACCGCTCCGGGAACATCCCCGCACGGGTACGGGCCCTCGCGCCCGGCGGGGTGGACGCGGTGTTCGACCACGTGGGCGGCGACGGGATCGTCGATTCCTGGCGGCTCCTGGCCCCCGGCGGCACGCTCGTCTCGTACGGCAGCGCGGCCACCCGCGACGACGAGGGTTCCGGATCGTGGCCGGTGCTCAAGCTGCTGGGCCGGGTGTGGGTGTGGAACGCGCTGCCCAACGGCCGCCGCGCCTACTTCTTCAACGTGTGGGCCGGTCGCGCCTACGCCAAGGACCGCTTCCGGGCCCGCCTGCGCTCCGACCTCACCCAGGTGTTCACGGCCCTGCAGCACGGCGAGATCACCGCCAAGGTCGCGGCCGAGATCCCGCTGGCCCGCGCCGCCGAGGCGATGCGGCTCGCCGAGTCCGGCACGGTCGCCGGGAAGGTCGTCCTCGTCCCGTGACCCGGCCTGCGGGCACCTCAGGAGAACGGCTGCCGGTCCGGTGGGCAGACCGTTCCGGGCGGCGGGAGCGTGCCGTCGATGAAGTAGCGGCTCTCGAAGTTGTTGATGCAGGTACTGGAGTTGTTGAAGAGCGCGGTGTGGCCGTACCCGTTGTTGGTGAGCAGCCGGGCGTCGGCCAGCTCCTTGGCCATGGCCTGGGCGTCCGAGTGGGGTGTCGAGGGGTCGTAGGTGGTACCGACCACCAGGACGGGGTTCGCCGTGGGCTTGTTCCACGGGCCGTCGTACCGGTTGGCGGCGCGTGCCGGCCAGGTGGCGCACGGCTCACCGGACCAGGTCCAGTACCGTCCGGCGTCGCCCGCGCGCCGGGCACTGTCCTCCGCCAGACCCTCGTAGACGGCCGGGTCGCGCGGGTTGGGACTGTCGCCGCACCACACGGCCGCCGCCTGTTCCTCACCCAGGTACGGATTCGGGTTCGCGACGGGGGGCGGGGGCGGGTACTGGGGCGACTTCGGGGTGCGGCCCTGCCAGAGCTCCTGGAGCCGGGCGGCGAGATCGGTCCAGCCGGGGTGGACGATGTAGAGGCTGCTGACGGCGTTGGCAGCGGTGTTGGCGTACGTCCACGGGCCCACAGGATGCTCGCGCAGGCGCTGCATCAGCTGGTCGAACTTGTCGCGGGTGGCTTCCGGGCTGCCGGCCGAGAAGGCGCACCGGGCGGTGGTGGCCGACCCGCAGAGGTCGAGGAACTTGTTCAGGGTCGCCGCCGCGGTGCGGTCCGAGCCCATCCGCAGGAGGGTCGTGGTCCGGGGTTCGCTCGGCGAGGCGTTGTTCGTCCACGCCAGCGGGTCGATGTTGCTGTCGAGGACCATGGCCCGGACCTTGTCGGGGAACAGGTTGGCGTAGGTGGCGCCCAGGATGGTCCCGTAGGAGACGCCGAGGTAATTGAGCTGCGGCTCGCCCACCGCCCGGCGGAGCAGGTCGAGGTCCTGGGCGGAGTCGGCGGTCGACACGTGGCGCAGGAGGTCGGGGTCGCGCTTCTCGCAGCGGCGGCCCAGGTCCTCGTACGCGTCGATCCAGGTCGTGCGCTCCTCGGCGCCCACCGGGAAGCCGGCCGGTTTGTCCGCGCCCCAGGCCTGGGCCTCCTCGGGGGTGTCGAAGCAGTTCACGGCGGTGCTGTTGCCGATGCCCCTGGGGTCCCAGCTGACGATGTCGAACCGTTCGCGCAGGTCCTTGGGGAAGGAGTCGTAGTTCTGCGGCACCTGTACGGTCCCGGGGCCGCCGGGACCTCCGGGGTTGACGAACAGCGTGCCCACGCGTTGCGCGGGGTCGCCGGCCTTGCGGCGGACGACGGCCAGGTCGATGGTGCGACCGGCGGGAGCCGCGTGGTCCAGCGGCACCTTGGCCGTGGCGCAGTCGTACGGGCTGCCGGGTTTGCAGGGGCTCCAGTCCAGCCGGGGGACGGCCTGCGAGGTCGAGGGCGAGGGTTCCGCCCGCGCCGCGGCGAGGTCCGGCGCGACGAGCATCGAGGAACAGACCACCGCCACGGTGAGGGCTGCCGCGCGGCGGCGGCCACCGACCATCGGTCGGAGTACGGGTCGAGGTCCAGCTGCGGGTCCAGGTCCAGGTCCGGGCATGCTGCGCCCTCCTCCGGCACGTCGGGGGCGTGGTGCGGCGACCGGTGCCGTCGCATCGGTACGCGCCACCGGCGCATGAATCAACCAAACCTCTGTTCTCGGGTGCGCGCGAGCCGGGCCGCCGGATCACAGCCGGCAGCGTCCGCAGGGGGGCGGATCCACGGCCCGCGCGCTATTCTCCGCGCCATGTTGATTGACATGGACATGCGGTTACGGGCGCGGTCTCGCGCCCTGGTGTGCCTCCTCGTGCTGGCCCTCCTGGGGACGGTGACCACGGCGGCCGCCGCGCCCCGCCCCGCGGCCCCCGCCACGACCACGGCCGCCGCGACCACGCCGCACACCGCGAGCCACGCCGGCGCCTCGGCGAGCGCCGCCGCCACCGCCCGCTGGGGCGACCGGCGGCTCGACGAGGTCGCCTTCCTGACCACCCACAACGCCTTCACCAACTACGAGGACTCCCGCTGGAGCTCGGTCAACCAGTCCGAGTCCGTACGCGCCCAGCTCGACAACGGCGTACGCGGCCTGAGCCTGGACACGCACTGGTACGAACGCAGCACCTGGCTGTGCATCATCAGCTTCGGCAGCGACTGCTACCCCAGCGACGTGTACCTGTGCCACGGCGACTGCAAGACCTTCGCCGGAGCCACCTACGCCCTGCCGCGCCAGACCTTCCACGGCACGATGCAGACCGTGGTGGACTTCCTCGCCACCCATCCGCAGGAGGTCGTGACCGTCTTCCTGGAGGACTACGTCGGCGCCGACCAGTTGCAGGCGTCCCTCGGCCGCGTCAACGGGCTGCAGAACATGCTCTTCCGGGCCGACGAATGGGGCGTACGGCAGCACGGCTGGCCCAAGATGGCCGATCTCGTCACCTCCGGCAAGCGGCTGCTGATCTTCTCCGACCGGTCCGACCGGGAGCAGCTGGGCGTCATGTACGACAGGTCCTGGACCGTGAGCAACTTCTGGAGCCTCGGGGACCTGGGCAACGACGTCTCGTGCGTCAGCCGCTGGGCCGACGTGCCGTTGGACCGTCAGGAGCCGGGATTTCGGCGCCTGTTCACGATGAGCCACCACCGCAATGTGCCCACCGTCCTCACGGCGGCCCTGGACAACGGCAACAAGCTACGGAACCGCATCGCCGAGCAGTGCCGGACGGCCACCGGGGGCCGCGATCCGAACTTCGTGTCCGTCGACTTCCACCGTCTGTCGGACGGGAGCGGTCACACGCCCGCCTCCATCGTCGCGGAGCTCAACGCCCGCCGCTGATCCGGCCGTCGGCCCACCGGCCGGGTGGATCGCCGCGTACGGCGCGGCCTGGCACACCCGGCCGGTCAGCCCGCCTTGCGCGCGCCCAGTTCCCGCCGCTCGTCCTCGGTCAGTCCGCCCCACACACCGTAGGGCTCCTGCACGCGCAGCGCGTGGCTCAGGCATTCCGTTCGCACCGGGCACAGCGCGCAGACCTCCTTGGCCTCCTGCTCCCGTGCGGTGCGTTCCTCGCCACGCTCCCCCGCCGGGTGGAAGAACCGGTCCGTACCGAGTGCCCGGCACGCCGCTTCCTCCTGCCACTCCCACCGGTGTTCCGCACGGCCCGGCAGACGTGCCACCTTCGTCATGTCCCCGCTCCCCTCATCCGCGTTCGTGTTCTCGTCCTTGTCCTTCTCCCTCACGCGTCTGACCCGGGTGCGCGTTTCGAAACACCGTCGGCGGGTGTGGCCGGGGCCGCGGCCGTGGAGACCCGGGGCAGGGCGTACGGGTGCTTCTCGGCCAGCCAGGCGACGAGCTGTTCGCGGACCGCGCAGCGGGCGGTCCACAGGTCGTCCGCGTCCTTCGCGGTGACGATCGCGCGCACCACGATGGCGCTGGGCGTGGTGTCGGTGACCGCCAGGTCCCAGCCGCGGCCGTCCCACGCCTCGCAACCGTCGAGGATCTCCTTGAGCTTCTCGCGCATCAGCGCGACGGGGGTGGTGTGGTCGCAGTGCAGGAAGACCGTGCCGGTCATCTGGATCCCGCCGCGCGACCAGTTCTCGAAGGGCCGCCCGGTGAAGTACGAGACGGGCATGGTGATGCGGCGTTCGTCCCAGGTGCGCACGGCCAGGAAGGTGAGCGTGATCTCCTCGACCACACCCCACTCGCCGGCCACCACGACCGTGTCGCCGATCCGCACCATGTCGCCGAAGGCGATCTGGAATCCGGCGAAGAGGTTGCCGAGGGTGGACTGGGCGGCCACGCCCGCGACGATGCCGATGATCCCGGCCGAGGCCAGGAGCGAGGTGCCGACGGCGCGCAGGTCGGGGAAGGTCAGCAGCATCGCGGCCGCCGCCACCACGACGACCACGGCGGTGACGATCCGCATGATGAGCGTCACCTGGGTGCGGACCCGGCGGACCCGGGAAGGATCGCGGGTGCCGTGCGCGTAGCGGGCGTACGAGGACTCGACCACGGCGGAGGTCACGAGGACCACGCACCACGCGCTCGCACCGATGAGGACGAGCGTCAGGGCCCTCCCCACCGCGGTCGCGTGCTCCTCCAGCGGCTGCCATCCGATCTGCCGGTACACGGCGCGCAACGTCGCCGCGAGCAGCAGGACGCGTACCGACGTGCGACAGCGGCGCAGCATGGTCCAGAGCGGTGTTTCGGGGTGACGGGCGGCCGCGCGTCGCAGCAGCAGGTCGGTGACCCGGCCCGCGGCGAAGGTGAGCACGATCGCGCCGCCGATGACGGCCGGCACTTGCAGAAGGCTGTTCATGACTCCTCTGGATGGGTCTGGGGGACGGGTCCCGTCGCACGTGCCCGGGGCACGCCGGGACAAACGGGGCGTCCGATTCCCGATGGTGGGTACAAGCGACCACGAGACGACATCCGAGGACGAGGTGAGTGCGCAGTGCAGACCATCGAACCGGACACCGGCGGGCCCGTATCGGACGCGCGGGAGCCGACCTTCACGCAGCTCCGCCGACTCACCCTGCGCGATGCCTGCCGGCAGGTCGCGCGGAGCCGCCGGTTCGCCCGCGAGGCACTGGCGGACTGGGGGTGGGACCGTGGGGACACCGCCGAGGACGCGGTCCTGGTCGTGTCGGAACTGGTCACCAACGCCAACCTGCACGCCGGCGGCTGCCACGAGCTGATGCTCCGCGCCGGAGACGTGTTCCGCGTCGAGGTCTACGACGGTCTGGGTGATCTTCCCCAACCGCTGCGGCCTGCGCGTTCGGCCCGCCCGGGCCGCCCGGGCGGGCACGGACTGCGCCTGGTGCACCGGCTCGCGGACCGCTGGGGCGTCCAGCCGGTCGGGCGCGGCAAGGTCGTCTGGGCCGAGATCGACGCCGAGCGCCTACGCACGGGCCGACCCGGGCCCCTCTGAACCCGACGGGCTTGTCGAGCGGGTTCGGACGGGCCCGGGTCGGGCGTACGTGGTCGGGCTCACACGGAGACTTCCGGGGTCAGCGGTGCAGCAGTTCCTCGCGCAGGGAGCCCAGCGTGCGGGTGAGCAGGCGGGACACCTGCATCTGGGAGAGGCCGATCTCCTCGCCGATCTCCGCCTGGGTCATCTCCTGGCCGAAGCGCAGCTCCAGGATCTGGGTGGAGCGCTCGTCGAGGTCGGCGAGCAGGGGCGCGAGGGCGTGCCGGTCCTCCACCGCCTCCAGGGCGGGGTCGATGTCACCCATGGTCTCGGCGAGGCTACGCGAGGTCCGCGCGGCCGTGGACGCCTGGGGGCCACCGGCGGCGCTGTCCTGGGGCACGTCGAGGGACTGGGTCGAGTACCCGTTCGCCGCGACCAGGCCCTGGCGGACCTCTTCCTCGGTGAGGTCCAGCCGCTCGGCGAGTTCCGCGGGCGTGGGCGCGCGGTCCGTCTCGGCGGTCAGCTCCTCCGTGGCCTTCGCCAGCTGCAGGCGCAGCTCCTGGAGGCGGCGCGGGACCCGTACGGCCCAGGTGGTGTCCCGGAAGTGGCGCTTGATCTCGCCCGTGATGTACGGCAGGGCGAGCGTGCTGAGCTGGGTGTTGCGCTCGGGGTCGTAGCGGTCGATGGCCTTGATCAGTCCGATGACGCCGACCTGCACGATGTCCTCGTTCTCGGGGCCGCCGGGGCGGTCACGGAACGGGCGGGCGGCGAACTGCACCAGTGAGATGTTCATCTCGATCAGGGTGTTGCGCACGTACTGGTACTCGCGGGTCCCCTCTTCGAGGCTCTGCAGCCGGTCGAAGAAGACACGGGTCAGCTCACGGGCGTCGCTGGTCGACAGTTCCCGCGGGCAGGGCACGTCCGGCAGCCCGCCGAGTGCGGGGGCTTCGCCGGTGCCACCGCCGGGGGCGGCGGTCGTCGGGATCGTCGTCGGGGTCATGGCCTCGGCCGTGGCCGTGTAGGTCATCGTCTTCGCTCCTTGGGCACGTGTGCTTGCGGTGCGGTGCGTCGCTCGAAAGCTCTGGTCAAGCGGAACTCTGCTTCCGCCTCCCCTGCACCCTGTCGGGGCAAGGGACAGACGTCAAGTAATACCGGAAAAACCGTTCGGGAATTGCATTTCGTGAGTCATCCCTCAAGAATGACGGGGTGGAGAGCGAGCACAGGGGTCCCCGTCGCAACGGCTGGACCTTCTTGACGAACCATGCCCGGGTTCTGATCGCCATCGCGCGCGACCCGGGCATCCGGCTGCGCGACATCGCGGTGGAGTGCGGGCTGACCGAGCGGACCGTGCAGGCGATCGTCACGGACCTGGAGGCGGACGGGTACCTCAGCAGGACCCGGGACGGGCGGCGCAACCGCTACGTCGTCGCCTCGGGCGCGCGTTTCCGTCACCCGGCGGAGGCCGACCACGAGATCGCCGGGCTGCTCGCCTACCTCACCGGCCCCCTGACCACCCCGACGTCACCGTCCGCGCCGGCCGCCGAGGTGGCGAACGACACACCCGGCCAGGTCTAGAGCCCGGTCGAGGGGACGATGACGGACGGCGAG
This sequence comes from Streptomyces virginiae, assembly GCF_041432505.1. Lineage (GTDB taxonomy): Bacteria > Actinomycetota > Actinomycetes > Streptomycetales > Streptomycetaceae > Streptomyces > Streptomyces virginiae_A. The sequence goes on from NZ_CP107871.1 coordinate 413,068, forward strand.
TTGATCGTTGACCTGCGTGGTCGGCGGATCGAGACACTCGACGATTTCTGGGACGCGGTGAGCGGGCCCTGCGGGCCGGACACCATCAACACCCGAGGCATCGCGGACGTGATCGACAGCCATGACTTCCTTGTCGTGCACGTGGACGGGAGAGGGCTCTTCGACGGGAGTCGACGAGAAGGCCGAGCGCCGGCCGAAGTCTTCGACGCACCGCAGAACCGGCTGATCGTCCACACGGCAGCCTGACCGTCGAGACCCGAGGTCGGCGGGCCCGCTCGATCCGGCCCCGCGGGGCATCAGTGGTCAGATCGTGACCGGACCCTTGGCGGTGGCGAACTCCACCGAGACAAGGCCCGGTTCCTCGTCCTCGACCCAGGTGACGTCGATCTGGTCGAGGGGGTGGTCGGCCGGTTCGCCGAGGAATTCGGCGATGGAGGCGGCGTCGCCGGCGATGGAGACCCCGTGGATGGTGGTGGGGGTCCGCGGGTCCGCGCTCGGGCGCTCCTCGTTGGGGACCAACCACTGCAGGAAGTAGGGCAGTTGCGGGTCGTCCAGCAGTTCCAGCAGGCCGATCTGCTTCCACCTCAGGTCGAACCCGTCGGGCCGGACGCGGTGGCCCTCGGCCGCGGTGCGGCCGAGGCGGGCCTCGACCGGGGCCATGTCGTCGACGGAGACCACCCAACCGAGCCAGCCGCCGCCCTCGGCGGCGCGGCGCGCGACCGCCTGGCCGAAGGGTGCGCGGTCGGCGGCGGGGTGGTCGAGTGTGGTGACGACCTCGACGTAGGTGCCGCCGCTCAGCGGGAGAATGAAATTGCGCGTGCCGAATCGCGGGTGCACACCCCCGTCGACGAACCCGGCGCCGAGCGCCGATCCGATCCACTGAACGGTCGAAACGAAGCTGTCGCGGGCCACCGCATAGGACACGTGATCAAGTCGCACCGCGTCATCATCACCCGACGACCCACACAAATCCCGACGCCACGCACGCCACCGGGCCGCGTCCGCCGTGGATCCAGCCGTGGAGCGGATCGATCAGCCCTCTGCGCGGCGAGTGCTGCTGCCCCAGCATGACGATCCGGTATGAGGCACCAAGCGCACCGCACATCAGGGGCGTCCCAGGGACGGTCGTCCGAAGCGTACGGGGACCCCCGGCGAGTAGAGCACGCTCACGGGTGGCCCCGACGGGGCGGGCAGGCCCGCGGCGGCCACCAGGTTCTCGTCGTGGTCTAGGAGTTCGGCGCGGTGCAGCGGCCAGCGCGGGTGCGTGTTCGGGAGGTACAGCGGCCGACCGAGGAGCTCGGTGTGCATGCCCCAGCGCGCGGTCAGGAAGTGCTCCAGAGCCGTCGGTTCCGCGATGGGCCCACCCACGCGCACGGTGATCCGGCTGTGCGCGCCGCGCGGGCCGGGCCACCGCCGGCTGCCGGTGTACGTGAGCGTGTCACCGTCGCGACGGACCGTCATCCGGGACCAGACGTACGGGAGGCGGAACGCCGCCCGGCCGATGGCCACCGGGATCAGTCGCGAGGCGTCCAGGGAGCGGAAGACCACGGCGCGGCGGCCGCGGGCGTCGACGGAGTAGAGGCGGACGTTGGTCTCCGGGAAGGAGCCCAGGTAGGGGACGCCGGGCAGGCGGAACCAGCCGACCTTGTGCATGCGGAAGGCGATCAGGCCGACGTACGTGACGCCGTCCAGGGTGTCCGGTGCGGTGCCGGCCGGCAGCAGCGGGGCGACCTGGGCGGGGTCGACGGCCCAGTGCAGGAAGGCCAGGTCGAGCCAGGACTGGGTGAGCAGCGGGCGGTCCACCGGTTGCGGCGGGTCGGCCGCCACCGGCTCCGGGACCGCGGCGGGCGGTGGCGTCTGGCGCATTCGGTCAGTATTCCCCGCGCGCCCCGCGCCGACGCCGGCGACCCCGGCGACCGGGCGGTCCTGCCGGGCCTGGGGCTCAGGCGTCCACGGTCACGTTGACCCCGGGCCCACGTCGCGCGACGGCGTCGGCGTCGGCCTCGGCCTCGGCCTCGGCGGGAGGAGTCACCGGTACGCGGGGCTCCGCCCGGCGTGTGAGACGCCCGGCCAGCGGTTCGGTGTAGCGGGCGGTGAGCGGGCCGATGACGACGAGGAGCAGGACGTAGGCGGTGGCCAGCGGGCCGATCCTGGGTTCGACGCCCACGGCGAGGCCGGCGATGACGATGGAGAACTCACCCCGGGCGACGAGGGTGCCGCCGGCCCGCCAGCGGCCCTTGCCCTGGATCCCGGCGCGGCGGGCCGCGTACCAGCCGGTGGCGATCTTCGTGAGCGCGGTGGCGACGGCGAGGAGGAGGGCGGGGAGGAGGACCGGCGGAATGTCCGCGGGATCGGTGGACAGGCCGAAGAAGACGAAGAAGACGGCGGCGAACAGGTCCCGCAGCGGGGTGAGGAGGGTGGCGGCGCCCTCCGCGACCTCGCCGGAGAGGGCGATGCCGACGAGGAAGGCGCCCACGGCCGCGGAGACCTGGAGTTGCTGGGCGATCCCGGCGACGAGAAGGGTGAGGCCGAGGACGACGAGGAGCAGCATCTCGGCGTTGTCGGAGGAGACGGCGCGGCTGATCAGCCGTCCGTGGCGCAGGGCCACGTAGAGCACGGCGCCCACCGTGCCCAGGGAGATCAGGAGGGTGACCGTGCCTCCGGCCAGGCTCACTCCGGCGAGCAGGGCGGTGAGGATGGGCAGGTAGACGGCCATGGCGAGGTCCTCGATCACCAGGATGCCCAGGACGACGGGTGTTTCGCGGTTGCCGAGGCGGCCGAGGTCGCCTAGGACCTTGGCGATGACTCCCGAGGAGGAGATCCAGGTGACGCCGGCGAGGGCGACCGCGGCGACGGGGCCCCAGCCCAGCAGCAGCGCGGCGGCGGCTCCGGGCGCGGCGTTGAGGACGAAGTCGACGGCGCCCGACGGGTATTGGGTCTTGAGGTTGGTGACGAGTTCGGAGGCGCTGTATTCCAGACCGAGGAGGAGCAGGAGCAGGATGACGCCGATCTCGGCGCCGGTCCCGACGAACTCCTCGCTCGCCTGGAGCGGAAGGACGCCCCCGTGGCCGAAGGCGAGTCCGGCGAGCAGGTAGAGGGGTATGGGGGAGAATCCCACGCGCCCGGCGAGCCTGCCGAGCAGGCCCAGGGCGAGGATGATCGCTCCGAGTTCGATGAGCAGGGCGGTCGTGTGGTGCACGGGCGTCGGTCCTCCGGTCGGTTCGGTGACGGCGTCAGTGCCTTCTCGGGTGCGGGTGACCGGGCGCGGAGCACGGGCCCGGTGAGTGCCGTGCCGCGGGGCGGCAGGCGTGCGCGACCGCCCGGTCGGGGTCGGCGAAGGCATGACCGGGCCGGTCTCGGCGTACGGGTGAGCTGAGGTACGGCGCGCCGCTCACGGTCCTCGGAAGCGTCGGCTCGTGCGGGCGCCGTGGGAATCGGGCGATCGGCGGGAGCCGGCCATGCCGCGCGGGCCACCCAGCTCGTCGAGACGGTCGGGGCCGTCGGGGAAGAGGGCGCGCGGTGCGCGGGCGGGCGGGCGACGTCAGACGCGGGGAGCGGTGCGGCCGGTATCGGGCACGCTGTCGCGGGCCGTGTTGTCGATGCGGGCGACCCTCGCGCGGTGCGCGGGCGGCCGGTTCGGCGACCGGGTGGCCGGGAGCGCACGGGTAGCGGGGAGCGCACGGGTGGCGGGGAGCGTCAGGGCGTGGATGTCTCGACCCATGTCATGTCCCCCCGTTCGCACCGCCGTCCTGACCGAACGACAAACAGCCCCCAAGAATGAGCAGTTGCCCGCTCAATGGAGCGTAATGGCTCGGTAAAGAACATTACCGTATGACAGCCGCGCGGCGCTGTCTCCGCTCACTCGCGGCCGAGGATCCGCGCGGCGGCGTCGACGCCCTCGCGGGTGCCGATCACGATGAGGACGTCCCCGCCCGCCAGCCGGAAGTCCGGCGTCGGCGACGGGATCGCCACGGCGCGACGGAGCACGGCGACGACGGACGCGCCGGACTCGGTGCGCATCCGGGTCTCCCCCAACACCCTCCCGTTCCAACGGGCGTGCGAGGACAGCTCGATCCGCTCCGCGACGAGTCCCAGGTCCGTGGTCGAGAGCAGGCTGGGGCTGTGGTGGCACGGCATCAACGCGTCGATCAACGCGTCCGCCTCTCCCTCGCTCAACCTCACCGACAGCGCGGACGCGTCGGGGTCGTCACGGTGGTACGCGTTCAGGGTCCGCGCCCCGTCCCGGTGGGCCACCACCGAGAGACGGCGGTCCTCACGGGTGGTCAGGTCGTAGCGGACGCCGATGCCCGGCAACGGCGTTCTGCTCAGACGTGGAACGGGCACGGGAACCCCCGGTGTGTGCGGTGGCCGACGAAGCGGAGCCGCGAAGTCCCCGCTCCTGACGCCACTTTAGCGATGCTTCCCTCGCCTCGTCGGGGCCGGCGGTGCGGGGGGACGGTCGCCCGCACGGCGCCGAGCCCCTCATCCGGTGGGGCATCATCTCCGAGAGCCCCGACGGCGGGGCATCGCGCGAAGGAGGCGTCGCATGGTCGAGTGGAAACGGATCAGCACGGGCATGCGTCCCGTTCCCAGCCCTGCCGCGACCACCTCGGTCTGGGCCGCGGCGGCCGTCGCGGCCGTCGCCCTGGTCGCCGTGCTCAATCTCCTGGACGGACCCGACGACCCCACCGTCGACCTCCTGGCGCTGTCCCTCGCCGTGGCCGTGGTGAGTACCGGAGCCCGCCTCACCGCCGCCCCGGGGACCGCCCTGCTGTGCTGGCTCGTGCTCAACTTCTTCGCGACCGCGCCCGTCGGTGAGCTGAGCTGGGAGACCCCGTACGACGTCGTACGCCTGGTCTGCCTGCTCGCCGCGGCGGGCACGGGAACCGCCGTCGCCCGCCTCATCCACGCGCGCGCCGCGCACCGCCGACTCACACCGTAGGAGCCGCGCCGAGCCGCGCCGCGTCAGCCGGCGGGCGTGGCTCCGGAGGTCTTGCGCAGCACACCTATCTTGTCGATGCGGTGCTCGGGATTGCCCTGGGCGTCGCTCCAGAAGTTGCCCTCGGCGTGGTCCTCGGGCGTCGCGCAGGTCGAGATCGTGATCATGGCCTGGGTGGGAGCCGCCCCGGGCTTCCCGGGCACCTCGGCCCGCTGTTCGCCCAGTGAGCGCTCCGACCGGAAGGATGTCTTTCGGGTCTCGGTGATCTCGTAGGTGTACACCACCGCCCCCACGGTCACCTGGACCGTGTCACCCGGCGCGACGGCGGGCAGCCGCCCGAGCGGGCCACCGGCCGACAGACGGTGCGCGGTGATCAGGAAATTGCCCACCTGCCCCGGCCCGACCCCGCCCCGCTTCCCGTACGGGCTGGCCGCCACACCGAGGTCCTGGATACGGGTCCCCGGCACGTCGTCGGTGGTGCCCTCGTACGGGACCACGCGCAGCCCGGTGACACCCGCGGCGGGTATGGACAGCGTGGACTCCACGGGCGCGGGAGTGGGAGCGGCGGCGGATGCCGGTGCGGATGCGGCGGCGCGGGTGACCACCGCCGCGGGCGTGGCGGCCGCGGCGGAGGTGGACACCGCCGCACCGGCGGCCGTCGAGGGCGTGCACGCCACCAGCAGGGCGGTCGCGACACCGGCCAGGACGGCGGGGACGGCTCGGTACGGGAACGGCAAGGACATGGGCATTTTCCGTGTCGGTCGATCGGCCGGGGCGGGCGCGGGCCCGGGTGGGTGGACCCGATACGCCCGGCCAGAGTGACATACGGAGCAAGAGGTTCATAAGGGTCCGGCGCTGTGACCTCGCTCCCGACGGTGGGGGCCTTCGATTCAACCGATCCAACCGATTCGAAAGTCACGGGAACTTCTTCGTGTCCCGCCGCGACTACCTCGCCGGAGGGAGTGCCGTCCCGGCTCCGGCACGGCCTGATCGGCACCCCGTCCGTCTGGAACCGTGTACAAGAATCCGGAGTGACGATGACGGACCGGCCCCCGTACCCGACCCTGGTGATCGCCGCAGTGAAGCGGTGGGCGCCGCCGCCCGCACTCGCCGGCTTCGTGGCGCTGCTCATAGTGATGTTCGGCGCCGCGTACGCGGTGGGGGCGAGCGCCGGCCCCGTGGCCCCGGGCATGCGGTCCACCGAGGTCGAGAGCCCCGGATTCGTCGGGGATCTGGGACGGCCGCACGGGCACACCGGCGGCACGGGTGGCACGCGGTGACGGCCGAGCGGACGGAGGTGGTGGCCACCACCGATCTGGTGGTCGGCGGGATGACCTGCGCGGCCTGCGTCACCCGTGTCGAGAAGCGGCTGGCGAGGATCGAGGGGGTGAGCGCCACGGTCAACCTCGCCACCGGACGGGCCAGGGTGCTGCACCCGTCGTACGTGACGACCGACGACCTCGTCGCGGTGGTCGAGCGGGCGGGCTACCGGGCCCAGGTGCCGACGCCGCCGGAGTTCGAGGAGGACCGGGCGCGGTCGGAGCGGGCCGAGGGCTCCCCCGGTGGCGAGGAGGTGCGGCGGCTGCTGATCACGGCCCTGCTGTCCGTGCCGGTGCTGGTGCTGTCGATGGTGCCCGCCCTGCAGTTCCGCAACTGGCAGTGGCTGTGTTTCGTCCTGGCCGCGCCGGTCGCCGTCTGGGGCTCGCTGCCGTTCCACACCCGTGCGGTACGGGGGCTGCGGCACGCGGCGGCGACGATGGACACGCTGGTGTCGCTGGGCGTGGTCGCTTCCTTCTCCTGGTCGGCGTACGCGTTGTTCCTGGGTGGGGCGGGCGATCCGGGGATGCGGATGCCGTTCAGTCTGCTGCCCTCGGCCGGCGACGGAGTGGCCCACATCTATCTGGAGGCGGCGGTCGGGGTCCCGCTGTTCGTGCTGACCGGACGCTTCCTCGAATCCCGGGCCCGCCGCGGGACCGGGGAGGCACTGCACTCGCTCGCCGGGCTGGCCGCCAAGGAGGTGACCGTACGGGAGGACGGCCACGAACGACTCGTCCCGATCGGGCAGTTGAGGGTGGGGCAGGAGTTCGTCGTCCGGCCGGGCGAGCGGGTCGCGACGGACGGGGTGGTGGCTTCCGGCGGTTCGGCCGTCGACCTTTCCCTGGTCACCGGTGAGAGCGAGCCCGTCGAGGTGGGCCCCGGCCGGGCGGTGGTCGGCGGTGCGGTGAACGCGGGCGGTCTGCTGCTCGTCCGGGCCACCGCGGTCGGGGCGGACACCCAGCTCGCCCGGATCACCCGCATGGTCACCGAGGCGCAGGCCGGAAAGGCCCGGGCCCAGCGGCTGGCCGACACGGTGGCGGGAGTCTTCGTGCCGGTGGTGCTGGCGCTGGCCGTCACCGTTCTCGGCTTCTGGCTCGGCGCCGGGGCCGATCCGCAAGCGGCCGTCACGGCCTGTGTGGCCGTCCTGGTGGTGGCCTGTCCCTGTGCGCTGGGGCTGGCGACGCCCACCGCCCTGCTGACGGCCACCGGCCGGGGCGCGCAGCTGGGTCTGCTGGTCAGCGGTCCGCGGGCGCTGGAGACCCTGCGGCACGTCGACACGGTGGTCCTCGACAAGACGGGCACGCTGACGACCGGCCACATGACCGTCGCGCGCGTGACGGCGGTACCGCACGGGATCGGCGGGGAGCGGGCCCTGTGGCTGGCCGCGGCGGTGGAACAGGGCTCCGAGCATCCGCTGGGCCGCGCCGTGGTCGCGTACTGCCGGCAGGAGGCGTACGACCGGCCGCTCGGCGAGGTGACCGACTTCCGCGCCACCGCGGGTATCGGGGTGACCGGGCTCGTGGAGGGTCACCGCGTGGAGGTCTGCGCCGCCGGCGCGGACCTGCATCCGTCGCTGGACCGGGCCCTGGCGGAGGCCGAGGCGGCCGCGCACACACCGGTCCTGGTCCGGGTGGACGGCGCCGACCAGGCCCTGATCTCCCTCGGGGACGTCCTGCGTCCCGGCAGCTACCGGGCCGTCGACCGGCTGCGGCGCCTGGGGGTGGAGCCGGTACTGGCCACCGGCGACCGCGAGGCCACCGCGTCCCGGGTCGCCGCCGCGCTCGGCATCACGGACGTGCGCGCGCACTGCTCCCCCGAGGACAAGGCGCGGCTCGTACGGGAGTTGCGCGGTCAGGGGCGCCGGGTCGCGGTGATCGGCGACGGGGTGAACGACGCCGGGGCCCTGGCCGGGGCCGATCTCGGCATCGCCATGGGGAGCGGAACGGACGTGGCCATCGGCGCGGCCGACGTCACGCTGGTACGCGGCGACATCGAGGCGGTCGCCGACGCCGTCGAGCTGGCCAGGCGGACCCTCGGGACGATCCGGACCAACCTCGTCTGGGCGTTCGGGTACAACGTGGTCACCGTGCCGCTCGCCGCGGTGGGGCTGCTCAACCCGATGGTCGCGGCCGCCGCGATGTCGGTGAGTTCCCTGATGGTGGTGGCCAACAGTCTCCGGTTGCGTACGTGGCAGCCGGCGCCGCAATCACACCGGGCGGGCATGCACAGCCGAACGAGAGGTACGGGGCGATGACGCGTTCACCTTCGGAGCGGTCCCCGGGCAGCTGGTTCCCGACCCGGCTACGCGCGCGCAAGGGGCTGCGCGCCGCGCTCGTGCCGGTGGTCGCCTGCTCGGTCGCGCTGGCCGGACTGACGGCCTGGACCTCCTCCGGCGCCGCGGGCAGCCCACCCCGGATCGCCGCCGGGAACGGCCGTGTCCTGCTGCCCCAGGGCAGCAGCCGGGAGACGGCCGCCTTCTTCGACATCACCAACATCGGTGGTTCGGAGGACCGGTTGACCGAGGTGACGTCACCCGGGGTCGAGGAGGCCCTGCTCAGCCGGCGCGAACGCACCGGGCTCGGGGCCGACCTCGTCCGGGCGACGGATTCGGTGCGGGTGCCGGCGGGTGGCACCGTCACCATGTCCCCCTTCGACCTGAGCGTCACGACCAGGGCGAAGGAAATGGGCTGGCAGGCGGGCGACATCGTGCCGTTCGTCCTCCACTTCCGCTACAGCGCACCGATCGAGGTGGTGGCGGTGGTGGTCCGGCCCGGCACCTGACCTCGGGTACCCGCGGGCGTTCCGGCGCCGACCGCTGCGATCGTGTGTCGCATGGGCGAACCGGTGGAGCAGGTCGATGAGCGGGACCGCGTGGTGGCGGTCGTGGACCGCGCGGAGGCGATCCGGGAGCGCCGGCTGCACCGCGTCGCGACGATCGTGTGCCGCGACGGCGACGGACGGATCCTCGTGCACCGTCGACCGGACCACGCGTCCCGCTTCCCAGGGCAGTACAACTGGATGCTCGGTGGCGCCGTCGAGGTCGGCGAGTCCTACGAGGAAGCCGCCGCCCGGGAACTCGCGGAGGAGCTCGGGGTACGGGCCGCGCCCCGCTTCGTGCTCAAGTTCCTGTGCGACGGCGCGATCAGCCCCTACTGGCTGGGCCTTCACGAAGCCGTGGTCACGACACCGGTTCGGCCCGATCCGGGGGAGGTCGCCTGGTTCGACTGGCTGACGGAGCCCGAACTCGACGACCTCGTGCGCGGCTCCGGGTTCGTCCCGGACGCCCGCGAGGCGTTCGACCGGTACCGCGCCCTGGGGAGCGCGCGCCGCCCCTGAGGCGGGGGTGTCGTCGGTCCGGCGCACAGGCCGCCGGGGTGGTCCGCATCGATCCGGTGCGACCGGGTAGTCGCGCGGGGACAGCACGGCCGTCGTCCGGTCCGCCGCGTACCGCGTGACACCGCGTGACACCGCGTGACACCGCGTGGCGGACGGTCGGCGCCGTGACCGCCACCGAGCCGAGGTGTTGCCCATGCACGCCCTTCCCGACGACCCGGTACCGCCCACCCCCACCCCGACGCCCGGGCCCGGTCCCGGCGGCCCCGATCCGGTACCGCCGGAGCCGCCCCGTCCCGAGCCCGACCCCTGGCCGGAGCCCGCCCCCGGGCCCGATCCCCTGCCTCCGCCCGGCCCACTGCCCGGGCCGGTACCGGCTCCCGCGCCGGTGTCCACGCCGAGGGCCTGAGACGCGCCCCTCCCGCCCCCTCATTCACGGAGAGTGACGTACGGCCACGGCATGCACAGCTTCAACCCGGCGGTAGGGGGTATGTGGCTTGGAGGGAACTCCCCGAGGAGGCGACATGCCTGCCACTCTCCGTACCGAGGCCGGCTCCGCGTCGCTGCGGGACGTTCGCGAGATCCGCGATCCGCAGTCCGTGAGCACCGCAGAGGCACACGACCTGTCGGTCACCCTCTTCCGGCGGCTGCGTGAACTGGACGAGGGGACCGCAGAGTACTCGTACGTGCGCAACACCCTGGTCGAACTGAATCTGAGCATGGTCAAGTACGCGGCCACGCGCGTCCGCCACGTCGGCGCACCGTGGGAGGACATCATCCAGGTCGGCACGATCGGCCTGATCAAGGCCATCAACAGGTTCGATCCGGAGCGCGGCTTCGAGTTCATGTCGTTCGCCCTGCCCACCATCGTGGGGGAGATCAAGCGGTACTTCCGCGACACGACCTGGGCCGTCCGCGTACCGCGCCGGCTGCAGGAGTTGCGCATCGACCTGGCCAAGGCGAACGACGCCCTGGAGCAGGAGCTGGGGCACGCTCCCCGGGCGCAGGAACTCGCCGACCGGCTGGACATCACGGTGGAGGAGGTCTGCGAGGGTCGGCTCGCGGCCAACGGCTTCAGCAGCCTGTCCCTCGACGCCCCCATGACGGCGGAGGACGACGAGCCGCCCGGTGTGTCGGCGCGCAGCCTCGGCGTCGAGGAGGGCGGGTACGAAACCGTCGAGGACCTGGAATCGCTGAAACCGCTGATGGGACAGCTGTCCGAACGGGACCGGACCATACTCGCCCTGCGTTTCGGGGAGGAGCTGACCCAGGCCGAGATCGGCGAGCGCCTGGGCATGTCCCAGATGCACGTGTCCCGGCTGCTGGCCCGCATCCTGGGCCGGCTGCGGGAGGGTCTGCTCGCCGAGGAGCCGCGGGCCGAGGTGGCATGAGACGGTTCCCTTCCGCACAGGACGCACGGGACGGGCAGGCATACAGCGCCGGAACCCGGGCAGGTGCAGCAGTGCACGACGGAAGGGTGATGCCGGATGGTCCCGGAAGCGAAGAGTGAACGCTTCACCGTCGCGGTCCAGGCCGTGGACGGAGCCGTGGTCCTCGCGCTCGCGGGGGAACTGGACCACGACACGGCACAGCCGCTGAGGGACGCGCTGGACGGGGCTCTCGCCCCGGGGCGTCGGCTTTTGGTCGATCTGGCAGGGCTCGGATTCTGTGACTCCACGGGACTGAACGTGCTGCTGAACACGCGCCTCGCGGCTCAGGAGACGGGAGCCACCCTGGAACTGGTCGGCCTGCACGGACCCGTCGCCCGCATGTTCCGGATCACCGGTGCGGACGGTGTGTTCCCCGTCCACTCCGACGTGGGGGAAGCCCTGAGGACGACACACGGCGGAGGAGCCTGAGCGTCATGGAGCAGCCCGGGCCGTCAGACCGAACCTGGAGTCTGATCCTGTCCGGGACCACCGATGTCGTCTCGCGCAGCCGTGACTTCGCCCGCCAGGCGCTCACCGCTTGGCGCTGGCTCCCGGGGACGGGTGAGGTCGCCCGTGAGACAGCCGAGGACGTGCTCCTCCTGGTGTCGGAGGTGGTGGCCAACGCCTGCCTGCACGGTGGAGGGCCCCGCGCGCTCGTCCTGGACTGCTCGGCCGAGCGGCTGCGGATCGAGGTCACCGACGGCAATCCGGCCCCGCCCGTACGGGTTCCGGCGCACGGGGCGGGCGACCGGGGACAGCCGGGGGGTCACGGGCTGCTGATCGTGGAGCGGCTGGCCCGGGACTGGGGCTCCGAACCGGGGGTGGACGGCAAGCGCGTCTGGTGCGAGGTGGCCTGCCCGCCGGGGATCCGCGTACCCGGATGACGGCGGTGACCGGGCGGCGGTGATCGGGGCGGCGGTGATCGGGGCGGCGGCGAACCGGACGCTCGTGGACCCCACGCTCCCGGGATGTCCCGGGCCGCACCGCGTGTCACAGTGATTGCGGAGGCGTCCATGGACGATGCGCGACAACGCCCTGAGCTGGGCGAGGAGGCGCTGCGGCGGCTCCTGGACGGGCTGACGGCCGTCCGCGACGGAGACTTCACCACCCGGCTGCCGGCCGACTCCGAGGGCCTCCTGGGCGAGATCGCCACGGTCTACAACGGCATGGTCGAGCAGCTGTCGCTGGTCACGTCGGAAGTGACCCGGGTGGCCCGGGAGGTCGGCGGCCAGGGACTGCTCGGCGGGCACGCGCAAGTGCACCGGGTGAGCGGCATCTGGCAGGAGCTGGCCACCGGGGTCAACACGATGGCCGACAACCTCACCTCCCAGGTCCGCTCGATCGCCCAGGTCGCCACCGCGGTCGCGGGCGGCGACCTCACGCGCAAGATCCGGGTGGAGGCGAGCGGCGAGATCCTGGAACTGAAGGAGACCATCAACACGATGGTCGACCGGCTCTCGTCCTTCGCCGAGGAGGTCACGCGGGTCGCCCGCGAGGTCGGCACGGAGGGCAAGCTGGGGGGCCAGGCCACCGTGCAGGGCGTCTCCGGCACGTGGAAGGACCTGACCGACAACGTCAACTCCATGGCCGACAACCTGACCAATCAGGTGCGCAACATCGCCCAGGTGACCACGGCGGTCGCTCAGGGCGATCTCACGCGCAAGATCGATGTTTCGGCGCGGGGCGAGATCCTGGAGCTCAAGACCACCATCAACACCATGGTCGACCAGCTGTCCTCCTTCGCTGCCGAGGTCACCCGCGTCGCGCGCGAGGTCGGCAGCGAGGGCAAGCTGGGCGGCCAGGCCGAGGTCGAGGGCGTCTCGGGCACCTGGAAACGGCTCACCGAGAACGTCAACGAGCTGGCCGGCAACCTGACCCGCCAGGTGCGCGCGATCGCGGCGGTGACCAGTGCCGTGGCCGAGGGCGACCTCACCCGGTCGATCACGGTCGAGGCCCCGGGCGAGGTCGGGGATCTGAAGGACAACATCAACGCGATGGTCGAGTCGCTGCGCATGACCACCCGCGCCAACCAGGAGCAGGACTGGCTCAAGACCAATCTCGCGCGGGTCTCCGCCCTGATCCAGGGAACCCGCGACCTCACCGACCTGGCGCAGCTGATCATGAACGAGGTACCGCCGCTGGTGAACGCCCAGTACGGCGCCTTCTTCCTCGCCGAGGACGACCAGGACGGCAGGTTCCTGATCATGCGGGCCGCCTACGGGATGCCGGACGACCCCGCCACTCCCCCGCGTCGTTTCCGCTTCGGCCAGTCGCTGGTCGGGCAGGCCGCCGGCGGGCGTCGCACCCTCACCGTGGAAGGGGTGCCGCCCGGGTACGCCACCATCGCCTCCGGTGCCGGCGCCGCCGAGCCGGCCGTCCTCGTCGTCCTGCCCATCGTCGTGGAGGGCCAGGCCCTGGGTGCTGTCGAACTGGCCTCGCTCGCCCCGTTCTCCCCCATCCACCGGGACTTCCTCGACCATTTCATCGAGGCCATCGGCGTGAGTGTCAGCGCGCTCATCGCCAATGCCCGGACCGACGAGCTGCTGGAACGGTCGCAGAGCCTGACGGCCGAACTCAGCTCGCGGTCCCAGGAACTCCAGTCCCGGCAGGGCGAGTTGCAGCGATCCAATGCCGAGCTCGAGGAGAAGGCGGCCCTGCTGGCCGACCGGAACCGGGACATCGAACGCAAGAATCTGGAGATCGAGCAGGCGCGGCGGGAACTGGAAGTGCGAGCCCAACAGCTGTCGCGGACCTCCATGTACAAGTCGGAGTTCCTGGCCAACATGAGCCACGAACTGCGCACTCCGCTCAACAGCTTGCTGATCCTGGCCCAGTTGCTGTCGCGCAATCCGGACGGGAACCTCACCGACAAACAGGTCGACTACGCCGAGGTCATCCACTCCGCCGGCTCCGACCTGCTCCAGCTGATCAACGACATCCTGGACCTCTCCAAGGTCGAGGCGGGCAAGATGGACCTGCACCCCGAGGTCTTCCCGCTCCAGCAGCTCCTGTCCTCCCTCGACGCCACTTTCCGGCCCGTCGCGGCCGCCCGCGACCTGGAGTTGCGGGTCGTCACCGGGGACGGACTGCCCGACGTCCTGTTCACCGACCAGGCGCGGCTGCGGCAGGTGCTGCGCAATCTGGTCGCCAACGCGGTGAAGTTCACCGAGCAGGGGCACGTGGAGCTACGGGTGGACCGGGCGACCGCGGCCGAGCTGCCGCCCGCGCTGGGCCAGGGCGATACGCCCGTCGCGGCCTTCCGGGTGTCCGACACGGGCATCGGCATCCCCGAGGATCGGTTGGAGACCGTCTTCAACGCCTTCCAGCAGGGCGACGGCACCACCAGCCGCCACTACGGGGGTACGGGGCTGGGCCTGTCCATCAGCAGAGAGGTGGCCCACCTGTTGGGCGGCCTGATCGAAGCCCGGTCCGTGCCGGGGGAAGGCAGCGTCTTCACCCTCTTCCTTCCGCTCCGGACGCCGGAGCAGGCCGCGCTGGGGTCCGCGGCGCCGCCGAGGCACTCCGACACGGATTCCCCCGACGCCCCGGTGGACGGCGCGGCGGCTCCCCGTCCTCTCCCGCACCCGCTCGCGGACGTGCTGCAGGGCTCCGTACCGGACGAACCGCTTCCCGAGGAGCCCGCGGTGGCACCCGGACCCACCGTTCTGGTGGTGGACGACGACGCCCGCAACGTCTTCGCGCTCACGGAGGTACTCCGGCGCGAGGGCATGCGGGTCCTGCGGGCCGAGGACGGCCGCACCGGCCTGGAGCTCCTGGCCGAGCACGACGACGTGGACCTCGTCCTGATGGACGTGATGATGGCGGGCATGGACGGTTACGCCACCACGGCCGCCATCCGCGCGCTGCCCGCCTACGCGAACGTCCCGATCGTCGCCGTCACCGCCCAGGCCATGCCGGGTGACCGGGAGAAGGCGCTGGCCGCCGGGGCGGACGACTACGTCACCAAGCCGGTCGACGCGGACGACCTGGCCGCGCGCATCCACACCTGGCTGACGTGACGCCCTCCCCCGCCCCGCTCCCCTACTGCAGGACCCGGACGAGCACCAGGCTCGTGTCGTCGTCCGTGTCCCCGCGCACCTCCGCGAGCAGCCTGTCGGCCATGTCGTCGAGTTCGGCGGCCGCGTGCCGCTCCACGATGCGGCTGAGTCGCTCCACCCCGTCGTCGAGGGAGCTGTGGTGCCGCTCGACGAGCCCGTCCGTGTAGAAGACCAACAGGTCACCGGCTCGTAGCCGGGTCACCGTCTCCTTGTAGACGACCGAGGGCGCCGCGCCCAGCAGCAGGTCCCGGGGCGTGTCGAGCAGCACGGCCCGGCCTTCCCTGAGCAGGATCAGCGGCAGGTGGCCCGCGCTGGACCAGCGCAGGACGCGGTCGTGCGGGTCGTAGTGGGCGCAGACCGCGGTGGCCGTGGACTGCCGCGGGTCCGCGAACGCGACGCCGTTGAGCCACCCCATCAGTTGCCCGGCGGAGCCGCCGGTGAAGGCGAGGCCCCGCAGGGCGTTGCGCAGCGCCACCATGGTGGTCGCCGCGCCGACCCCGTGCCCGGCGATGTCGCCTACCACCAGCATCACCCGGTCCTCGGGCAGCGGCAGTACCTCGTACCAGTCGCCGCCCACCCGGTAGTCCTGGGCGGCGGGCCGGTAGCGGGCGGTGACGAGGAGCCCGGGGAGCCGGATCGAGGTCGGTACCTCGGGCAGGATGGCCTTCTGGAGCTGAAGGACGAACTGGTGGCGCACCACGGCCTGCGCCTGCGCGGCGGTGAGCTGGTCGTACGTGGCGCCGAGGGCCAGTTCGGT
This sequence comes from Streptomyces virginiae, assembly GCF_041432505.1. Classification (GTDB taxonomy): domain Bacteria; phylum Actinomycetota; class Actinomycetes; order Streptomycetales; family Streptomycetaceae; genus Streptomyces; species Streptomyces virginiae_A. The sequence continues at coordinate 428,902 of NZ_CP107871.1, forward strand.
GCGGTGCTGGGCGGAGACGTCCTGGAAGACCCCGGTGACCGCCACGGTGACGGGCCCGTTCAGGAGCGGTTCCGCGCTGATCCGCAGGTGGCGCATGCCGCCGTCGTCCCGGATCACCCGGATCAGGGTGTGCGCACCTTCCTGGCGTACGGTCAGAGCCTCCAGGAGCGCGGCCAGTTGCCCCTTGTCGTCGCGGTGGGTCCGGGGCATCAGGTCGCGCAGCGGGATGCCGGGGCCGCCCCGTTCCATCCCGAAGATCGAGTACGCGCGTTCGCCCCAGCGCGACACCCCGCTGACGAGATCGTCCTCGAACAGGGCCAGGTGGTCCAGTCGGCCCAGTACCGAGGGCAGCAGCAGGCCGGGGTCGTCGGAGGTGTGCCACAGGACCACGGCCCGCTCCGGACCGAGTGGCAGGGTCCGTACGTCGATCAGCGCCCCGGCGCCTTTGTTCGCGATCCGGTCCACCCGGCGCGGAGCGGCCGTGGTGCGCGCCTCGTCGATCAGGCGTACCAGGTCCATGCAGTGCGCGGGCAGCACCTCGGCCAGGTGGCGCCCGGCGGGCCGCGGCACGCCGGCGAGCTGCCGTGCCGCGGCCGGGTTGGCATGGGCGATGAGCCAGTCGGGGCCGTCCGGCCCCTCGGTACGGGTGAGCGCGAGCGCCGCGTCGGTGAGGCAGTCCAGCAGGATCCGGAGCATCAGCGGGTCGCCGAAGCCCTCCGGATCCGGCGCGGCGTCCAGGACCCGCACCGCGTTCTCGGCGACCGCCTGCACTTCCTCGCGCATGGGTGGGTCGAACGCCACCGGCCCCGGCCAGCAGGCCAGCAGGACGCCGACGACGCCGCCCCGGTCCCGCAGGGGGAGAACGGCCCGCCCGGCATCGGGCACCGGTCCGGGCAGCGGATCCCCGTCCGGGGGGCCGTGGGTCAGCCAGCCGGTTTCACCCGTGTCCAGTGCGCTGCGTAGGGCGCCGTCCACGTGGGAGGGCAGCCATTGCCAGTGTGTGGACTGCAGATCGTTCCCGCCGGCGTGCGCGGCCAGCTCCAGGCAGTCCGTGGCGGTTCTGCGCCACAGCCATACCGCTTGTACGCCGAGGTGGCTCAGACCGCCGTGCAGCAGTGCTTCGGCGGCCTGGCCGGCGGCCGAGGCCACGCCCAGGGCGGCGTCGGTCCGTCGTAGCCGGCGCGCCGTTGCCGGGTGGTCCTCGGCGGCGGGCGGACGGGGGGCCGCCTCGGTGGACCCGGCGGCCGCGTTCACGATGTCCGCGGCGACGTCGGGCGCGTCCACGCCCGTGCTCGCGGCCAGCCGGCTGAGGTGGTCGGCCGCCGCGGAGGGCGGTGTGGAGAGCTGGGCGACCAGGATCCCGGTCGCCAGATCGAGCAGGTGACGATCCGCTCGCTCGGCCCGGAGCTCGGCGATCTCGTCGGTCAGGGCGCGTACGGCTCGCCGCAGGCCGCCGGGATCGAGGGAAGGCCGGGTGGCCGGTCCGTCGGCGGGGACGTCCATGTCGCCTCCGGTGGGCCGGGGGGACGGCGCCGACCGCGTGAGGGAGAGATCCGGATCGAGTCTACTCGGGCCCGCGCAGCGGCGCGGGACGGCCGGGGCGCCGGCTCCGAGGGCCACACGGGGGACGGTCTGCCCCGGCCACCGCGAAGGTTTTCGGCGCGGTCCCTCGGGAAGAAGCCGAATGCCGCCCTGCGGGAACGACCGCAGGGCGGACCAGATGCCCCCCCACGGAGCGGCGGTCAGCCGCCGAATTCCTTCACGAGGGCCGTGCAGAAGTCGTCCAGGTCGGCCGGCTTGCGGCTGGTGACCAAGGTCGCGGGGGCGGCGTGGCAGATCGCGGCCACGGGCTTGGCGGATTCGAAGAACCCGCGGGTGAACTCGACTGCCAAGGGGTTCGTCCGCAGCGCGTCGGGATCGGCGACGCCGCCGGGCAGGACGAGGGCGTCGAAGCTCTCGACCGTACGGCTCGCGAGGACCTGGTCGACGGGATGTGTGCCCGCCTTGTCCAAGTGGTGGAAGGCCTGGACGCGGCCCGGTTTCGTGGAGCCGGCTGAGGGTTCCAGCCGGCTCCGAGCACGGCTTTCCAGGGTTCGGTGCCGGCGGCGGTTTGCCGGGGTCCAGAGGCGGAGGGGCTGATTCCGGGTACGTCCTGCGCCTGCCGGTACCGGCGTGCGGCAAGCCCGTTCCGGCAGGCCGGTCCGGGCAGCTTGGTCCGATTTGTCGTTTCAGGACTATTTTCTGGGTAAATGCGATACATGACCGCCACTGAACCGTGCAGTCGTTCGAGCTTCTCCCCGGGTCCCGGCCCGGGGAGAAGCGCCGTAGAGATACCCATGCCGATTCCGACCGCCATCGGGCAGCCGGTGGTGTCGACGGTCGGGGTGGAGGAGGAGTTCCTCCTCGTCGACCGCTCGACCAGGGCTCCGGTGGCGCGTGCCGGGCCGGTGATCGAGGCGACCTCGGACGCGCTCGGCGAACTGGTGCAGGCGGAGTTCTACCGCTGCATGGTCGAGGTCTGCACCCGTCCCGCGATCACCGCCACCGATCTACGGGCCCAGCTCCGGTACCTCCGCGCCGCCGTCGCCGACGCGGCGCGGGCCTCGCACTGCATGCTCGTCGCCTCCGGCACCCCCGTGGTACCGCCGACGGCGCCGATCCCGGTGACCGACACGCCTCGCTACCACCGCATGGCCCGGCACTTCGGCGACCTCGTCGACGGCAGGCTGGGCATCGTGTGCGGCTGCCACGTCCATGTCGGCACCGCCGACCGGGCGCAGGCCCTGTTCCTGGCCAACCGCGTACGTCCCTGGCTTCCCGCGCTCCAGGCCCTCGCCGTGAACTCGCCGTTCACCGGCGGGCTGGACACCGGCTACGCGAGCCGACGCGCCCTGGAATTCGGCCGCTGGCCCACCGCGGGCCCTTCTCCGCTGCTGGACCCCGTCTCGTACGAGAGGGCCGCGGACGCCCTGGTGGCTTCGGGCGTCCTCATGGACCGCCGGATGATCTACTGGTTCGCGCGCCCGTCCGAGCACCAGCCGACCGTCGAGTTCCGCGTCGCGGACACCAACGCCGACCTCGACACCACTCTCCTCGTGGCGCTGCTCCTGCGCGGCCTGTGCGCCACGTTCCTCGGTCAGGCCGAGGAGGGCCGGCCGCCGCCCGACATCTCGGTCGCGCGCCTGCGCGACGCACACCGGTACGCCGCCCGGTACGGTGCCACGGGCCTCGCCCTCGATCCGTTCACCGGCGACCCCGTACCCGCCGAGGCGCAGATCGCCGCCCTGGTCGGGGCGGCGAGCCCAGGGCTGCGGGCGGCCGGTGACGAGACGGAGGTCCACCGCCTCCTCGACCGGCTCCGCCGGGACGGCACGGGAGCGGCCCGCCAGCACGCCGCCCTCCGGCGCGGGGGCCGCCTCCGGGACGTGGTCGACCACCTGGCCGCTCTGACCGTCCGCGGTTGAACGGCTCGCCGAAGACTCTCAGGCACCGGGGACGGCGCGCACGCTCACCCGCGAGGCGGGCTCCTGGTGACCGCCGCTCGCGATCATGCGTACGTCGCCCTGGTCGCTGATCTCCGCCTGCACGATTCCGGTGTCGTCGGCGTAGATCGGATGGCCGCCGGGGCCGGTCCGGTCGGTGCGGTGCACAAGGACGGATTCCTCGCTTCCCGGCGCCGCATGGTCAGGAACGGCGAATACCAGTTCGTACCTGCTGTCCCGTTCCATTCCGGCCTCCTCCGAGCGAAAACCCCTTTGGCGCCCATTATCGGACACACCCATCGGGCCGCGCGCTCCCGACCGTGGTCCGGGGGAGGAACCGTCAACGGGAACAACGGCCCGCCCGCACCCAGGGTTCCGGCTCTCCATGTGATCTTCCCCCACCCCTGCATACCTTCCGGGCACGCCTCTCACCTGCGCATACTCCAGGACCCGCCGCGCCCCCACCCACCGAGGGGCGATGGCCGATCGGATGGAGTTGATCAATCAGATGACGTCGCACACGGTCCCCGCGGCAGCTTCGGGCACCTGGGTGCTCGGTGACCTCACGGTCAACCGCATCGGCTTCGGCGCCATGCGCCTGACCGGCAGCGCGGCCTTCCACGACGGCACCCCCAGCGACCGCGGCCGGGCGATCGCCGTCCTGCGCCGGGCGGTCGAGCTCGGCGTCGACCACATCGACACCGCCGCGTTCTACTTCTCCCGGCTGCGTTCGGCCAACGAGCTGATCAACTCGGCCCTGGCGCCGTACGCGGACGACCTCGTCATCTCCACCAAGGTGGGCCCCGCCCGGGACGCCTGCGGCGGGTGGGCCGAGCCGGCCCGTCCCGAGGAGCTGCGCGGCCAGGTCGAGGAGAACCTGCGCCAGCTCGGCCGGGACCACCTCGACGTGGTCAACTTCCGCGTCATGGGACAGGAGTCCGTCAGCGACCACTTCGGAGCCCTGTCCGAGCTGCGCGACGCCGGGCTCGTCCGTCATCTCGGCATCTCCAACGCCCGCCCGGAACACCTGGTCCAGGCCGAGGCGATCGCGCCGGTGGTGTGTGTCCAGAACCGCTACGGACTCGACGCGCCGGACCGGACGGGAATGCTCCGCGCCTGCGCGGAACGCGGTATCGCCTTCGTCCCCTTCTTCTCCATCGCGGGAGAGGGGGGCGAGGCCGGCGCCGTCCACGGCGAGCACGACGAGGTCCGCGCCGTCGCCCGGGCGCACGGAGCCTCACCGGCGCAGGTGCGACTCGCTTGGATCCTGCAGCAGGGCTCCCACGTACTGGCCATCCCCGGGACCGGCGACCCGGACCGCCTCGCCGACAACGTGGCGGCGGGCGCACTGCGGCTGACGCGGGACGAGCTCCAACTCCTCGGTTCGGTCGGCCGCTCCGCGTCCTGAGGCGCCGGCGGTGAGCACCGCGGCGGCCCCTGCCGGCCTCCGGGGACCTGCGCGACAGAACATCAGAACCCTTCACGTGCAGGTGTCCGAAGAAACGGTTGGAGCGGCCGTTACAAGGCTCTGAACCCGTTCGGCGCAGAGTGGGAGGGGGTGGCGGCGGCGGCACGAACGGCGGGGAAGGCCTCCGTTTCCGGTCCCCCCAAGGCTTGTTCGGCGCACCGCCGCCGCTCGCGGCGACATGGCCTTGACATGTGTCCGATACAAGGGAGAGTCACCGATACATCCGCATTCTGCAACACGCCCCGAATTGGTGGCTTTTGATGGCGGTTGGGGGCCAGAGTGTGGCTCCTCGGCAGGACGCCGGGAACGGTTCAAGGCCCACTCGCCCCGCACGAGGCGGGCCGGGCTGCTGTCTGTTGAAGGGGTCATCTTCATGTCTGCTTCTCTCACCACCCGTCGGTTCGTCGCCGCGTTCCTGGCGGCCGGCGCCCTCGTCGGTGCCGCCGCCCTCCCGGCCTCCGCCGACGACCACCGACGTGAGCACCGGGGTGGGCAGTCCTCGGTCGTCATCAGTGACGTCCAGTACGGGACCGCCGGCCGTGACCGCTCCGCCCGTGCGCTGAACCGCGAGTGGGTCGAGGTCAAGAACACCGGGCGCAGGAGCGTCAACCTGCGCGGCTTCACCCTCACCGACCGACAGGGCAACCGCTACCGCTTCGCCGACTTCCGCCTGGACGGCCGCTCCAGCGTGAAGGTCCACACCGGCCAGGGCCGCGACACCCGCCACGACGTCTACCAGGACCGCCGCCACCAGATCTGGGACGAGCGCGACACCGCCACCCTGCGCGACAACCGCGGCAACGTCATCGACACCGACTCCTGGAACGGCCGCCGGCACCACCGCAACGGCTGACCCGGACAGGTCGCCTGCCTGACGAGCGCCCGCACTCCCCGCACGGCGGGGGTGCGGGCGCGCCGCGTTATAGGGCGGCGATTGTCAGAGGGGGATGGCAGGATCGACGGCGGTGATCCGACCACCTACAGGGGGCAGGGATGGGGAGCACGACGTTCGAGTGGCCGCGTGGCGCGGAGGCACGGGACACGGAGGCGCTGGAGTTGTGGCTCGCCGTGCACGGCTGGGAGGTCGACCCGACGGTGTTCATGGCCGGCGGACTCGGCCCGGCCGTGCAGGTGCAGCCGATCGGCGGGGCGTGCCAGGACGGGGAGCCCGGGCTGCTGATCCTGCCGGGGGAAACCGTGGAGTACGCGCGGGACCGGATACGGATCGCTCCCCGGTCCACCGTTGCCGCCGCCTGCGGAGCCTCGTAGGCCGGGCCCTCCTCAGTCGTCGAGCAGTCGCCACGCGGTGAGGGCGAGGGAGGCCCGGATCAGCCCGGCGGGTTCGGTGATGTCGATGCCCAGGGCCTTGCCGATCTGGTCGAGCCGGCGGGCGACGCTGCTGTGGTGCAGGTGCAGGAGGTCGGCGGCCCGACGCAGGGAGCCGGTGGCGCAGTAGGCGTCCAAGGTCTCCAGGTCTTCGGGGTGGGCGGCGGCGACCCGGGCGATGCCCGCGACGTCCGCGTTGCCGCGCAGCACGTCCGGCGAGAGCCGGGCGAGCAGCGCCGACGCGCCCAACTCGTCGTGGTGGACGACCGGTCGGCGTGCGGTGGTGAAGCGGAGGGCGGTCCGGGCCTGCTCCCAGGACCGGGCCGGGCCGTCGGCGGCACCGATGCCCGCGCGCACGCCTGCCGGGATCCGGGCGATGTCGACGGTGGTGGCCAGGACGACGCCCACGTCGCCGAGGGATGCCGCCTTGACCAGGCGGCCGGGGCAGAGCAGGGAGCCGATCTTGTCGAGCGGGAGTCGTGCCCGTACGGCGACGACGCGGACCGGCAGGTCGGCGGGAAAGCCCAGGAGGCGTAGGGCCCGGGCTCCGGCCGCTTCGTCGGTGTCGGAGCTGATCGCCAGTTCGACGAGGGCGGGGTCCGCCATCGTGGTGCGCGCCGGGCCGTACCGTTCGACGGCCGCCGCCGCGGTGATGGCGAACCGGGCGAGGAGGACCTCGTCGAGCGGACCCGGCGGACCGGGGCGTTCCAGCCACACGGCGCCGATCTCCTCCTCGTCGAGGGTGAGCGGCGCGGTGGTGGACGCGGGGGTGGTCGGGTCCGGGGCCGGCGCGCCGTCGGCCGCGACGCGGATCGTCCGTCCCGTGCCGTGGATCCGGATCCCGGCCACGCACTCGGCCAGGCCCGCCGAGGAGCGGGCGAGCGCCGGCAGGTCCACCCGCCTGCGCGCCAGCGTGTCGTAGAAGGCGATGATGCGGATCGCGCCGTCGACGTACGGATCCAGTCCTGACAGCCGTACGGCCAGTGCCTCCATGCCAGGAGGATAGGCCGCCCCGGTGGGGAGCAGAAGCGCCGATCGGCGCGCGATCCGGGCACGGCGGCCGACAGTTGGCGCACGCTCCGGTGGCTCGCGGCGTCCGCCCGTCGGGGCGGCTGTCGGTGGCGTGCGTCACAGTGGAAGGGATGCCGATGTCCGCGCGAGCGAGGTGATCCCGTGACGTACGCGATCCGGGCCGAGGGTCTGGCCAAGCGATTCAAGGAGACCCGCGCGCTGAACGGGGTGGATCTGGACGTTCCGGCGGGCACGGTGCTCGGCCTGCTCGGTCCCAACGGTGCGGGCAAGACCACCGCGGTGCGCATCTTCGCCACGCTGCTGCGGCCGGACGGGGGGCGCGCCGAGGTGGGCGGGTACGACGTGGTGCGGGAAGCGGGGCGGGTGCGCTCCCTGATCGGGCTGACCGGGCAGTACGCGGCCGTCGACGAGAACATGACCGGCACGGAGAACCTGCTGATGATCGGGCGTCTGCTCGGCATGTCGCGCGGTACGGCCCGGAGCCGCTCCACCGAGCTGCTCGACCGTTTTCACCTGAGCGACGCGGCCGGGCGGGCCGTGAAGACGTACTCGGGCGGTATGCGGCGGCGTCTGGACCTGGCGGCCAGTCTGGTCGGGCGACCACGGATCCTCTTCCTGGACGAGCCGACCACCGGGCTCGATCCGCACAGCCGCGGCGAGGTGTGGGACATGCTGCGCGAGCTGGTGGCGGAGGGCATGACCACCCTGCTGACCACGCAGTATCTGGACGAGGCGGACCGGCTCGCCGACAGCATCGTGGTCATCGACAACGGGCGGGTGATCGCCGGCGGTACGCCCGACGAGCTGAAGGCCCAGGTCGGCGGTCAGGTGCTGCACCTGCGCCCGGTCCGTCCGGCCGATCTCGAGACGGCGCACGCCCTGGTCGTCGAGGAGGCCGGGCCGCACACCGCGATCGAGGGCGACGGGATCGTCGTCCCGGTCAACGACCCGGCGCTCATGCCGCGTGTCGTACGTCGCCTCGACGGGGCAGGTGTCGCCGTCGGGGAACTCACTCTGCGTCGTTCGTCCCTCGACGAGGTGTTCATCGCCCTGACCGGCCACCGTGCCGAGCCCGGAGCCGCCGCACAGGGCGACTCCGACACCGGCGCCGGCGGCACCGGATCCGATGACGATACCGATGGTCGATACGCACAGGCGGGGAGTCCGTCATGACCGGCACGACCCTCACGGACGGCCTGGGGCGTGGTGGCCGGGTGCGGCTGCCGGCGGCCCTGCGGCAGACCGCCACCATGGCGTGGCGCAGCCTGGTCTCGGTGAAGCACAACCCGCTGGAGCTCGTCGACTACAGCATCACGCCGATCATGTTCGTGTTCCTGTTCACCTACGTCTTCGGCGGGCAGATGGCGGGCTCCCCTCAGGAGTACCTCCAGTACGCGCTGGCCGGGATCATCGTTCAGAACACGTTGTTCATGAGCATGTATACCGCCATGTCGTTGAACACCGACCTGACCAAGGGCGTGTTCGACCGGCTCCGTAGCCTGCCGATCGCCCGTTCGGCTCCGTTGTTCGGGCGGATCGTGGCCGATCTGGCGAAACAGCTGTGGGCCATGCTCCTGATGATCGCGCTGGGCACGCTGCTGGGCTTCGAGATCAGTGGTGGTCCGGCGGGTTTCGTCGGCGCGACGCTGCTGCTGCTGACGTTCGCCGCGGCCGTCTCGTGGACGGCGGTGCTGATCGGGATGATGGCCGCGGACGTGGAGAAGGTGCAGGTCTTCGCCTTCACCTTCATCTTCCCCCTCACCTTCACGAGCAGCGCGTTCGTGGAGGTCGACACCATGCCCGGGTGGCTCCAGGCATGGGTCGAGGTCAATCCCGTGACCCAGCTGTCGGACGCGTTCCGCGGGCTGCTGCTCGGTACGCCGGCGGGCGCGCCCATCTTCTGGTCGCTGGTGTGGGCGGCGGGCATCACCGCGGTCTTCATGCCGCTGGCGATGCGCGCCTACCGCTCCGACAACCGCTGAGCCGAGCTCAGTAGGTGACGACGATCCGGCGTGCCGGGCCGTCCACCCGGATGCGGCCGCCGACGGGGATCACGACCTGCGGGTCGGTGTGGCCGAGTTCGACGTCGAACACCACCATGGTGTCGGGGGCGTACTCGCGCAGGGCCCGTAGGACGGCCTCGCGCTGCTGCCGGCGGAAGTCCGCCTTGGCCGGGGCGTCGAATCGGTTCTCGAACGACCAGCTCTTGGCCCTGCCCATGAGCAGCGCGGGGAACTGGCGCAGCAGCCCGCGTTCGCCCATGCCGCGCAGGATCCGGTAGACCTCTTCGGCGGGCGGCATTTCCTCGGAGGTCTCCAGGAACAGCACGTTGCCGGCGTACGAGTCGACCGGTCGGGCCACCCGGTCGGCCATCAGCAGCCAGGAGATGATCTCCAGGTTGCCGCCCCAGCTGACGCCTTCGACGACCCGGTCGGCGTTGTGCCAGGACCAGCCGTCGGCGGGTTCCATCAGCGGCTCGGACTCGAAGGTGTGCGGGTCCTCCCAGGGGCTGTTCACGTCCCCGTAGGTGCTCGCCGCGGTGAGTTCGTACGCGCCCGAGGTGAACAGCGCGGCCCGAAGGGAGTCGGCGGTCGTCGGGTGCATCGCTCCGGGCCGTCCGAAGCCGACCATGACCGATCCGCCGTGGTAGCCGACGATGCCCAAGTCCCGCAGGAACAGGAGCAGGTTGGTGTTGTCGCTGTAGCCGAGGAACGGCTTGGGGTTGGCGCGCAGCAGGTCGCGGTCGAGGTGGGGAAGGACGGTGATCTGGTCGTCTCCCCCGATGCTGGCGATCACCGCCTTGATGTCGGGGTCCGCGAACGCCGCGTGGATGTCGGCCGCGCGCGCCTCGGGCGTCGCACCCATCGTCCGGGTCGTCGGGTATTCCACCGCCTTCAGTCCGAAGTCGTCCTGGAGTCGACTCAGCCCCAACTCGTAGGGCAACGGGAACAGGCCGGGAAGGCCCGACGAGGGCGACAGCACGGCGACCAGGTCTCCGGGGCGGGGCTTCGCGGGATAGCGGGGGTTCTCCATCCGATGATCATAGAAGTCGGCGGATCCGACCTCGCGCCGATTATCCGGGGTGGGCCCGCGCCGGCGTCGCAGACCGGCGTGTCGGGCGCGCCCATATGGCAATCATTCAGGCCTATGATCTCGAATCGAAAGCAAAATCGAGACAAATCAGACTGTGTCCCGCGCTGTTCGGCGGATCCGGTCGGAGAAAACTGGTCCGCCGTCAGAGCCATGACGCATGCGACCGAGAACAGGACCCCGACCACTGATCTGACTGTTACCTGCCAACCGATTGCGGAGGTGTCACGATGTCCTGGTTCAGGACCGACTTCCGAAAGGCCCCCAAGGGCCTTCTCCCCCCGTGTTGTTGCCCCAGAGCCCGCGCCGCCCTCTCCCTGCTGCTCCTGACGGCCGCCGCGCTGACCGGCCCCGCGGCCCCGGCGCACGCCGCGGCCCCGTATGGCGCCAAAGCCGTCGCGGTGGCGGCTTCCAAACAGGGCTCGCCGTATGCCTACGGCGCCACGGGCCCCAAACGCTTCGACTGCTCGGGCCTCACCCTCTATGCCTTCAAGAAGGCGGGCAAACGGCTCCCACGCACCGCCGAGCAGCAGTACGAGCACACCCGCCACATCCCCGAGGCCGATCGCGCGGCCGGGGACCTGGTCTTCTTCCCCAGCGGCGCGACCATGACCCACGTCGGGATCTACGCCGGCGACGACCGGATCTGGCATGCTCCACGCCCCGGCACCCGGGTGCGACTGGAGCGGATCTGGAGCACAGCGGTCCGCTACGGGCGGGCCACCTGATCGGGCGCCCGGCCGGTCCGGCTCCGGCGATCCTGGTCTCCCGCCGCGACGGCGGCCGGACCCGGGTCCGCGGGCAGCCTGCGTACCGCCCACACGCTCGGGGCGAGCAGCAGCACCAGGCTCGCCAAGGTCATCAGTACGGCACTCCAGAGCAGGACGGACTCCGTACCGAGAGAGGTGGCCGCGGCGCCCACCACGAGGTAGCCCAGTGGCACGGACATGAGTTCGCCGGCCGAGCTGAAGGAGCTGACCCGCCCGAGCACCTCGGACGGGAGTTGTTCCTGCACGGCTGTGTTCCAGCAGACGATCGCGATGTCCAGACCGATGCCCGCCATGGCGGCGGCCCCGGCCAGTACGGCCAGCGGCGCACCCCAGGCGAGTGCGAGGAAGGGCAGTGCGAGAGGCAGGTTGGCGCACACGCACACGACCATGATCCTGGACGGCTTCCATGTGAGTGAAACGATCCCGCCCAGGAGCAGGCCTGCCGCGAAGGCCCCCTGGACGACTCCCCATGAAGGAGCACCCAGATGACTGTTCCCCGCCATCACGGGACCGAGGAGCTGATATCCGCCGAGCCAGAGGGCGACCACCACGGTGCCGGACAGCGTGTAGGTCCACACCCAGGAGAGACGGGAGAACTCTTTCCAGCCGTCCTTGAAGTCGCGGAACACTGATGCCGTGGTCTTGGCGGGTCCGGACACGTCAAGACGGCTGCACAGGATCGCGGCGACCGCGAAACTGGCGGCGTCCCAGCCCAGGGTCAGCTCCGGCCCGAAGAACGCGACGAGGGCGCCGCCGACCGCCGGCGCGAGGATGCGGATGACATTGCCGGGCAACCGCATCAACGCGTTCGCCTGCTGCAGCTCGCCGGGACCGACGAGCTGCGGCAGCAGGCTGTTCATGGCGGGCTGGGTCAGTGCCGACGCACAGCCCGCCAGCGCCGCGAACAGGGCGATACGCCCGGTGGTGGCCGTTCCCGTCGCCACGAGGAGTGCGACGCAGCCCTGGGTGACGGCCGGCACCACATTCCCGATGACGATGACCCGTCGGCGGGAGAACCGGTCCGCGACCACTCCTCCGACGAGGAGGAGGACGAACTGCGGGGCGGTGTTGGCCGCGAGGACGATCGCCAAGGACGCCGGACTGCTGTCGAATCCGAACACGGCGAAGGCCAGGGCCACGGGGGCCATCGCCGTCCCGCTCATCGAGATGAGACGTGCCAGGAGGAATAAGGTGAACGGCTTGTGCCGCATCACGGAGAGGGATCCCTGTCGAACCATTCGAGGGAGAGTAGCGTGCTCCGCCGCAGGTGGCGGGGGCGGGAGTGGGGTCGGGAGTGAGGTCGGCGCCTCAGAGGGACTCGCCGGGCCGAAGGTACCGGTAGCCGTGCGAAGTCTCCTGTTCCAGCCAGCCGTTGACGCTGCCGAGACCACGGTCGTTGATCTGCGCGTCGTGAATGCCGAACGCCCGCCGCGGTCCCACCGCCTTGACGAAGTCGATGACTTCCACCATTTTCAGCCACGCCCCCTGAACCGGCACCAGCAACGTCTCGATCTCCTGCTCGGGCACGTGCAGCGAGTCACCCGGGTGGTAGACGGCGTCGTCGACGACATAGCCGAGGTTCGCGCAGTCGGGGAGGCCCCCGTAGATGGAGGCGTGGCGGCCGCCGACCGCCCGTACGCGGAAACCCGCCGCACTGAACTCCGTCCCCGAGGACACCCCGATGACGTCAAACCCCGGGATGTCCGCGTCGGCGGGGGCGTGGACCGGTACGCCGAGCCCTGCCAGGCGCAGGACGTCGACATGGTCGACGTGCTCGTGGGTCACCAGCACGGCGTCCGCGCCGGCCAGGGCGGACGGTTCGCTCCAGGTGCCGGGATCGATGACGAGGACCCGACCGTCCTGCTCGATCCGGACACATGCATGGGTGTACTTCGTGATCCGCATGGCTTCGGACCGTACAGCGACCGTCCCGTCAACGGCCTCTCATTTCCGGGTCGTTCGTGGGTCACGTCACGAGGTCATCGCCCGGTCATTCCCCGGTCGACCCGTCGATCGCCTCGCGCAGCAGGTCCGCGTGCCCGTTGTGGCGGGCGTACTCCTCGATCATGTGGGTCAGGATGTAGTGCAGGGAGTACGGCTGATCGCCGAACCGCGCGGTCACGTCGAGGGATTCGGCGGCGTCCACGATCGCGCGCGACCGCTCGCACGTCTCCTCCCAGATCCTGAACGACTCGGCCACGTCCGCGTCCTCGACGTGGAACTCGGTCCACTCCCCCGCCTCGTTCTTGGGGAAGTAGCCCCGTACGTCCTCGCCGGCCAGGACGTTGCGGAACCATCCGCGCTCGACCTCCGCGAGGTGACGCACCAGCCCGAGCAGGGTCAGCCCCGACGGGGCGACCGCCCTCGTCCGCAGCTGCCGCTCGCTCAGCCCGGAGCACTTCATCATCAGGGTGTCCCGCTGCCACTGCAGGACGCTGGTCAGGGTGGCGCGCTCGTCGCCCGTCAGTACGGGCCGGGTCCGCTGTTCATCGATCACCGGGCGATCATCACATCCGGTGCGGACCCGTGCCCACCGTGTTCTCACATGCCGGCCGGCGCAGTTGCCGGAAGAAGGCGCGGATGTCACCCACCAGCAGTTCGGGCACCTCCATGGCGGGGAAGTGGCCGCCCCGGTCGAACGACGTCCAGCGCACGACGGTGTCGGTGCGCGCGGCGATGTGCCGCAGCGGGATGAAGTTGTCCCGGGGGAAGTCGGCCAGCGCGGTCGGGGTCCGCGACACCTCGGGCGGGCGGCCCGCGTACGCGGCGTGCGCCCGCTCGTAGTAGATACGGGCCGCGCTGCCGGCCGTTCCCGTGAGCCAGTACAGCATCACGTTGGTCAGCATCTGGTCCCGGTCCACCGGGCACGCGGGGTCGCTCCACTCGGTGAACTTCTCCGCGATCCAGGCGAGCAGTCCGACCGGCGAGTCGTTGAGTCCGTACGCGAGGGTCTGCGGCCGGGTCGCCTGGATGTCGGCGTACCCCTGCTTCTCGCGCGAGAAGACCTGGTACCGCTCCCAGGAGGCCAGCGTCCGCTCCCGTTCGGCGGGGGACAGCACGGCCAGCTCCTCCGGCCGGGGTTCGGTCGTGGCCCCGCCTCCGGGCAGCAGGTTCAGGTGCACCCCGATGACGTGGTCGGGCCGGATCAGCCCGAGTTCCCGCGAGATCGCGGCGCCCCAGTCGCCGCCCTGCACCCCGTACGAGCGGTGGCCGAGGCGTTCCATCAGCACACCGAAGGCCCGGGCCACCCGCTTGAACTCCCAGCCCGTCTCGGTCGTGGGCCCCGAGAGCCCGAAGCCGGGGATGCTCGGCAGCACGAGGTGGAAGGCGTCCGCCGGATCGCCGCCGTGCGCCCGGGGATCCGTGAGGGGACCCGCGACGCGCTGGAACTCCACGAATGAGCCCGGCCAGCCATGGGTCATCAGCAGCGGGGTCGCGTCCGGCTCCGGCGAGCGGAGGTGGGCGAAGTGGACCCGCGCGCCGTCGATCACCGTGGTGAACTGCGGCCACTCGTTGAGCCGGGCCTCGGCCGCACGCCAGTCGTACTCCTCGCGCCAGTGGGCGACGAGCTCCCGCATCGGGTCGAGCGGCATCCCGTACGCCCGACCGACCCCGGGGAGTTCGTCGGGCCAGCGCACCCGGGCCAGCCGCTGCCGCAGGTCGTCCAGCTGGTCCTGGCCCACATCGAGCCGGAACTCGCACAACCGCTCGTCAAGATCACTCATGCCCCGCATGCTAGGTCGTGTCCTTCGCAGCTCGTCCGCCCGGCCCGTGCGGGGCGTCAGGTGCCGGCCGTGCGGCGGGTCACCAGCAGTTCGATCCCGTCCAGGATGCGGCCCAGCCCGAACTCCAGGGCCTGGTCCTGCCCGCCGTGTTCCGCCGCCGAGGCCAGCGCCGCCCCGAGGGCGGGGAACCGCTCCCCGTGTGTACGCATCACCTCGCCCAGCATCGCCGCGAGTTGCGCGTCCGGCCCCGGCGCCGTCGACCCGCCTCCCGGCCCGGTCCCACGGCCGGCGGCCCGCTCCTGCTCCGCGATGCCGCGTACGTGCCCGGCGAGCAGCACCACCGCGTCCATCGCCTCGGCCCCGGTGAGCCCGCACCCGTCCAGCGCGGCGAGTGCCCGTTCCATCCACTCGAGCTCCCGCGGGCCCATGACCCGTACCCCGACGGTCGCCTCCAGCAGCCACGGATGGAGCCGAAGGCCGGCCAGCAGCCCCCTCGCCCACACCTCCAGCCGCTCCCGCCACGGGCCGTCCGGTGACGGCGCCGCCGCGGGCATCGCGCCCTCCACCATCAGCGCGACGAGTTCGGCCTTTCCCGGCACGTACCGGTACAGGGCCATCTTGGTGACGGCCAGCTCGGCGGCCACCCGCTGCATCGAGGCGCCGGCCAGGCCTTCCGCGTCGGCGATCGCGATACCCGCTCGGGTGATCCCCTCCAGGGTGAGCCCTCGCTTCGGTCCGCGCGCGGGTCCGGCCGGAGGCGGCCCCCACAACAACCGCACGGCCGGGCCCCACTGTTCGCTCGTCATCGCTTCACCTTGCGCTCGCACAAAAACTGCGTCTACCGTACACGGTATTGAATTCGTATCCGATGGACACAGTTTCATGTCCGGCAGGGAGAACCCCGATGACCGCACCGGCAGCACACACCGACGAGCCTCGCCCCGGGGCCCCGACCGTCCTCGTCTCGGGCGCCGGCGTCGCGGGCCCCGCCCTGGCCCTCCGACTCGCCCGCCACGGCATGCGTCCCACCGTCGTCGAGATCGCCCCCGCCCTGCGTACGGGCGGCCAGGCCGTCGACTTCCGAGGGGAGACCCAGCTCGGCGTCCTTCGGCGGATGGGGATCCTCGACGAGCTGCACCACCTTCGGACCGGTGGCAGCCCGATGACCTTCGTCGACGCCGACGGCCGCCAACTCCTGCACCTTCCCGCCGAGTTCGCCGGCGGCGACGTCGAGGTACTGCGCGGCGACCTCTCCCGGGTCCTCCACCGGGCCTCGCTCGCCGCCGGGGCCGAGTACGTCTTCGGGGACTCCGTCACCTCCCTCGCCGAGACGGCCACCGGCGTGGACGTCACCTTCCGCAACGCCCCGCCGCGCAGCTTCGACCTCGTCGTCGGCGCCGACGGCCTCCACTCGAACATCCGGAGCCTGGCCTTCGGCCCGGACGCCGACCACGTCACCCACCTCGGCCACTACGCCGCCACGTGGAGCCTGCCGAACCACCTGGACCTGGATCTGCGCCCGGGGGCCGGCTCCCTCGGCCACAACGCCCCCGGGCGGCTGGCCAGTGTCGCCGCGGACCACACCGACCCCGCCCGGGCCCGCGCCTTCCTGGTCTTCGCCGCCCCCGAGCTCGCGTACGACCGACACGATCCCGAGGCCCACAAACGCCTCCTGCGCCGGGCGTTCGCGGGCCTGCCCTGGAAGGTGGACCGGCTTCTCGACTCCCTCGACACCGCCGACGACCTCTACTTCGACTCGATCAGCCGCGCCGATGCCCCCGCCTGGTCCACCGGCCGGATCGCCCTCCTCGGCGACGCCGCCTGCGGGGCGACCATCGGCGGGATGGGCACCGGTACCGCGATCCTGGGCGCGTACGTCCTGGCCGGCGAACTCTCGCGCTCACCCGCGGACCATCGGGGCGCTTTCCGTCGCTACGAGTCCCTGCTGCGCGCCTACGCCCAGGAACGCCAGAAGGGCGGGGACCGCACAGGGCGCTTCCTCGCCCCCTCGTCGCGGCTCGGCCTGCGCCTGCGCAACACCGCGCTCAGCAGACGCCGCGTCCTCGCCTGGATGCTCAGGACGGCGAAGGAAGGGACCACCCTCGCGCTCCCCCACTACCCGGACCACCCGGCCAACTCCGCGGAAGCCGACACCGACCACGCGAGCGCGCCCGCCAACTCGGCTACGGAGTAAGTTCTTTGACGGTTCGATGCGCTCGTCGGCCGAAGAACTATCACCCGAAGAACCGCACAACTCCCCCAACCGCCCAGCACCTCCGCGAAAAAGTACCTGCCGACTGGTTTCTTTTCGGGTTATCCGACTAGATTGACGGCGCACCGCGGCGAACGACGCCCGGGCAGCGATCAGGGGGACGTGCAGAACGTGGCGAGGGCCAGACAGGTGCGGGCCGAGATCACCCGCCAAGCCATACTCGACGGCGCGGCGGTCGCGTTCGATCTCGGCGGGTTCGAGGGCACCAGCCTCAGCGACGTCGTCAGGAACGCCGGAGTCACCAAGGGCGCCCTCTACTTCCATTTCCCGTCGAAGGAAGCCCTCGCCCGCACCCTGATGGACGAGCAGCTCCTGATCGCCGAACGCGTCCCCGCCACCGACGATCCGGGCCTGCAGACGGTCATCGACCTCAGCCACCAGATGGCCCACGGACTGCGCACCGACGTCCGGATCCGCGCCGGCATCCGCCTGGTCATCGAGTTCGGCTCCTTCACCCACCCCGACCCGACCCCGTACGACGCCTGGATCGACACCTGCCGCACCTGCCTGACCCCCGCCCAGCAGCGCGGCGACATCCACCCGTCGCTGGACATCCAGGACCTCTCGACGCTGCTCGTCGGCGCCTTCACCGGCATCCAGGTCACCTCGCACGTCCGCACCCGCCGGCAAGACCTCCACACCCGCGTCACCGACCTGTGGAACTTCCTCCTCCCCACGATCGTCCCCCCGCAGCGCATCGCCCTCTTCCACCCCACGGGCACGCCCGGGACGATCCCGATCACCTCCACCCACTGACACAGGGTGGTCTCGCACACGCCGTGGCGAACCACGGGGGTGCTCGCCACGGCGTGTGCGAGACCACCCTGACGGGCTCAGGCTTCCGCGGGGGCGCGGGAGTCGACGTCCTCCATGAAGCTCAGCATCCGCTCGTTGACCAGGTCGGGGTGGTCGATCTGCGGGCCGTGGCCGGTCGCGGCGACGATCTCGGCGCGGGCTCCGGCGATCAGGCGCGGCACGCGTTCCAGCTGGCGCTCGGGGTGGACGAGCAGACTGCGCTTGCCCATGACCAGGTAGAACGGCGTCCGGATCGAACCCAGTTCCGCGTCCGACAGGGGTAGCGGGGCGGGGCGGCGGATCCGGAAGGCGCGGACGCCCGCCTGGATCATGGCGCGCAGTTCGGGAACGACCAGCACCGGCTGTTCCAGCCAGGAGGCCAGCCGCGGGCGGAGCGCCTTCGGGGCGAAGGTGGCGAAGAGGCTCACGAAGATCCACACGAAGAAGCGCAGCCCGACCTTCTCCAGGCCGCCCGGGTCGAGGGCGGTGACGGAGGCGAGCCGGCCGGGCCGCAGGTGGGCCTGGTTGATGACCAGCCAGCCGCCGTAGGAGGAGCCGACGAGGTGGACCCGGTCGAGGCCGAGCGCGTCGAGGGCCTCGTCCATCCATTGCGCGGCCCGCTCGGGCTGCCACATCTCCTCGCGCTGGACGCTGCGGCCCGGGTCGCCGGGGGTGTCGAGCGCGTAGACGGGGCGTTCGGCTCCGAGCGCGCGGGTGTTGGGGTACCACTGGGCGGAGCAGCCGCCGGAGCCGTGGATCAGGACGACCGGGGTGCGTGACTCGGCGGCGGGGTCCGCGGGGCCGTACCGGTAGGCATGCGTGGTGCCGAAGCTCGTCTCCACATCCGTCTCGGAGCGGGCGGGCGCTCCCAGCGCGTAGACGGCGTCGCAGGCGGCGAAGTACCGGTCGCGCAGTTCGTCGTTCACGTAGCGGCCGATGTCGCGGCGCGGACGGGTGGTGTTCTCGGGCACGGGGCACCTCCGGTTCTTCGAAGACCCATTCTTCGTAATACGAATGTACCATGAAAATGGTACGGCGGTACCATGAAAGAGTCCGGGCGGTCCGGACCGCGAACGCGAGCACATCACCGACGGGCGGAGACACGACCATGCCGAAGCGTGTGGACCACGAGGAGCGGCGAGCCCAGATCGCCGAGGCGCTGATCCAGGTGGCCGGGCGGCGCGGGCTGCACGCCGTCGGCATGCGCGACGTCGCGGCGGAGGCGGGAGTGTCGCTGCGGCTCGTGCAGTACTACTTCGAGACCAAGGAGAAGCTGCTCTTCTACGGTCTCCAGCACCTGACCGACCGCTTCACCGCACGCGTGGGCGAGCGTCTGCGCGCCGTCGGCCCGAACCCCGGCCCGCGCGCGACCGTCGAGGCGCTGCTGCTGGCCTCCCTCCCCACCGACGAGGAGGGCCGCACCTTCCACCTCCTCTACAGCTCGTACTCGATCCTGTCGGTGACCGACGAGGCCCTCGCCGCCCAGCCGTTCATCGACAATCCCGACGCCGCGGAGAACGCCGTCACCGGCCTGCTCCAGCAGGCACAGGAGAGCGGCCTGGCCGACCCGGACGTCGACGCGCGCATCGAGGCGATCAGCCTGCTCGCCATGACGGCGACCATGGGCACCAGCATCCTCGTCGGCCAGCGGAAGCCCGCATCGGCCGTCGCGGTACTCCACCACCACCTCGACCGGATCTTCACCACCACCTGACCCCCGACCCCGACCGACTCCGCCCCGACTCCGCCGGCGCCCCCGCCCGGCGAGTTCCAGGACTGTTCACCCCCACGTGACCCGCACCTTCCCGGACCTACCGGGAGCGGCCGGTCGAATGGGACCCGAGAGGTCTGGACCATTGAAGTCACGCCATTCCATGGCGCATTGACTCCGGTGCCACGTTCTCGCAACAACTGGTCTATACCTTTAACACTAGGATGGGCCACCTGAAACGGGTACATGCACAGCCGTGGGGGGCTTTATGACCTTTCATCATCTTCCGCAACCACCATCCGACGAAGAGCTCTACTGGTACTTCGGACCGCAGCGGCGCTGGGTCCTCGTCAGCACCTCGCTCGCCTTCGTGTTCACGGCGGCGACCATGCTCACCTTCGCCCTGCGGACACCGGCCCTGTGGGCGTTCCTGGCCGTCCTCGCGCTCAACGTCGTCGCCCTCGCCCTCTCCTCCGTCAACAGCCTGCGCCTGCGCCGGCTCACCCGGCAGTCGCACGAGGTGCTCGTCCGGGCCTGGCGCCCGGGCACGCTGCCCGGCGTCGATCTGTACCTGCCGACCTGCGGCGAGCCGCTCGACGTCCTCGGCAACGCCTACCGTGCGGTCTCGGCCGTCGACTGGCCCGGCGCGCTCACCGTCTGGGTCCTGGACGACGCGGACCGGCCGGAGGTCGCCGCGCTGGCCGCCGCGCATGGCTACGAGTACGTCGTACGACCCGACCGGGGCCACCTGAAGAAGGCCGGCAACCTCAATCACGCGCTCACCCTGAGCAGCGCCGAGTTCATCGCGATCCTGGACGCGCACTTCGCCCCGCGACCGGACTTCCTGCGCCATCTCGTGCCGTACCTGGCCGACCCGGCCGTCGGCATCGTGCAGAGCCCGCAGTGCTTCGACACCGACGAGACCATGGGATGGATCCAGCGGGCCGCCGGCTCCGCGCAGGAGTGGTTCTTCCGCTGGATCCAACCGTCCCGGGACGCGAGCGACGCCGCCATCTGCTGCGGCAGCAACGCCGTGTACCGGCGCCGTGCGATGGACCTGGCCGGCGGCTTCGCCCGGCTCGACCACAGTGAGGACCTGTACACCGGACTCGCCCTCCACGCGCAGGGGTTCCGCACCCTGTACGTGCCGGTGCTGGTCGCCAAGGGCACCTCGCCCGACCGGGTCACCTCCTTCGTCAACCAGCAGTACCGGTGGGCCATGGGCAATCTCCACCTGCTCGGCACGCCCGTGCTGCGGCGGATGCGCGCCCCGTGGCGGATGCGGCTGTGCTTCTACGAGGGCATCGTCGGCTACCTGACCACCGCGGTGAACACCTTCGTGGCGCCGCTCCCGCCGCTGGTGATGATGTTCTGGTTCCCGGACCACATCCGGCCCTGGCACGTACTGCCCCTGCTCGCCCCGCTGTGGCTGTGGCACGTGCTGCTGCCGCGGATCAGCCGCACCCGCTGGCGGGTCGAGGTCATCCGGGCCAACGTCCTGACCAGCGTGGCCGCCGCGACCGCGTTCGTGCACACGCTGCGGGGGCGCAGCGCCGCCTGGGTGCCCACCGGCGCGCGGAGTGCGGGGGCCCCGGGCGGGATGGCCCGCCGGGTGGTCGCCGTCTCGCTGGTCTGGCTCGTCCTCTCCAACGGCGCCGCAGCCACCGGACTCGCGCTGGCCGTGGCCCGGAACGGCTGGGAGCCCAACTGGGGGCTGCTCCTCTACCTCCTGGTTCAGTGCCAGATCAATGTCCCGCTGATCCGGGACCTGGTGGCCGAACTGCACCCGGCCGCGGGGCCGGTGCGCGCCCGGGTGCGGGCCGCGCTGCGCTCGCGCGGTGGTGTGCTGCCGCGCCGCTGGCCCGAGACCGTCGCCGCTTCCGCGGTCCTCCTGCTGACCGGCCTGCTGGCATCGGGGTGGGTCGACCCGATGCTTCCCTGGCTGAGTTGAAAGGCACCATCCGCATGTCCTTCCTCGTCACGCCCGTGCGGCGCCGGCTTCGCAGGGGCGTCGCCCCGGGGGCCGAAGATCTGCCGTCCGGTTCCCGCTCCGGCACCGAGTCCGGGCCGAGCCCGCACCGGTCCGCCTTCCGTCCCGACATCGAGGGTCTGCGCGCGGTCGCCGTCCTCGCGGTCCTCGCCTTCCACGCCGGCCTTCCCTGGGCGACCGGCGGTTTCGTCGGCGTGGACGTCTTCTTCGTCATCTCCGGCTACCTGATCACCGGCCTGCTGGTCCGCGAGGCGATCACCACCGGTCGGATCCGGCTCGGTGACTTCTTCTCGCGGCGGGCCCGGCGGCTGTTGCCCTCCGCCGCGGTGGTGCTCGCGGCGGTGGCCGTCGCCGGAGCCCGGCTGACCGTACCGCTGCGGCGTACCGACATGGAGTACGACGTCGTCGCGGCGGCGCTGTCCTTCGCCAACTGGCGGTTCGTGTCGCAGCGGACCGACTATCTCGCCGCCGGGCACGACCAGAGCCCGCTGCTGCACTTCTGGTCCCTCGCGGTCGAGGAGCAGTTCTACCTGTTCTGGGCCCCGCTGCTGGCGGTACTGGTGCTGTGCGCGGCGCGGGCGGTCCGCCGGGGCCGGGCCGTTCGTCTCGCCGTGGTGTCGGTCGCCGCGCCGCTCACCCTGGCCTCGTTCGCGCTGGCGGTGTACTGGAGCGAGCACTCCGTATCGCTCGCGTACCTCGCAACCCCCTCGCGGGTCTGGCAGTTCGGTGTCGGGGCACTGCTCGCCCTGCTGCCCTGGCACCTGATGCGCGGTCCGCGGCCGCTACGGCTGGTGTGCGGCTGGGCCGGGGCCGTGGCGATCGGCTGGTGCGTCGTGTCGTACGACGGCGGGACCCCGTACCCCGGTTTCGCGGCGCTCGTGCCGACCCTGGCCACCGCCGCCGTGATCCTCGCCGCGATACCCGGCCGGGGCGAGCGGCACACGCCGGGCACGTGGGACGTGGGACGGCTGTTGTCGGGGCGGGCGCCCCGGGCTGTGGGGCGGCTCTCCTACACCCTCTACCTGTGGCACTGGCCGGTGCTCGTGCTCGCCGAGGCGCGGCTCGGCACCCTCGGTTGGCCCGCGAAGACCGCGCTGACGCTGGCGGCCGTACTGCCCGCCCTGGCCACCATGTACGGGGTCGAGCGGCCGCTGCGCCGCAGCCGTACGGTCTCCGAACTCCCGCGCCGCGGACTGTCGGTGGGCGTCTCGGCGATCGTGCTGCCGGTGGCCCTCGCGCTGGTGGTGGGTACGACCACGCTGCGGGTGCTGGGCCCGGCCGGTCCGGTCGACCCGCAGGGGCTGCCCCCGGGTGCCGTCGCGGGCCCCACCCTGCTCGCCCGGACGGCCGGCACGCCGCTCGTCGACGGCCCGGTGGTGCCGAGTCCCGCGCAGGCGCGGGGGGACTTCCCGCCCGACGGGGCCTGTGAGGTCGCCCCGGCCGAGACGCGCAGCCCGGACTGCCTGTTCGGCGCGGTGGACAGCCCGGACCGGATCGTGCTGCTCGGCGACTCGCACGCCGGGCAGTGGTTCTCCCCGATGCTGGCGCTGGCCTCGCAGCGGGGCTGGGCGCTGCAGGAGTTGGTGAAGCAGGGCTGCCCGCTGCCGGATCTGGCGGTGGACAGTCCGCAGCTCGGCCGGGCCTACCGGGAGTGTGACACCTGGCGGGCGGACTCCCTGGAGCGACTGCGGCACCGACCGAAGCCGCGGCTCATCGTGATCGCCTCGCTCAACCGGTACACCGACGACGCGGAGCTGTTGGCCGAGGCGTGGGAGAGGACGCTGACGCCGCTGCGGGCCCTGGGCGCGCCGATCGTGTACGTCGAGGACACTCCCGTACCGGGCAGGGACATCCCCGCGTGCGTCTCCGGCAGTCCCGAGTCCCCCGCGGACTGCGCGTTCGATCGGGCGCAGGCCCAGTGGCCGGATCCACTGGCTCGGCGGATCGCGTCGGGCGCCCTGCCCGGCGTACGGAGCGTCGGCGTCAACCAGGTCCTGTGCCCGGGCGACGGGCCGACCTGCCCGGCCGTGCTCGACCGGATCCTGCTCTACCGGGACGACGCGCATCTGACGAACGTGGCGGCCGTGGTCCTGACCGGCCGGTTGGAGCGGCTGCTCATGGAGGCCGGACTGCTGCCGGCCGCGCGTGGCGCGGGGAGCCCCGGAGCGGGGACCCCGGGGGCGGACGGGTGGACGCGGCTGCTGCGCGACGACTTCGACGGCCCGGCGGGGGCCCCGCCGTCCGCCGCCGACTGGGTGCACGACATCGGCACCTGCTATCCGGGCTGCCCCGCGCCGCAGTGGGGCACCGGCGAGATCGAGACCATGACCGATTCGACCGAGAACGTGCGACTCGACGGGCGGGGCGCGTTGGAGATCGTGCCCACCCGTAAGGAAGGGCTGTGGAGTTCGGGGCGGATCGAGACGCGGCGCTCCGACTTCGCGCCGCCGGCGGGTGGGGTCCTGCGGATCGAGGCGTCGATCGCCCTGCCCGATGTGACCGGGGAGAAGGCCGCGGGATACTGGCCTGCCTTCTGGACCCTGGGAGCACCGCTACGGGACGGGTACACGGGGTGGCCCGGCGTCGGGGAGCTCGACGTCATGGAGTCCGTGAACGGGCGGGACACCGTCTTCGCCACGATGCACTGCGGTGTCCTGGAAGGCGGTCCGTGCCGGGAGCCCGCCGGCCTGACCTCCGGTCCACAGCCGTGCGCGGGCTGCCGAACGGCGTTCCACTCGTACGCCGTCGAGGTCGACCGCGCGCCGGGCGCGGAGGAGGTGCGCTGGTATCTGGACGGGCGTGTGTACCACCGGGTGACCGCGGACGGGATGGATCCCGGTACCTGGAAGGCGGCCGTGGACCACGGGCTGTTCCTGATCCTGAACGTGGCGGTCGGTGGCGCTCTGCCGCTCGCCGACGGCGCGAACGCGGGTCCGGCCACCGAGCCGGGCCATGCGATGCGGGTGGACCACGTCGACGTCTCGGTCCGGGAGCGGAACACGTAGCGGTACGAAGCCTCGGCGCGCCGAGGTAGGGAGGTACGGACCTGCGGCGGGGGGAGCGCCTCGCTCCGGACCGGTGAACGGTCCACGAGCGGGGCGCGCTCCACGGGATTCCCGGAGCACGCCCGGCGCCTGCGCGGCACAGGTCCGACGCGGGATCAGAAGGAGAAGACGGCGTTCCCGTTGAGGGTCGCGGACATCACGCAGCTGTTGGAGAAGGTGTACTTCCAGGCGACGCGGCTGCCCTTCCACACGCCGTCGGCGGTCACGGTGACCGGGGCGTAGTGCATCGGGCAGGCGCGGTCCGGGTTCGGCGAGGCGAGCAGGCGGTCGAACGCTCCGCCCGTGGAGTTGAGGGCGGCGCAGGCGGCCTGCGGGTTCGGGTGGGTGCCCACGGCGGTCGGGGCGCAGCTGAGGGTGGAGGCCCGGACGACGGTGGAGTTGGTGGCGTCGTCGCCCTGGGCGACGGTGAACACCAGGGCGGACGGGGCGTACAGGCTGGAGGGCTGGGCGGCTGCCACGCCGGTGGCGCCGGCCAGACAGAGGAGCGTGGCGGCGGAGGCAGCTGCGATGCGGTGACGCACGACGGAACTCTCTTTCAATTCAAAGGTGGAACGCGATATTTGCTTTCGATATCGCGTCGTTGCGGGATCAGACTGTCGGACGTGAAGGCCCACCGCACATCGATGACCGATTTACGGACAGAGCGTTCACATATCGGCGACCGAATGGTCGTTCGGGCAGCTCACAGGGGGCGCGCGCCGCTCCACCGCCACATCTCGGCGCCGACCACGCCCGCCGCCGACCTGCGCTTTCACCCCTCGCCGACCCGCCGCGGGCCGCGTCAGGTTCACTCGACGGCCACTCAGCTTGACCGAATACGCACGCTCGAACACCGAGAGTGACGCGCCCCAGATCTCCGGCCGACGCATCGAACCGAAAAACTTAGGTAAGCCTTGCCTAAAATGACTTACGATGCCGCCATGAAGAAGATCATCCGCGTACTGGCCGCGATGACGGCCGGTCTGGCCCTCATCGCGCCCGGCGCGCTCGCCACGCCGGCCGTGGCCGCGTCCACCGCGGTCACCGCCCCCGGACTCGAACTCCCCGTACCCACCGGCGGCTTCGCCGTGGGCCGCGACACCCTCCACCTCGTGGACCGCGGGCGCAAGGACCCCTGGGTGCCCACGGCCGACCGGGAATTACTCCTGTCGCTGTACTACCCGGCTCTCGCGCGCACCGGAACTCCCGCTCCGTACCTGAGCACTTCCGAGGCCAAGGCGCTGCTCACCGACCGGGGGCAGCTCGGCAAGTACGTGACCCCCGAACGTCTCGCGGCCACCCGGACCCACGCGCGGACGCAGGCGCTGCCCCGGCCCACGGCGCACCGCTACCCGCTGATCGTGCTCTCCCCCGGCTTCACCATGCCCCGCGCCTCGCTGACCACCCTGGCGGAGGACCTCGCCGGCCGCGGGTACGTGGTGGCGGCGGTGGACCACGCGTACGAGTCCGACGGCACCGTCTTCCCCGGCGGGCGGCTGCTCACGTGCAAGGCCTGCGAGCAGGTGTTCCCCGACGGGTCGCTGCACCGGGTCTCCGACGGCCGGGCCCGCGACATCCCGTTCGTCCTGGACCGGCTGACCGGTCCCCGCGCGGCGTGGCGGTACTCCTGGCTGATCGACCCCGGGCACATCGGCATGGCCGGGCATTCCATCGGCGGTGCGGCCGCGTCGGCCACCATGGCCGTGGACCCGCGCGTGGACGCCGGGGTCAACATGGACGGCACCTTCTTCACGCCCGTTCCCCAGGCTGGTCTCGCCGGGCGGCCCTTCCTGATGCTCGCCGGTGACCCGGCCCTGCTGCCGCCGGACTTCCCCGACACCTCCTGGGAGGACAACTGGCCCCGGCTGGACGGCTGGAAGCGCTGGCTGACCGTCACGGGGGCCGGGCATCCCGGCTTCACCGACTGGCCCGTACTGGGCGACCAGGTCGGCTACCCGCATCCGGAGACGCCGCTGTCGGGCACCCGCTCGCAGCAGATCACGCGGGCGTACGTCGGCGACTTCTTCGACCTGCACCTGCGCGGGAAGCCGGCGCCACGTCTGGACGGCCCGACCGCGGCCGACCCGGAGGTCGTGTTCCACCGCAGCTGACGGAGGCGGGCCTTCCCGACCTCCTGCCGGTCGGCCTTCCCCGGCGCCGAACCGGTGGCGGACTTCTTCCACCCGAAGGCCGCGCTCAGTGGGCGGCACCCCATCGTCAGGGCGACCGGGGCACGGTTCCGCTCCGGCGTCCGGGGCGGTCGCGGGCTCGCCGCCGTGGCACCCGGGTGGGAACGGCTCGGTGACCACCGGGTGATGGAGCGCATCAGCATGGGCCACCGAGTGGCCGCGGTCCTGTTCCGGCTGCTGACCCTCGGCACTCCGGCCTGCTCCGCTGCCCGGCTGCGCGCCACGGACAGGACACCTCCTGGTACTCAGGACGGCTCCGCGTAGCGGGCGGCGAACGCGGCGGCGCGGTCGCGCAGGGAGGTCCGCAGCGACTGCGGGGCCAGGGCTTCCGCGTCCGTGCCGAGTTGCCACAGTGCCCATTCGGCGTGTCGGGAATCCTGGAAGGTCAGCTCCAGGCGCAGTCGGCCGTCCGGGTCGGGCTCCTCGGCGCGGACGGCCAGCGCGGTGTCCAGCAGGTCCTCCCTCCGTGCCGGGTCCACCCGTACCAGCACGGTGATGTGGTCGTCGCTGAGGAACCGCGCGCAGCGTTCCTGCCAGATCCGGTCCAGATCGACGCGGCCGGGTCGCTCGGCCGGGTCGGGGAGTTCCTCGGCGGCCAGCACGCGCGACAGCCGGTAGGTGCGGTCCGCGCCGGATCGCGTGGCCAGCAGGTACACCCGGTCGCGTACGGTGACCAGTCCGATCGGGTCCACCGTGCGCCACCGCGGTGGCCTGCCGGTGGCCGCGTAGTGGATGCGGAGCTTGTGTCCGGCGAGTACCGCGCGCCGGACCTCGATCATCGTGGTGCCGGGTATGTCGTCGGTGACCGCGCGGCGTGACAGCAGGTCGGTCTCGGGCTCGACCAGGAACCGCCGGGCCGCGTCGCTCGCGGTGGCCCGGTGGCTCTCGGGCAGCGCGTCGACCACCTTGCGCAGGGCCGAGGCGAGGGCCGAGCCCAGGCCGAACGCCTGCTCACCGCGCCCCGATCCGGCCGCCAGCAGAGCGAGGGCCTCGTCGTGGTTCAGTCCGGTCAGCTCGGTCCGGAAGCCGGGCAACAACGAGAATCCGCCGTGCCGGCCGCGTTCGGCGTAGACCGGGACGCCGGCCGCCGACAGTGCCTCGATGTCGCGCAGCACGGTACGGGTGGACACCTGCAGCTCCCGGGCCAGCGTGTCGGCGGTCAACCGACCGTGCCGGCGGAGCAGCAGCACCAGGGAGACCAGTCGGTCGGCGCGCATGCGGGAACCGTAACGGAATACCTGACCAAGGGTGTCGTGATTTGTTGGGAGGCTCGTCAGCACGACGTCGAGGCCGGCGGTTGCCGCGCCGATCGACGTCCTGGATCCCGATGAATCGAATGGAGCTGACGTGGCAGTACGGCGAACGGCGATCAACCCGGTGGCGTGGTCGGTGGAGTTGGGGTTCAACCAGGGTGAGCTCGTCTCCGGGCAGACACGGACCCTGTACGTCTCGGGGCAGACCGCGATGAGCGACGACGGCAAGCCGCTGCACGACGGCGACATGGCGGCGCAGTTGACGCGGAGCATCGACAACCTGGAGGCCGTCCTCGACGAGGCCGGTATGTCCCTCGCGAACCTCGTGCGGCTCAACGTGTACACGACCGACGTCGACCTGCTCTTCCCGCACTACGGCGGGCTGGCGGCGCGGTTGGGCGCCGCCGGGGTGGCCCCGACCACCACGATGCTCGGCGTGACACGGCTGGCGATCCCCGGCCAGCTGGTCGAGCTGGAGGGGACCGCCGTCGCCTGACGGGCCGGGGCGGCGCACCTCCCCTGCGGCGGTCGCCGCAGGGGAGGCGCGCGGGTGCCGAGCTGTCAGCCGGCCGGCGCCACCGGGGCCCGCACGCCGAACCACTGCTCGGCGCCGAACTCCTCGAACCTCTCCGCCTCGGTGAATCCCAGCTTCGCCGCGAGGCGCATCGCGCGGTCGTTGGCGCTCTGGGTGCACAGGACCACCGGCTCGTCCGGAAGCGCGTCGGCGAACCAGTCGAGTGCGGCCGCGCACGCCTCGGCGGCGTACCCGTGTCCCCATGCCCGCGGCAGGAACATGCAGCCGAGCTCGACCTCTCCGGCCTCCGGGCGGACATGCCCCGGGCGTTCCGGGTCGCGCCGGTCGAGCGTGACCATGCCGATCATGGCTCCGTCGACCTCGATCACGAAGAAGCCGGGGCGCCGCCCGGGCACCGCCGGCGCCGCGCCTTCCAGCTCGGCACGTGGTCGTGCGCCGCCGACGTAGGTGCCCACCTCGGGCGATGCGAACAGTTCGATGAACGCCTCACGGTCGCGCGCCTCGGACCGGCGCAGAACCAGCCGTGCGGTCCGTAACGGGGTAGGGGGCCAGGCGGCAGCTCCGAATTCAGTCATGTCCGGCAACGTATCGCACACCTGTCGGAGTGATCCGAGCGTGGCCCGGCGGTCCGGAACGGCGTACCGCCGTCGGCGGTCCGCGGCACACTGTGCGGCCGTGAGGGGCCCGCGCCTATCGGCGAATCCGGTTCGCGCTTCAACCAGCTTGCGACCGAAGGCGGTTGGGGCGACTCGACCCGCCTCGTAAATCCCGCCACTGCGGTCACGCATCTCCCCTTCCACTCCACTCTTAGGTTAGGCTTACCTAAGAGTGGGGGTGCGGGGATGCAGGACAACGCGCGAGACCAAGCGCAGCAGGACGAATGGGCCGACGAGGTACTGGCCTGGATGAGCTCCCAGGAGGAGATGGACCGGGCGCTGCGCGACGCACTGCGCCGCACGCCCAGCCAGCGGGAGGAGACGATCGCCCGGATGGCGGACGCCCTACGCGGGGCGGCCCAGGGGCTGACCCTCCCGGGATGCGCGGCCGCGGCCGGGGTTCCCGAGCGCATTCTGCGCGAGTGGTTGGAAATCGACTCCAGCTTCGCCACGGCGCTCGGCTCCGCGCACGCGCTGGCCGAGGCGCACGGACTGAGACCCGGGTCGGCACCGACCCCGGCCTCCTTACAGCTGATGCTGAACGCGATCCGCAAAGGGGCCGCCTGGCCGGCCGCGGCGACCCTCGTGGGCATCTCCGTGCGCGGGTTCAACCGCCTACGCGCGGAGGCGCCACCGGTGGGAGCCCTGATCGCGGCGGCGCAGCGGGCGCGCTCGGCGAAGGCCGGCGCGAGTCGGCGGCGCAGACCGCCCAAGGCGGCGAGCCGTCGGGTCGGGTACCGGATCGTGCAACTCGACGACCCCCTCCTGTCCCCGGACAGCCAACCGGACGATTCTGCCGGTGGGTTGAGCCGCCGCGCCACGCACCGGGACTGAGCGGGCGGTCGCACGAAGATCGATCTCGAGGGTGACGCTCACCCCTCGATCATTCAAGTTAGGTTAGGCTAAGCTAAGTGAAGGATGAGGGGTCGGGGCATCCCCCGTCCCTCGTCGAGCTCCGCGCGCCCGTTCACCACCGGCGCTCCGCGCAGCGCAGGTGACAAGGAGATCCAGCCGTGGGCCCTGTGACCATCGACCCCTATCCCATGCCCACCCAGGACCTGGTGCCGCGCTCCGTGGCACCGTGGTCCGTCGACCCCGACCGGGCCGCCCTGCTGATACACAACATGCAGAACCATCTGCTGCGGCCCTTCCCCCGCGATCGCTCGCCCCTGGTGGACCTGATCGGCAACATCGCCGATCTGCGCAGGTCCGCACGGCGGCTGGGTCTCCCGGTCGTCTTCAGCACGGTACCGGCGGGCGAGCGTCCCGAACAGCGCGGCCTCGCGGCCGAGATGGAGACCGAGCCGGCGGCGCCGGACCGGGACGCGTCCATCACCGAGGAGCTGACCCCGCGCCGGGGCGAGCACGTGATCGCCAACGCGCGGCACAACGCCTTCCTGCGCAGCCACCTGGAGCGCATCCTGCGCACCACGGGACGGGACCAGTTGATCCTGTGCGGCGTGTTCGCCCACTCCGGCGTACTGCTCACCGCGGCGGACGCGTTCATGAACGACATCCAGCCATTCGTCGTGGCCGACGCGGTGGCGGACACCTCCGCGGAGGAGCACGCGCTCGCCCTGCGCTGGACGGCCGCACGGGGCGCCGTCGTACGC
Source organism: Streptomyces virginiae (assembly GCF_041432505.1). Taxonomy (GTDB): domain Bacteria; phylum Actinomycetota; class Actinomycetes; order Streptomycetales; family Streptomycetaceae; genus Streptomyces; species Streptomyces virginiae_A. The sequence continues at coordinate 459,853 of NZ_CP107871.1, forward strand.
ACCACCACGATCCTCATCGACGAACTGGAAGCCTGAATGACGACCGCACACCTCGTCCCGTGAGCGGACCGGCAGCGCCGCGGGCGCGCACACTCATCGAGGCCCTGCCCTGGCTGGAGCGGTTCCAAGGCCGCACGGTCGTGGTCAAGTTCGGCGGCAACGCCATGGTGAACGAGGAGCTCAAGGCGGCCTTCGCGCAGGACGTGGTCTCCCTGCGCTATGCGGGGCTCCGCCCGGTCGTCGTGCACGGCGGCGGCCCCCAGATCAGCGCGATGCTCGAACAGCTCGCGCTGGAGGTCCGGTTCGCCGCGGGACTGCGGGTGACGACCCCCGCGGTGATGGACATCGTCCGCATGGTGCTGGCCGGGCAGGTGCAGCGGGACATCGTCGGCCTGATCAACCGTCACGGGGCCTTCGCCGTGGGGATGACCGGCGAGGACGCCCGCACCCTGTCCGCCGTCCGGCGGCCGGCGCTGGTGGACGGCGCCGAGGTGGACATCGGCCTGGTGGGCGACATCGTGCACGTCGACCCGGACACCGTACGGGGATTGCTGGAGCGCGGCCGCATCCCGGTGATCTCCCCCATCGCCCGGGGAGCCCACGACGACAACGTCTACAACATCAACGCCGACCTCGCGGCCGCCGCCCTCGCCGAGGCGCTCGACGCCGAGAAACTCGTGATGCTCACCGATGTCGCCGGCCTCTACGCGGACTGGCCGCACAGTACGGAGATCATCGACCGGCTCACGGTCGGTGAGCTGGCGGAACTACTGCCTTCGATGGCGGGCGGCATGGTGCCCAAGATGGAGGGCTGCCTGCGCGCGGTGCGTTCCGGGGTACGGATGGCACACGTACTGGACGGCAGGGTTCCGCACGCCTTGGTCCTGGAGGTGTTCGCGGACGAGCACACGGGCACCACCGTGGTGCCCGACGACCCCCCGGCCGAGGAGCGCCTCCTCCACTGAACCGGGGAGGGCCGACCTGACCGGCCCTCCCCCACCGCACCCCGGAGCCGCTACGGCTCCGGGGCCTTCCATGTGCCCAACTCTGGGCGTCGAACGTCTGGTTGGTGTGGTTCGAGACAATCAGGTGCCAACTTGACAGCTTCCGGCCCGTCAGGAATGTTAGGCCAGCCTTACCTAACCAAAAAGGGTAGGACCGAGGAAGGATGGGCATGTCCGCACCGCACGCGAGCTCCACACCCGGGGACGCTCTCCCGGACATCAGGGACCTGGTGGGCATCGGCTTCGGGCCGGCCAACCTGGCCCTGGCGATAGCGATCCGGGAGCACAACGACCGCCGCGCCTCCGGCGAGGCGCTCCGGGCCTCGTACATCGAGCGCCAGGAGGACTTCGGCTGGCACCAGGGCATGCTCCTCGAAGGAGCCACCATGCAGGTCTCCTTCCTGAAGGACCTGGTGACGATGCGCAATCCGGGAAGCCCCTTCAGCTTCCTGCACTACCTCCAGGACCGGGACCGGCTGGCCGACTTCATCAACCAGAAGTCCTTCTTCCCCACCCGCCTCGAATTCCACGACTACTTCCGCTGGTGCGCCGCCTCCTTCGACGGGCTGGTCGACTACGCCACCGAGGCCGTCGAGGTGCGCCCGGCGGGTCCGGACGGCGCCGTGGACCAGTTGGACGTCATCACCCGACCCAGCTCCGGCACCGGGCCGTCGCGCGCCACCCGCACCCGCAACCTCGTCCTCGGGACCGGGCTACGCGCCCGCGTCCCGGCCGGGATCAGCACCGGCCCGCACATCTGGCACAACCGCGACCTGCTGCACCTCGCGCCGCGTCTGACGGACCGTCCGCACCGTCGGTTCGTCGTCGTCGGCGCCGGCCAGTCCGCCGCCGAGACCGCGGACCACCTGCACCGCACCTTCCCGGACTCCGAGGTCTGCGCCGTGTTCACCCGGTACGGGTACAGCCCGGCCGACGACAGTCCGTTCGCCAACCGGATCTTCGACCCGGCCGCCGTCGACGAGTTCTTCCGAGCCCCGGAGGAGGTCAAGCAGCAGCTCATCGGATACCACGCGAACACCAACTACGCGGTGGTGGACGGCGATCTGATCGAGCAGCTGTACCGGACCGTCTACCAGGAGAAGGTCGCGGGCACCGAGCGGCTGCGCATCCTGAACACGACCGCCCTGACCGCCGTGGAGGAACTCCCCGACGGGGCGCGGGCGGTGGTGCGCTCCCTGACCACGGGAGAGATCCTCACCCTCGACTGCGACGCGGTCGTGCTGGCCACCGGCTACCGGCCCACCGAGCCGGCCGAGCTGCTCGGCGACCTGGCCGAGGAGTGCCTCACGGACGGGCAGGGCCGACTGCGCGTCGGCCGTGACCACCGGGTGGAGACCACCGACCGCGTGCGGGCCGGTATCTACGTCCAGGGCGCCGCCGCCGAGCACACCCACGGCATCAGCGCCTCCCTGCTGTCCACGCTGGCCGTGCGCTCGGGCGAGATCTGCGACTCCCTGCTGCTGCGCGTCGCCGAGCGCGAGGTGCAGGCCGCGCTGGCGACCAGGGCGGCGGCCGTCGCCGACGGCGTGCCCGCCCACCGGGGCTGAGCGGCCGTGCCGCGCACCGATCTCCCGGCGGCGGCCGGGCCGCCGCCCGGACTCACGGCGGCGCAGGCGCACGTCCTGGCGGCGCAGAGCGCGGATCCCTCGTACGCCGGCCACAATGTGGGCCAGTACATCGAGCTCGTGGGTCCGCTCGACACGGCGGCGCTCGACGAGGCCGTGCTCCGTACCCTCGACGAGGCCCCCTGGCTCCGTTCGCGACTGATGACCCGGGGCGGCCTGCCGCGCCTGGACACCTCCGCGGCGGCCGACCCGGTGGGCGCCGCCGTCGAGCTGGTCCGGGGCCAGCTCGCCTGCCCACCCCGACCCGAACTGCTCACCGCCCCCGCGGGGACCGGCCTCGCACCCGACCTCACGGGCGCGCTGCTGGTCACGGTGGGCCCTCGACGCCACCTGCTGGTGCAGTACTTCCACCTGCTGGCGGTCGACGGGTACGGCGTGGCACTGCTGAGCCGGCGGATCGCCGAGGTCTACACGGCCCTGGTGCAGAGCCGCGCGCCCGGCCCGACCCCCTTCGCGCCGGTCTCCGTACTGGCCGACGCGGACCGCGCCTACACCGGCTCGGCGGCGCAGGCCGCGGACCGACGGTACTGGACGGAGCGGTACGCCGACCGCCCCGCTCCCGTGTCCCCCGCCGGGCGGGTGGCGCCGGCCCAGGACACCGCGCGGCGGCACACCGTGCGCCTGGGCGCGCCGGACAGCGCGGCCGTCCGCGCCACCGCCCGCTCCGCGCGCGTCACCTGGGCCGAGGTCGTGCTCGCCACGACCGCGGTGCGGGTGACCGCGGCCGTCGGCGCGCGCGAGGCGGTCCTCGCCGTGTACGCGGCGGCGCGGACCGCTCCGGGGACGCTACGGGTACCCGCGACGGCGGTGAACCTGCTGCCGGTGCGACTGCCGGTCCGGGGGGCGGACACCTTCCGGTCGCTGCTGCGCGCGGCGGCCGGCGAGTTGACCCTGCTCCGCCGTCACCAGCGGCTGCGCGGCGAGGAACTGGCGCGCGAGGTGTGGCCGACGTACGGGGGCGACCGCGTCCCCGGGCCGCTGGTCAACCTGCGGCCCTTCGAGACGGAGTTGGACTTCGGTGGCATCCGCGGCCGGGTCGTCAGCCTCGCCTCGGGCCCGGTCGACGACCTGTCGGTGTCCGCCGCGGCGGGATCCGACGGGCGGCTGCGCCTGGACTTCGACGCGAACCCGGCACTCTACGAGGATGTCGAACCCGCCCGGTTCGCCCACCTGTTCACCGAGGACCTGGCGGCGCTGTGCCGCGCCCCCGACGTACCGGTCGCCTCTCTGCGGGCGTCCCCCGTCCCCCACTGATCCCATCCCCGAACCGACCGTCCCCGGTCATCACACCCAAGGAGAGAGAACCATGGCCACCAACCCCTTCGAAGACGACGACGCCCGCTACTACGTGCTCGTGAACGCCGAGAACCAGCACTCGCTCTGGCCCGCCTTCGCGGAGGTGCCCGCGGGCTGGACCGTCGTGCACGGCGAGGACAGCCGGGAGGGCTGCGCCGCGTACACGGAGACGCACTGGACGGACATGCGGCCCGCGAGCCTGGTCGCCAGGAGCTGATCCCCCGGGGCCTCCCGGCCCCGCCGTCCCACGCGCGGGGCCGGACCGGAGCACGTGCTCCGGTCCGGCCCCGGTCGTGTGCGGGCCGTACGGCTCACAGCCGCCGGGAGAGCACCTCCGAGCCACGAGCGGGGTCCAGCGCCGCCGCCCAGGCCGCGGGCGCCCGCCCCGGGCCGGCCGACACGAAGCCGTGCCGCCGGAAGAAGGAGGCGCCGCCGGTGGTCGCCGTGAAGACCTCTCGTACGCGGCGGTACCGGGCGTCGGCGAGCGCGGCGCGCAGCAGCGCGGCGCCCAGTCCCTGGCCCTGATTCCCCTGGGCCACACAGAAGTTGTAGAGCACGGCGACCCCGTCCCCCTCGTCACCGAGGGCGAGGCAGCCCAGGGCCGACGTGCGGCCTCGACGCGTCGCGAGGAGGAACTCCCCGGCGTGTGCGAGGTAGTGGTCGACGCTGCGGGGTCGCAGGGCGCCGGAGCGGATGAAGGCCAGCGAGAGGGCGTGCAGGGCGGGGGCGTCGTGCAGACGAGCCCGACGGACCAGGGGCGGCAGGCCGTCCGTGCCGTGCTGCGGGGGACGGGGGGTGGCGGCAGTAGTCACCAAGTTAGGTTAGCCTTCCCTAAATTGAGCCGCAATTCCGCCTCCAAGCCCAACACATCACACCCAGAGGCCAGTTCATCCAAGCGGCAGTCACGTGTTCACCGCACCCGGCTTGACGTGCACCTTCGCGTTTAGTTAGGTAACCCTTACCTAATGGAATGTCGAAATGTCGCCGCCGTTCCGCCGTTCTTCGAGGAGAGAGACCCCTCATGTCCGCTTCCCCGCCCTTCACGCTCGACCGGCTGGTCCGTGACGTCGCCGACGTGCTCTACACGGAGCCCTCCGACGTCTCCCTGGAGGAGGACCTCATCGACCAGGGCCTCGACTCGATCCGGCTCATGTCGCTCGTCGAGAAATGGCGGGCCGAAGGCGCCCGCATCAGCTTCGTGGACCTCGCCGAACGGCCGACCCTGCGCCAGTGGGCCGAGCTGCTCACCACCGCCGCCTGACCCCACCCTCCCCGCACCTGCCCGCCCCGGAGCCTGCCGTGCCTCTGCGTGACTTCGTCATAGACATCGAACCCCTGCGCACCAGCCGGGACTTCCGCGCCATCTTCATCGCCCGCGTGGTGTCCCTGTTCGGCCTCGGCATGGCGACGGTGGCCCTCTCCGCCCAGGTGTACGGACTGACGCGCTCGACCTTCGACGTCGCCGTCGCCAGCATGATCATGAGCATCACGGTGCTCCTCGGATCGCTGTGGGGCGGCGTCATGGCCGACCGGACCGACCGCCGAAAGCTGATCGTGTGCGCCCGCGGCGCCGCCGCCCTCGCCTTCGCCGGCCTCGCCGTGAACGCGATGCTGCCGGACCCGACCCTGTGGGGCATCTACGTGTGCGTCGCCTGGGACGGCCTGGCCACGGGCGTCAGCGTGACGGCCCTGATGGCCGTCGCCCCGACGCTCGTGCGCCCCGACCAACTCCCCGCCGCGGGCGCCCTGATCTCCCTGACCGGTGAGATCGGCTCCATCAGCGCACCGTTCCTGGGTGGCGTGCTCCTCGCCCTGTGGGGGCCCGGCCCGGTCTTCGCCTTCACCGCCGTCACCACGGCCGTCACCACCCTCCTGATCTCCCGGATCCGGCCGCTGCCCCCGGTCGCGCACGACGAGGAGGACGAGGAGGCCGGCGCCGACACCGGATCGCTGCTGGTCGCCTTCAAGTACGCCGTGCGCAACCGCGTCGTGGGCGGCCTGCTCGTGCTCGGCGGCGTGATGGCCCTCTTCAACCTCCCGGTCGTGCTCTTCCCCGAGATGGTCGACCGGCAGTTCCACGGCGGCGAGGTCATGCTCGGCCTCCTCTACACCGCCCCCGCCGTCGGCGCGGTCGCCGTCTCCGCCACCAGCGGCTGGCTCACCCGGGCCGCCCGGCCCGGCCGGCTCCTGATCCTCGCGGCCGTCACCGGCGGTCTGTCCGCCGTCGGCTTCGGTCTCAGCGGCAACATCTGGCTCGCCTTCGCGCTGCTCGCCGTGGGCGGCGCCGCCGGCACGGTGTACGAGATCCTCGAGTACGCCCTCGTCCAGCACAGCACCCCGGACCGGCTGCGCGGCCGCATCGTCAGCGTCATCACCACGCAGGGCACCACCGGAGGCGTCGTCGGCGACGTCGAGGTCGCCGCCCTCGCCCGCTGGTTCAGCCCCGGCGGGGCGGCCGTCGTCAACGGTGCGATCTGCGCCGTGGCCGCCGTCGTCGTGGCGATCGCCGTACCCGGCCTGCGCAATGCCACCCTCCCCCGCGACGAGCGGGAAGAGGAGGGCGAGGGCGACCGGCGCCACGACACCGGCCCCGGACCGGACACCGCCGGCCTGGCGCCCGCGACCCCCGCCGCCTAGGCACGCCCTCCCCCGCCTGTCCGCCGCAGGCACCCGCATCCCGTCGACCTCCCCCGGCCGGTCCCGCCACCGGCCGGGGACCCGCAGCGAATCTGGAGCACGATGTCCATGACCGAGCGTCCCTCCCAGCGCCTCCCACTCACCGGGGCCCAGACCGGTGTCTGGTACGGCCAGCGGCTCGATCCCGACTCCCCGGTCTACAACGTCGGCCAGTACGTCGAGATCGACGGCCCGCTGGACGCCGGACTGTTCGTGACGGCGCTGCGGCGGACGGTCTCCGAGAGCGAGGCCCTGACGGCGCGCTTCGCGGAGGGCCCCGACGGCGAGCCGTACCAGGTCGCCTGGAGCGGGCCTGCTGCCGGGCCGCTGGTCGCCGTACTCGACCACACCGGCCAGGACGACCCGTACGGCACCGCGCTGGCCCTCATGCGCGCCGACATGGCGCGCCCGGTGGACCCGGTCCGGGACTCCCTGTACGTGTTCACGCTGCACAAGGTCGGCCCGAGCCGCACCCTCTGGTACCAGCGGGCCCATCACCTCGTGCTCGACGCCTTCGGCTTCTCCCTGGTCTCCCGCCGCACCGCCGAGGTCTACACGGCCCTCGTCGCCGGCGAGGAGCCGACGCCCGACCCGTTCGGCGGGCTCGAGGTGATCCTCGCCGAGGAGCACGCCTACCGGACCTCCCCGCGGTTCACCGAGGACCGCGCCTACTGGCTGGAGCGGCTCGCGGACCACCCCGAGCCGGAGCCGCTGAGCGGTGCCCGCTTCCCCGCGGCCCACGCCTTCCTGCGCGACGGCGCCACGCTCACGCAGCAGGAGACGGCCGGTCTGCTGGCCATCGCCCGCGCGGCGAAGGCGAGTTGGGCCGATGTGATGACCGCCGCCTTCGCCGCCTACCTGCACCGGGCCACCGGCAGCCGGGACGTCCTGCTGTCGCTGCCCGCCATGGCGCGGCTCGGCTCGGCCGCGCTCAAGGTGCCGTCCATGGTCGTCAACGTGCTGCCGTTGCGTGTGGCCGTGCGCCCGCAGACCCCGCTGGCCGAACTGGTCGCCGCGGTCGCGGCCGACGTCCGTGACCTGCGCCGCCACCAGCGCTACCGCGCCGAGGACATCCGCCGCGACCTCGGTCTGTCCGGCCGCGAACAGGGCCTGCTGGGGCCCATGGTCAACATCAAGGCCTTCGACAACTCCCTCGACTTCGCCGGAGCGGCCGGCTCCGTGCACAACGTCGCCGCCGGGCCCGTGGACGACCTCACCCTCGGCGTCCACCACGATGCCTCCGAGGGCCGGATCCGCTTCGAGCTCGACGCCAACCCGCAGGCGTACGACGCCGGGACGCTGGCCGCGCGCCGCGCCGAGTTCGCGCACTTCCTCCGTGAGGTCGCCGCGGCCGGGCCGCAGGCCCCCGTCGGGCGTCCGGACCTGCTCGCGCCGGCCGCCCGCGACGCCCTGCTGCTGGACCGGAACGACACCGACCACCCGGTCCCCGCCGGCACCGTCGTCGACGCCTTCGAGCACGCGGCTCGGCTGCACCCCGAGGTGCCCGCCGTGATCGCGGGCGCGGACACCCTCGACTACGCCGCCCTGGAGGAGCGCGCCAACCGGCTCGCCCGCCTGCTCATCGGCCGCGGCGCCGGCCCGGAGAGCATCGTCGGCCTCGCCCTGCCCCGTACCGCCGATCTCGTGGTGGCGCTGCTGGCCGTGATGAAGGCGGGCGGCGCCTATCTGCCGCTCGACCTCGACTACCCCGCCGACCGGCTGGAGTTCATGGTCGAGGACGCCCGCCCGCTGTGTGTGCTGACCACCCTGGACCGCGCGGCCGGCGCCCCGGTCGTGGACGGGGTCGAGACCGTCGTCCTCGACGCCCCCGACTCCCTCGCCGAGCTCGCCGACACCGCCGCCGACGCCCCCACGGACGCGGACCGCACCGCGCCGCTGACCGGCGGCCACCCCGCGTACGTGATCTACACCTCCGGGTCCACGGGTCGCCCCAAGGGGGTCGTCGTCCCGCACGCGGCCCTGGCCAACTTCCTGCGCATGCAGGCCCACGAGCTCGAACTGGCCCCCGGTCAGCGGCTGGTCGCGGTCACCACCATCTCCTTCGACATCGCCGCCCTGGAGATCCACACCCCGCTGATCAGCGGGGCCACGGTGGTCCTGGCCGACCGCGACACCGTACGGGACCCGGCCGCGCTCGCCACGCTCGTCGACGCCCACCGTCCCGCCGTCATGCAGGCCACCCCCTCGCTGTGGCACGCCCTGCTGGAGGACGGCCGCCCGGCCTCGCTCGACGGCACCCGGGTGCTCGTCGGCGGGGAGGCCCTGCCCGCCGCCCTCGCCGAACGCCTCGCGCGCACCGCGCGCTCGGTCACCAATGTGTACGGCCCCACCGAGGTCACCGTCTGGGCGACCTCCCGCCGGCTCGACCCCGGGCACACCGGGGTCCCGGACATCGGGGTGCCGTTCTGGAACACCCGCGCCCATGTCCTGGACGGGGCCCTGCGCCCGGTCGGCGTCGGCCGCCCCGGTGAGCTGTATCTCGCCGGGGACCAGCTGGCCCGCGGCTACCTCGGCCGCCACGCCCTGACGGCGGAACGTTTCGTCGCGGACCCGTACGGGCCGCCCGGTAGCCGGATGTACCGGACGGGCGACCTCGTGCGCCGCCACGCGGACGGCCGGATCGCCTTCCTCGGCCGCGTCGACGACCAGGTCAAGCTGCGCGGCTTCCGCATCGAACCGGGCGAGATCGAGAGCGCGCTGACCGCCGGTGAGGGCGTGGACCGGGCCGTGGCCCTGGTCCGCGAGGACCTGCCCGGCTTCCCGCACCTCGTCGGCTACGTCACCCCCGCCGCCCAGGGGTCCGCCCCCGATCCGGCGGGCCTGCGCCGGGCCCTGGGCGAGCGACTGCCCGAGTACATGGTCCCGTCCGCCGTGGTCGTGCTCGACGCCTTCCCACTTACGGCCAACGGCAAGATCGACCGTCGATCCCTGCCCGCGCCCGACCTGGCCGCCCTGACGGGCACCGGGGCACGGGCGCCGCGCGGCGCCCGCGAGGAGATCCTCTGCGGGATCTTCGCCGATGTGCTCGGCCTGGAATCCGTGGGCCCCGACGACGACTTCTTCACCCTCGGCGGCCACTCGCTGCTGGCCGCACGCGTGATCGCCCGGGTGCGGACGGCCCTGGACACCGAGTGCGGGATCCGGGACGTCTTCGAGGCGCGGACGGTGGCCGCGCTCGCCGCGCTGCTGGGCGGGCGCACGGCGGCCGCCCGTCCGGCGCCCGTCGCGGGTCCGCGCCCCGACCCGCTGCCGCTCTCGTACGCGCAGCAGCGCCTGTGGTTCGTGCACCAGGTGGAGGGCGCGAGCGCCACCTACAACATCCCGTTCGTGGTGCGCTTCGACACGGCTCCGGACGCGGACGCCCTGGACGCGGCCCTGCGGGACGTGGCGGGCCGCCACGAGACCCTGCGCACGGTCTTCGGGGAGCGGGACGGTGAGCCGTACCAGCGGGTGCTGGACGTGGCGGAGGCCGGAGTGCGGCTGCACGTCCACGACGTGGCCGCGGACGGGTTCGAAGGCGCGGTCCGGGCGGCGCTGGGACACCTCTTCGACCTGTCCGGGGAGGCCCCTCTGCGGGTGACGCTGGTACGTGACGCGGCCGGCGGGGAACACGCCCTGGTGGTCCTGCTGCACCACATCGCGAGCGACGAATGGTCGATGGGGCCGTTCCTGCGCGACCTGGAGCGGGCGTACGCGGCCCGGTGCGCGGGAGAGGACCCGGAGCTCGGGGTTCCGGCCGTGCAGTACGCCGACTTCGCGCTCTGGCAGCGGGAGCTGCTGGGCTCGGCGCGGACCCCCGGTTCGCTCGCCGCCACCCAGGCGGCGTACTGGCGCGAGGCCTTGGCGGAGCTGCCGCCGGAGGCGGGGCTGCCGGCCGACCGGCCGCGCCCGGCCGTGGCCGACCCGGCCGGGGCCATGGTCTTCAAGGCGGTGCCGCGCGAACTGGCGGCCGCGGTGCGCTCGCTGGCCCGCGAGACCGGCACCAGCGTGTTCATGGTGGTGCACGCGGCGGTGGCCGCGGTGCTGCACCGGCTCGGCGCGGGCGAGGGCATCGTGCTCGGCAGCCCTGTGGCCGGCCGCAGCGACAGCGCGCTCGACGAGCTCGTCGGCTTCTTCGTCAACACGGTGGTGCTGCGCACCGACCTGTCCGGCGACCCGTCCTTCACCGAGCTGCTGGACCGGGTCCGGGCGGCCGACCTGGCCGCGCTCGACCACGCCGACCTGCCCTTCGACTCGGTGGTGGAGGAGGTCAATCCGCAGCGCTCGCTCTCCCGCCACCCGCTGTTCCAGACGATGGTCTCGCACAGCACGGTGACCCAGGACGTCGCGAACCTCCTCGGGTACCCGGCCCGGGTGGACCGGGTGGATCCCGGTGTCACCAAGTTCGACCTGGACATCACCTTCTCGGACGCGGCGCACAGCGAGGACCTCGAACTGGAGGTGTTCTACGCGACCGCGCTGTTCGACCGTCCGACCGTGGACACCTTCGTCCGGCGGCTGCTGCGCGCGCTCGCCGCTGCGGTGGCGGCCCCGGCGGACCCGGTGTCCTGGTGGGAGCTGCGGGACGAGGCCGAACGGGCCCGACTGACCCGCTGGAACGACACGGACCGGCCGGTGGAGCCGGGTGCGGTGACCGAGGTGTTCGCCGCCCGTGCGGCGGCGTCTCCCGACGCGGTGGCCGTGGTCGCCGGGGACGAGCGCCTCACCTTCGCCGAACTGGAGGACCGCGCGGGCCGGCTGGCAGCCCTGCTGGCCGGACGCGGCGTCGGCCCGGACACCGTGGTGGCCCTGGCCGTACCGCGTTCCGCCGGGACCGTGGTGGCCACGCTCGCCGTCCTGAAGGCGGGCGGCGCCTATCTGCCGCTGGACCTGGACCACCCGGCCGAGCGGATCGCGTACATGCTCGGGGACGCGGCGCCCGTGTGCGCGGTGACCACGCGGGCGGTCGCGGACCGGCTCCCGGGCGTGGACCTGGTGGTGCTGGACGACCCGGAGACGCTGCAGGCACTGGCGGCCGCCGTGCCCGGGGCCGATGTGCCCGTGGACCCCGAGCACGCCGCGTACGTCATCTACACCTCCGGCTCCACCGGCCGGCCCAAGGGGGTCGTGCTCCGGCACGCCGGTCTGACCCGGCTCTTCCGCGACCACGACCGGGAGCTGTACGGGCCGGTCGCCGAGCGGCTCGGACGCCGGGTGCGGGCGCTGCACACCGCCTCCTTCTCCTTCGACTCCTCGTGGGAGCAGCTGCTGTGGCTGGTCGCCGGGCACGAGCTGCACGTCCTCGACGAGTACGGGCGCCGGGACGCGGACGCCGTCGTGGCCTACGTGCGGGCGGAGCGGATCGACACGCTCGACGTCACCCCCTCGTACGGACGGCAGCTGGTCGACGCCGGTCTGCTGACCGGCGAGTGGCGGCCGCCGCTCTTCCTCCTGGGCGGCGAGGCGGTGCCGCCCGCGCTGTGGGAGGAGCTGCGCGCCGTCCCCGGGGTGGAGGTCGTCAACTACTACGGGCCGACCGAGTTCACGGTGGACGCCCTGGTGGCGCGGGTGGGCGACTGCGTCTCGCCGGTGGTGGGCCGGCCGCTGGACAACAGCCGGGCGCACGTGCTGGACGGGCGGCTGCGGCCGGTGCCCGTGGGGGTGCCGGGTGAGCTGTACCTGGCGGGTGAACAGAACGCCCGTGGCTACCTGGGCCGGTTCGCGCTCACGGCGGAACGTTTCGTCGCAGATCCGTTCGGTTCTCCGGGCTCTCGGATGTACCGCACGGGCGACCTCGTGCGGTGGCGGGCCGACGGCTTGCTGGAGTTCCTCGGCCGCGTCGACGACCAGGTCAAGATCCGCGGCTTCCGGGTGGAGCCGGCCGAGGTCGAGGCCGAACTCGCCGCCTTGGACGGGGTGACCTCGGCCGCCGTGGTGGTCCGCGAGGACACCCCGGGCCTGCCGCGGCTCGTCGGCTACGTCACGGGTGCGGCCGATCCGGTCCGGCTGCGGGCCGAGCTGGCCGATCGGCTGCCCGAGCACCTGGTCCCGGCCGCCGTGATGGTGCTGCCGGTGCTGCCGACGAACGTGAACGGCAAGCTGGACAAGGCCGCGCTGCCGATTCCGGTCGCGCAGGCCGAGGCCGGCGGACGGGCGCCGAGCGGGGCTGCCGAGGAGCGGATCGCCGAGGCCTTCGCCCAGGTCCTGGGAGTTCCCTCGGTCGGCGCCGACGAGGACTTCTTCCGCCTCGGCGGGCACTCCCTGCTCGCCACCCGCCTGGTGGCCCGTGTCCGGACGGCGCTCGGCGTCGACTGCACGGTGCGGGACGTGTTCGAGCTGCGTACGGTCGCGGCCCTCGCGGAGCGGGTGGCCGGCCGCCGGTCGGTGGTCCGCCCCGCGCTGACCGCCCGTACGCGGCCGGAGCGACTCCCGCTGTCGTACGCCCAGGCGCGGCTGTGGTTCCTGCACCGGATGGAGGGCCCGAACGCCACGTACAACATCCCGCTGGCCCTGCGGCTGCGCGGGGAGCTGGACCTGGCCGCCCTGGAGGCGGCCGTGCACGAGGTGACGGCCCGCCACGAGGCGCTGCGTACCGTCTTCGCGGAGGATGCCGAGGGCCCGTACCAGCGGGTGCTCGCTGCGTCGGACGTGGCCGTGCCCTTCGCGGTGGCCGATGTGGAGCCGGCCGATCTGGGCCGGAGCATCGACGCGGCGGCCGGTCACGCCTTCGACCTGGGCACCGAGACGCCGCTGCGGGTGAGCGTGCTGCGCACCGCCGCCGACGACCAGGTGCTTCTCCTGCTGCTGCACCACATCGCCGGTGACGAGTGGTCGGCCGGACCGCTGCTGGCCGACCTGGCCGCCGCATACGCGGCCCGGTGCGCGGGCGGGGTCCTGGAGACCGCGCCGCCCGCCGTCCAGTACGCGGACTACGCGCTCTGGCAGCGCGAACTGCTGGGCGACGCGGCGGTACCCGGATCGGTCGCGCACGACCAGGCCGGCTTCTGGCGCGAGGCCCTGGCCGGGCTGCCCCAGGAACTGGCGCTGCCGCTCGACCGCCCGCGTCCGGTCCGCCCCACGCACGAGGGCCGGACCGTGTCCCTGCCCCTGCCCCAGGACCTGGTGCAGGGACTGGAGGTGCTCGCCCGGGACCGCGGCACCACGATGTACACGGTGGTGACCGCCGCCGTCGCGGCGCTGCTGCACCGGCTCGGCGCGGGTGAGGACATCCCGCTGGGCAGCCCGGTCGCGGGGCGCGGCGAGGAGGCCTTGGACGCACTGGTCGGGTTCTTCGTGAACACCCTGGTCATCCGGGCCGACCTGGCGGGCGAGCCGTCGTTCGCCGAACTGTTGCGCCGGACGGCCTCCTTCGGAGCGGCCGCCCTCGCGCAGGCCGACCTGCCCTTCGACGCGGTCGTCGAGGCCGTCGATCCGGAGCGCTCGCTCGCGCGGCACCCGCTGTTCCAGACGATGGTGGCCTACGAGGACGGCGGCGCCGAGCCGCTGCGCGCCTTCGGCTCCCTGCCGGCCGAGGAGTTCCCGGTCCAGGCCGGGGACGCCAAGTTCGACCTGGAGATCCTCTTCCGCCGCACCCCGGGCACCGATGGCTCGCCCACCGCGATGACCTGCGGCGTGCGGTACGCGACGGACCTCTTCGACGCGGAGACCGTACGGTCGTTGCTGACCCGGCTGTTGCGGCTGCTCGGCGCGGCCGCGGCGGCCCCGGAGGTTCCGCTCGCCGAGCTGGAGCTGCTCGACCCCGCCGAGCGCGCCCAGCTGCTGGAGGGGTGGAACGACACCGTCCGGCCGGTGGCGCCGCAGACCCTGGACTCGCTGGCCGCGGCGGGCTCCCGGCGCGATCCGTTGGCGCCGGCCCTCGTCTTCGAGGGGGTCGAGCTCTCGCGGGCCGACTTCGAGGAGCGGGTGAACCGGCTGGCGCGGCTGCTGATCGACCGTGGGGTCGGCCCGGAGTCGGTGGTGGCCGTGGCCCTGCCGCGCTCCTTCGACCTCGTCGTCGCCCTGCACGCGGTGGTCCGGGCCGGCGGCGCGTACCTCCCGCTCGACCTCGGCCTGCCGACCGAGCGCCTCGCGTACATGGCGGAGACGGCCGCGCCCGTCTGCCTGCTGACGGACCTGCCCTCGCTGGGGGCGCTGCCGGAGCTGCCCGACACCGAGATCCTCGTCCTGGACGCGCCGGAGCGGGCGGCCGAGCTGGCCGCGCTGCCGGGCGGTCCGGTCGTGGACGCGGAGCGGCGCGCACCGCTGCTCCCCCGCCACCCCGCCTACGTGATCTTCACCTCGGGTTCCACCGGGATGCCCAAGGGCGTGCTGGTCGAGCACGAGGCGATCGTCAACCGCCTGCGCTGGATGCAGGACGCGTACGGTCTCGACTCCACCGACCGGGTGCTGCAGAAGACCCCGGCGAGCTTCGACGTGTCGGTGTGGGAGTTCTTCTGGCCGCTCGCCGAGGGCGTGCCGCTGGTCATCGCCCGCCCCGAGGGCCACAAGGACCCCCGCCACCTCGCCGAGCTGATCCGCGAACAGCGCGTGTCGGTGCTGCACTTCGTGCCGTCCATGCTCGCCGCGTTCCTGGGTGAGGCCGACCTCGCGGACTGCCCGTCGCTGCGCCTGGTGGTGTGCAGCGGCGAGGCCCTGCCGCGCGAGCTCGTCACCCGCTTCCACGCGTCCGCTCCGGGCGGTTCCACCCGGCTGGTGAACCTGTACGGCCCCACCGAGGCGGCCGTCGACGTCACCGCCGCCGACTGCCTGTCCAGCGGCTCGGGTGCCGCGTCCGCGTCCTCCTCGGCCTCCATCGGCAGCCCCGTGTGGAACACGCGTGTCTATGTCCTGGACGCCCGGCTGCGGCCGGTGCCCGTCGGGGTCCCCGGCGAGCTGTACCTGGCCGGCGTCCAGCTGGCCCGCGGCTACCTCGGCCGCCCCGCGCTGACCGGCGAGCGCTTCGTCGCCGACCCGTACGGGGCTCCCGGCGCCCGCATGTACCGCACCGGCGACCTGGTGCGCCGGAGCCGGGACGGGCGGCTGGAGTACCTGGGCCGGACCGACGACCAGGTCAAGCTGCGCGGCTTCCGCATCGAACTCGGCGAGATCCAGGCCGTCCTGACGGGCGCGCCCGAGGTGGCGCAGGCCGCCGTCGTCGTCCGCGAGGACCGACCCGGCGTACGGCGCCTCGTCGCCTACGTGGTCCCCGCGCCCGGCGCCGCGCCGGACCAGGCCGCCCTGCGCACCCTGGCCGCGGCCCGACTGCCCGAGTACATGGTCCCCTCCGAGGTCATCGAGCTGGAGGCGCTGCCGCTCTCCGCGAACGGCAAGCTGGACCGGCGGGCGCTGCCCGCGCCCGCCGCGCCGGTCGCGGGTGCCTCGCGGGCTCCGCGCGACGCCCGTGAGGAGATCCTCGCGGGGATCCTGGCCGACGTACTGGGCCTGGAGTCGGTCGGGGTGGAGGACGACTTCTTCGCCCTCGGCGGCCACTCGCTGCTCGCCGCCCGCGCGGTGGGTCGGTTCCGGGCCGCTCTGGACGTGGACTGCGCCATCCGGGACCTGTTCGAGGCGCGGACGGTGGCCGCCCTGGCCGCCCTCCTCGCGGAGCGCTCCGGTGCGGGGCGTCCGCGTCTCGCGGCGGCCGCGCCGCGGCCCGAGCGGCTTCCCCTGTCCTTCGCGCAGCGCAGGCTGTGGCTGCTGGACAGCGTGCGCGGTCCGAGCACCACCTACAACGTGCCGCTCGCGGTGCGGCTGAGCGGGCCGGTGGACACCGCGGCCCTGGCGGCGGCCGTCAGGGACCTGGTCGCCCGGCACGAGAGCCTGCGGACGGTGTTCCGTGAGGACGAGGGCGAGCCGTACCAGGTGGTCGTGCCGGCCGAACGGGCCGGTGTGGCACTGAGCGTGCGCGAGGTACCGGCGGACCGGCTGGAGGAGGAGGCCGTCCGCGCCGGCAGGTACGTCTTCGACCTGGCGGCCGAGCCGCCGGTGCGGGTCACGCTGCTGCGGGCCGCGCCCGAGGACCATCTGCTGGTGGTCCTGGTGCACCACATCGCGACGGACGAGGGGTCGGCCGGCCCGCTGCTGGCAGACCTGGACCGCGCGTACACCGCCCGGTCGGCGTGCGCGGAGCCCGCCTTCGCCCCGCTTCCGGTGCAGTACGCCGACTTCGCGCTGTGGCAGCGGGAGTTGCTCGGTGACGCGGCCGATCCGGAGTCGGTGGCGGGCCGGCAGGCCGCGTACTGGCGGCAGGCGCTGGCCGACGCCCCGGCCGAACTGGCCCTGCCCGCCGACCGACCGCGGCCGGCGTCCCCCTCGTACGAGGGGGACGTGGTGACCTTCGAGGTCCCGGCGCGGACCGGAGCGGGGCTCGCGCGGATCGCCCGCGCGGGCGGCGCGACGCTGTTCATGGTGGCGCACGCGGCCGTCGCCGCGTTGCTGCACCGACTGGGCGCGGGTGAGGACATCCCGCTGGGCAGCCCCGTCTCGGCCCGGGAGGGTGAGGAACTCGACGGGCTCGTCGGCTTCTTCCTGAACACGTTGGTGCTGCGCGCGGACCTGTCCAGGGACCCGAGCTTCGCCGAGCTGGTGGCGCGGGTGCGCGACACGGGGCTTACGGCCTTCGCGCATGCCGATCTGCCGCTGGAGGCGGTCGTCGAAGCGGTGGATCCGGAGCGGAGCCGTTCCCGCAATCCGCTGTTCCAGACGATGGTGACCTACCACTCCGTGGGCAGCGCGGTGCCTGAGCTGTTCGGGCTGCCTGCGCGGGAGGTCACCGTGGAGACCGGTGGGGCCAAGTTCGATCTGGAGATCGCCTTCGGGGCCTCCGAGGAGCACGGCGCGATCGCGGGCGGTATCCGCTTCGCCTCCGACCTCTTCGACCGCACGACGGTCGAACTGCTCGCCAGGCGGCTGCTGTTGCTGCTGGACGCCGTCGTGGAGGCGCCCGAGCGGCCGGTCTCGGCGATCGAGGTGATGGACCCGGCGGAGCGCGATCTCGCGCTGCACGGCTGGAACGACACCGGCCACCCGCTGGGTGGGGCGCGGACGCTGGCCGCCCTCGTGGCGGCGGGCGCGAAGCAGGAGACCGGCCCCGCGCTGGTCTTCGAGGGGGTCGAGCTCTCGCGGGCCGACTTCGAGGAGCGGGTGAACCGGCTGGCACGGCTGCTGATCGACCGTGGGGTCGGCCCGGAGTCGGTGGTGGCCGTGGCCCTGCCGCGCTCCTTCGACCTCGTCGTCGCCCTGCACGCGGTGGTCCGGGCCGGCGGCGCGTACCTCCCGCTCGACCTCGGCCTGCCGACCGAGCGCCTCGCGTACATGACCCGGACCGCCGAGCCGGTACTGATCCTTACCGACACACTGTCGGGAACCTCGCTCGCGCCCGAAGTGGGCGGGGAACGGATCCTGTTGGACTCCCCCACGGTCCGGACCCGGCTGGCCGCACTGGCCGGCTCGGACCTGGCCGAGGCGGAGCGGCGCGCGCCCCTGCTCCCCCACCACCCCGCCTACGTGATCTTCACCTCCGGCTCCACCGGCATGCCCAAGGGCGTGCTGGTCGAGCACGAGGCGATCGTCAACCGCCTGCGCTGGATGCAGGACGCCTACACCCTGCGCCCGGGAGACCGGGTGCTCCAGAAGACCCCGGCGAGCTTCGACGTCTCCGTCTGGGAGTTCTTCTGGCCGCTCGCCGAGGGCGTGCCGCTGGTCGTCGCCCGCCCCGACGGGCACAAGGACCCGCTGTACCTCGCCGAGCTGATCCGCGAACAGCGCGTCTCCGTGCTGCACTTCGTCCCGTCCATGCTCGCCGCCTTCCTCGGCGAGACCGAGGTCGCCGACTGCCCGAGCCTGCGGCTGGTCGTGTGCAGCGGCGAGGCCCTGCCGAGCGAGCTCGTCGGCCGATTCCACACCTCGGCCGCCGGCGCCCCGGTGGCACTGGAGAACCTCTACGGACCCACCGAGGCGGCCGTCGACGTCACCTCCGGCGCCTGCACCGCGCTCACCGCCACCGAGGGACGGGCCTCGGCCTCGATCGGCCTGCCGGTCTGGAACACCCGTCTGTACGTGCTCGACGACCGGCTGCGGCCGGTGCCCGTCGGGGTCCCCGGCGAGCTGTACCTGGCCGGCGTCCAGCTGGCCCGCGGCTACCTCGGCCGCCCCGCGCTGACCGGCGAGCGCTTCGTCGCCGACCCGTACGGGGCTCCCGGTACCCGGATGTACCGCACCGGCGACCTCGTACGGCGCCTGGCCGACGGCCGCATCGACTACCTGGGCCGCACCGACGACCAGGTCAAGCTGCGCGGCTTCCGCATCGAACTCGGCGAGATCGAGGCCGTCCTGACGGGCGCGCCCGAGGTGGACCGGGCCGCGGTCGTCGTCCGCGAGGACCGGCCCGGCGTACGACGCCTGGTGGCCTACGCGGTGCCCGCGCCCGGCGCCACGCTCGACCGGGTCGCCCTGCGCGCCCTGGCGGCCGCCCGCCTGCCCGAGTACATGGTCCCGGCGGTGTTCACGGAGTTGGAGCGGCTGCCGCTGTCCCCCAACGGCAAGCTCGACCGGCGGGCGCTGCCCGCGCCGGTGATCCCCACGCCGGCCGCGCCCGCCGCCCCGGCCGCCCAGGTGCCCGCCGGCACCCCCGAGCAGATCCTGTGCGCGCTGATGGGCGAGGTGCTGGGCCTGCCCGGCGTCGGCCCCGACGCCAACTTCTTCGAGCTCGGCGGCGACAGCATCGTCTCCATCCGGCTGGTGGGGCTGGCCCGCAAGGCCGGGCTGACCGTCTCCGCCCGGCAGATCTTCACGCACCCGACCCCGGCCGCGCTGGCCTCGGTCGCCACGGCGGCGGAGCCCTCGGCCGCGCCCCCCGCCCGTACGGCCGACGCGGGTCCCGGCCCGCTGCCGCTGCCGCCGGTGGCGTCCTGGTTGGCCGAACGGGGCGGCCCCTTCGCCTCGTTCGCGCAGGCCCGGCTGGTCCGGCTGCCCGCCGGGGCCCGGCGCCCGCACCTCACGGCCGCGCTGCAGGCCGTACTGGACCACCACGACGGGCTGCGCCAGCAGCTGACCGTGCCCCGTCCCGGGGTGTGGAGCGCGGAGATCCGGCCGACGGGCGCGGTGGACGCCTCCGCCGTCCTGGACGGCGTGGACGCGGTCGGCCTGTCCGACGCGGCCCTGCGCGAACTGGTCGCCGCCGAGTCCGAGCGGATCTGGCGCCTGCTGGACCCCGAGGCGGGGACCCTCGTACGCGCCGTACACCTCGACCGGGGTCCGGCCGAGCCCGGCCGGCTGCTGCTCGTCGTCCACCACCTCGCGGTGGACGAGGTGTCCTGGCAGATCCTGCTGCCCGACCTGGAGGCGGCCCACGAGGCCGCCGCCGCGGGCCGGACACCGGACCTGGAGCCGGTCGGGACCCCGCTGCGGGCCTGGACCACGCACCTGCTGGCCGAGGCGCAGAGCCCGCGCCGCACCGCCGAGCTGGACCGCTGGCTGGCCGCCGCCCCCGGCGGGCCGCTGCTCGCCGGACGTCCGCTGGACCCGTCCACGGACACGGCGGCCACGGCGCGCCGGCTGTCCGTACGGATCTCCGCCGAGCGCACGGCCCCGCTGCTCCAGGCCGTTCCGGCCGCCTTCCACGGCACCGTCGGGGACGCCCTGCTGAGCGCGCTGGTCCTGACGGTCGGCGACTGGGCGACCCGCTCGGGCCGGGTCCGGACGGACGGGTTCACGGTGGACCTGGAGGGTCACGGCCGGGAGCAGGAACTGCTGCCGGGCGCCGACCTCACCCGCACGGTGGGCTGGCTGACCAGCATCCACCCGCTGCGGCTGCCGCTGGGAGCGTACGACCCGACAGCGGTCGCCGCCGGGCGCGCGGACGCCGGAGCGCTCCTCAAGGAGGTCAAGGAGCTGCTGCGGGCGGTGCCCGACGGCGGGCTGGGCGCCGGCCTGCTCCGCTACAACAACCCGGCCACGGCGCGGCTGTTCGACCCGGCGGCCCGCGCCGAGATCCTGTGGAACTACCTGGGTCGGCAGACCGGCCGGGCCGATTCCGTCTGGGGCCCGGCCCCGGAGGCGGACGCCCTGTCCGCCCGCCCCGACCCGGCGATGCCGCTCTCCCACGTACTGGAGATCACCGCGGAGATCACCGACGGGGACGGCGGGCCGGAACTCACCGCCCACTTCATCTGGGCGGGCGAGGCGCTCTCCCAGGACACCGTGGGGCAGCTCGCGGACGGCTGGACGGCCGCCGTGGACGCCCTCGCCGCCTGGGCCGACGGCGGCACGTCCGCGGGGTACACCCCCTCGGACCTCGACCTGGTCGATCTCGACCAGGACCAGATCACCATGCTCGAAGAAATGTGGAGGGCCCAGCAGTGACGCAGGCTCGAATAGAGGACATGCTTCCGCTGTCCCCCTTGCAGCAGGGCATGCTGTTCCATTCCGTCTACGACGCGAGCGCGCCGGACGTGTACACGGTGCAGGTCTCCGTGTCGCTGGCCGGCCCCGTGGACGCGGACCGGCTGGAGCGGGCGGGCGCGGCTCTGCTGCGCCGCCACCCCAACCTGCGGGCCGGCTTCTGGCACGAGGGGGTGCCGCAGCCGGTGCAGTTCGTGCCGGCCGAGGTGACCTTCGCGCTCGGCCGGGCGGACCTGTCGGCCGACCCCTCGCCGGCCGCCGTGCGCCGCGTGGAACGGGCCGAGCTGGACCGGCGGTTCGCGCTGCACCGGCCGCCGCTGCTGCGGTTGCTCCTGGTGCGCCGGGGCCCGGACGACCACCTCCTCGTGGTCACCGTGCACCACATCCTGGTCGACGGCTGGTCGATGCCGCTGCTCGTCGGGGATCTCCTCGCGCTGTACGAAAGCGACGGCGACACCTCGGCGCAGCAGCCCGTACGCCCCTACCGCGACTACCTCAAGTGGCTGAAGGCCCAGGACGTCCCGGCCGCCGAGGGCGCCTGGCGCTCCGCGCTGGCCGGGTTGGACGAGGCCGTGCTGGTGGCCCCGGCCGACCCGTCCCGTACCGCGGTGCGGCCCGGTGTGCACCGGGTGGAGCTGTCGGAGGCGGCCACCGGCCGGCTGACGGCCGCGGCCCGGTCGCTGGGCACCACGCCCAGTACGGTGATCCAGGCGGTGTGGGGGCTGCTGCTCGGCAGCCTGACGGGCCGCCGGGACGTGGTCTTCGGGCTGACCGTCGCGGGCCGGCCCGAGGAGCTCCCCGGTGTGGAGTCGATGGTCGGACTGTTCATCACCACCGTCCCGGTGCGGCTCACGGCCCGGCCGTGGGAGAGCGTCGCGGAGCTGCTGAGACGGTTCCGGGACGAGCAGAACGCGCTGCTCGCCCACCACCACCTGGGCCTGCGGCTGATCCAGAAGCAGGCGGGCGGCGGCGAGCTGTTCGACACCCTCGTCGTCATCGAGAACTACCCGGTGGACCCCTCCGCCAGGGCGCCGCTGGCCGACGGGGTGCGGGTGACGGGCGTGGAGGCCCGGGACGGCACTCACTTCCCGCTCACCCTGTCCGTGTCCCTCGACGAGCGGGCCGAGCTGGCCCTGGAGTACCGGCCGGACCTGTTCGACCCCCGGACCGCCGCCCGGGTGGCCGAGCGGTTCACCGTCCTGCTGGACCAGGTCGCGGGCGATCCGGGCCGGCCGGTGGGAACCCTGGAGCCGCTGACCGCCGCCGACCGCGCGGAGCTGCGTACCGCGGAAGCGGGCACCGCGCGCGACGTGGCCGACGGTACGGTCGCCGACCGGTTCGCCGAGCAGGCCGCCGCCACCCCGGACGCCTGCGCGGTGGTCTGCGGACCCGACCGGCTGACCTTCGCGGAACTCGACGAGCGGGCGGACCGGCTGGCCGCGCTGCTGGCCGCGCGCGGCGCCGGACCCGAGTCCGTCGTGGCGCTGGCCGTGCCGCGCTCGGCCGCATCGGTGGTGGCCGTCCTGGCCGTCCTGAAGTCGGGGGCCGCCTATCTGCCGCTGGACCTCGACTACCCCGCCGACCGGATCGCCCTGATGCTGGACGACGCGGCCCCGGTGTGCGTGCTGACGACGGAGGCGGCGCTCGCGCTGCTGCCCTCCGGGGCGGCGGACGGACCGGAGCGGATCGTGCTGGACTCGGCGGAGACGGCCGCCGAACTCGCGGCGCTCGGCCAGGGTTTCCCCCCGCCGCGCATCGAGTCCGGGCACCCCGCCTACGTGATCTACACCTCCGGTTCCACGGGCCGCCCCAAGGGTGTGGTCCTGACCCACGGCGGTCTGTCGAACCTGTACGCCAACCACGTCGCGGAGGTCTTCGCCCCGGCCGTGGCGGCCGCGGGCGGGCGGCAGCTGCGCGCCCTGCACACCGCCTCCTTCAGCTTCGACACCTCGTGGGAGCAGCTGTTCTGGATGGTCTCGGGGCACGAGCTGCACGTCCTGGACGAGATCGGCCGCCGCGACGCCGAGTTCACCGTGGGCTACGTCCGCGAGCACCGGATCGACGCCATGGACGTGACGCCGACCTACGCCGGGGCCCTGCTGGAGTGGGGGCTGCTGAGCGGCTCGCACCACCGGCCGGGGCTGCTGCTGCTGGGCGGCGAGGCCGTGCCCGAGGCGCTGTGGACCGAGGTCCGCGCCGCCCCCGGGGTCATGTCGGTGAACCTGTACGGGCCCACCGAGTACACGGTGGACGCCCTCGGCGCCGACCTCGCCGACTCGGCCTCCCCGATCGTGGGCCGGCCCATCGGCAACACCTGCGCCCGTGTGCTGGACCCGTCCCTGCGGCCCGCGCCGGCCGGTACCCCCGGTGAGCTGTACCTGGCGGGCCACGGCCTGGCCCGCGGCTACCTGGGCCGGTTCGCGCTGACCGCCGAGCGGTTCGTGGCCGACCCGTACGGTCCGGCGGGCTCGCGGATGTACCGTACGGGCGACCTCGTACGGCTGCGCGCCGACGGGCAGGTGGAGTTCCTGGGGCGGGCCGACGACCAGGTGAAGATCCGCGGCTACCGGATCGAGCTCGGCGAGGTGGAATCGGCGCTGTCCGCGCAGCCCGGTGTGGGCTCGGCGGCCGTGGTGGTCCGCGAGGACACCCCCGGGGTCAAGCGGCTCGTCGGCTACGTGACGGGCCCGGTCGAACCGGCGGCCCTGCGGGAGGCGCTGGCCGTCGTCCTGCCCGACTACATGGTCCCGGCGGCCGTGGTGGTCCTGGACGTGCTGCCGACGAACGTCAGCGGCAAGCTGGACCGGGGCGCGCTGCCCGCGCCCGAGCTGGGTGCGGCGGAGCTGTCCCGGCCGCCGCGGGACGCCCGCGAGGAGGCGCTGTGCGCCGTCTTCGCGCAGGTGCTGGGGCTCGCCTCGGCCGGGATCGACGACGACTTCTTCGCACGGGGCGGGGACAGCATCGTGTCCATCCAGCTGGTGACCCGGGCCCGCAAGGCGGGCCTGGTCCTCACCCCGCGCGACGTGTTCGAGCTGCGGACCGTGGAGCGGATGGCGGCCGCGGCCCGCGACGCCTCGGAGCAGGACGGCGATCACCCGGCGTCGGCCGGCCCGCTCGTGACCCTCGACGCCGGGCAGGAGGCCGCGCTGGCCGCGGTGTTCCCGCAGGTGGCGGAGGTGCTGCCGCTCGCGCCGCTGCAGGAGGGCCTGTACTTCCACGCCGTCTACGACGACCGGGCGCTCGATGTCTACCTGATGCAGAACTTCGTCGAGCTGCTGCACGCCGTCGACGGTCCAGCCCTGCGCGCCGCCTTCGACACCCTGCTGCGCCGCCACCCCAACCTGCGGTCCGGTTTCTGGCACGAGGGCCTGGACGGCCCGGTGCAGGTGGTGCCGGGCGAGTGGGAGCTGCCCTGGCGGGAGATCGACCTCAGCCATCTCGACCGTGCGGCGCAGGACCAGGCGCTGCGGGAGTTCTCGCTGGCCGACGCGGCGACGCGGTTCGACCTGGCGGCGCCTCCGCTGCTGCGCGTGGCCCTGATCCGGTTCTCGGCGGAGCGCTGGATGCTGTGCGTGACGCAGCACCACATCCTGACCGACGGCTGGTCGGAATCGCTGTTCTTCGAGGAGTTGTTCGCCCTGTACGGGCACGGCGGCTCCGTGGACGTGCTGCCGCCCGTGACCCCGTACCGGGACTACCTGCGCCTGCTGGCGGCCGTGGACCGGGACGCCGCCGAGCAGGCCTGGCGTACGCATCTGTCGGGGCTGGACCAGGCCACGCTCGTGGCCCGGGCGGATCCGGACCGGCAGCCGGTGACCGCCGAGGTGGTGGACCTGTCCCTGGACGAGGCCACCAGCGATCGGCTGCGGTCCTTCGCGCGGGGCTGCGGGGTCACCCTCAACACCGTGCTGAGCACGGCCTGGGCGATGACGCTGGCCGGGATGACGGGCCGCGACGACGTGGTGTTCGGCGCCACGGTCTCCGGCCGTCCCGCGGACCTCGCCGGCGTGGACCGGATGATCGGCATGTTCATGAACACGCTGCCGTTCCGGGTCGCCCTGCGCCCCGACGAGCCGCTGCGCGACCTCATGGTGCGGGTGCAGGGCGAGCACGCGGCGCTGCTGCCGCACCACTACGTGGGGCTCGGGCCGATCCAGCAGCTGACCGGCCTCGGGCAGCTCTTCGACACCCTGTACGTGTTCCGCAACACGCCGCTGAACGACGCCGCCCGCGAGGAGGCGGTGGCGGCCCACGCGATCGGCTGGACGCACAGCGTCGACGGCACCCACTACCCGCTGACCCTCGCCGTCACCCCCGGCCCGGCACTGGAGCTGAGCCTCGGCTACCGGCCGGACCTGTACGACGAGGCCACCGCCCGGCACCTGGCGGGCCGACTCGCGCTGCTGGTGGAGCAGCTCGCCGACGGCGGGGCCCTCCCGGTGGGCCGGCTGGTCACGCTGGCGGCCGCGGAGCGGGCCGAACTGTTGGCGACGGGCGACGACATGGGCCACGCGGTCCCGGACACCACGGTGATCGACCTGTTCGCCGAGCAGGCCGCCCGGACCCCCGGGGAGACGGCCCTGGTCTTCGAGGACGAGCGGCTCAGCTACGCGGAGCTCGACGCCCGCGCCAACCGGCTGGCCCGTGCCCTG
The DNA here is from genome assembly GCF_041432505.1 of Streptomyces virginiae. Classification (GTDB taxonomy): domain Bacteria; phylum Actinomycetota; class Actinomycetes; order Streptomycetales; family Streptomycetaceae; genus Streptomyces; species Streptomyces virginiae_A. Next base: position 485,527 of record NZ_CP107871.1, read on the forward strand.
GTGGCGCGGGGCGCGGGACCGGAGGCCGTGGTGGCCCTGGGGCTGCCCCGGTCGGCGGACTTCGTGGTCGCGCTGTTCGCCGTGCTGAAGACCGGCGCCGCCTATCTGCCGCTGGACCTGGACCACCCCGTGGACCGGCTCGGCGCGATGGTCGCGGACGCGGCCGCGCTGTGCCTGGTCACGACGGCCCCGGTGACGGACCGGGTGCCGGTGGTGGAGGGCGTACCGGCGCTGCTGCTGGACGACCCGGCGGTGGTGGCCGAACTGGCGGCGCTGCCGGACGGACTCGTGGCGGACGCGGAGCTGACGGGGGTGCGGGACGGCCGGCACCCGGCGTACATCATCTACACCTCCGGCTCGACCGGGCGGCCCAAGGGGGTCGTGGTCCCCTACTCGGGCCTGACCAACATGCTGCTCAACCACCGCGAGCGGATCTTCGCTCCGGCGGTGGCACTGGCGGGCGGGCGCCGGATGAGAGTGGCGCACACCGTGTCCTTCGCCTTCGACATGTCGTGGGAGGAGTTCTTCTGGCTGGTCGACGGGCACGAGGTGCACGTCATCGGCGAGGAGCTGCGCCTGGACCCGGCGGCCCTGACCGCGCACTACGACCGCGTGGGCATCGACGTGGTCAACGTGACGCCGTCCTACGGCCTGCAACTGGTCGAGGCGGGTCTGCTGGACGCGGACCGGCACCGGCCGACGCTGTTCCTGCTGGGCGGCGAGGCGGTGCCGGACGGTCTGTGGGAGCTGCTCAAGCGCACCGAGGGCACCATGGGCTACAACCTGTACGGCCCGACCGAGTACACGATCAACGCGCTGGGCGCCGACGTGGACGACAGCGCCGGCTCCTGCGTGGGCCGGCCGATCCACAACACCCGGGCCTACGTGCTCGACAGCGCCCTGCGGCCGGTCCCGGCGGGCGTGGCCGGTGAGCTCTACCTCGCGGGAGCGGGCCTGGCCCGCGGCTACTTCGGGCGGCCGTCGCTGACCGCGGAGCGGTTCGTCGCGGACCCGTTCGGCGAGCCGGGCACGCTGATGTACCGGACGGGCGACCTGGTGCGGTGGCGCGGGGACGCGCAGATCGACTACCTCGGGCGCGCCGACGACCAGGTCAAGATCCGTGGGTTCCGCATCGAGCTCGGCGAGGTCGAGTCGGCGGTCGCGGCCGAGCCGGGCATCGCGGCGGCGGCCGTGGTCGTCCACACCGGGCCGACCGGCGTCAAGCGGCTGGTCGCCTACACCGTGGCGTCGGCCTCGGACGCGCCCGAACCGGCCGCCCTGCGGGCCCGGCTGTCGGCCAGCCTGCCGGAGTACATGGTTCCGTCGGCCTTCGTGGAGCTGTCGGCGCTGCCGCTGACGGTGAACGGGAAGGTGGACCGGGCGGCGCTGCCGGCCCCCGATCTCGGGGACGCGGGCGGCGGCCGGGCCCCGAAGGACGCCCGCGAGGAGCTGCTCTGCGCGATCTTCGCGGAGGTGCTGGGGCTGGAGCGGGTAGGGGCCGAGGACAACTTCTTCGAGCTCGGCGGCCATTCGCTGCTGGCGATGCGGCTGGTCGGCCGGATCCGCGCATCGCTCGGCACCCCGGTCCAGGTCGGCGCCGTGATGGCCGCGCCGACGGTGGCGGACCTGGCCGCCCGGATCGGCTCGGACGCCCGCCGGGACGCGCTGCGGGTGCTGATGCCGCTGCGGGAACGGGGCACGGCGGCGCCGCTGTTCTGCTTCCACCCGGCGTCCGGTTTCGCCTGGCAGTACACGGGCCTGCTGCGCCACCTGGACGCGGACCGGCCGGTGTACGGACTCCAGTCGCCGGGACTCGCGGGTACGCAGCCGGACGTGGCCGACGTGGCCGCGCTCGCGGAGCTGTACCTGGCGGAGATCCGTACGGTGCAGCCGCAGGGTCCGTACCACTTCCTCGGCTACTCCTTCGGCGGAACGGTGGCGCAGACGCTGGCCGCGCTGCTGCAGGAGCGCGGCGAGGAGGTGGCCTTCCTGGGGCTGCTGGACGCGTACCCGCCGGAGATCGAGGACTGGTCGTACATCGACGCGCCGGACTGGCGCGAGCGCCTGGAACGCGAGGAGAGCGGCTTCCTGCTCTCGGTGGCCGGACTGAACCCGCCGGAGGGCGATGCTCCGGTGGACCGGGCGGAGGCGGTCGGCGCGATCCGCGACAGCCAGGGTCTGCTGGCCGGCTTCGACGAGGCGCTGCTGGGGGCCATCGTCGACACGAACGTGCACTGCGTCCGGCTGCTGTCGCGCAGCCGCACCCTCCGCTACCGCGGTGACGTGCTGTTCTTCACCGCCTCCCGGTCCACCCCGGCGGAGGAGGCGCCGGGGCTGGTCTGGCCCGCGCACCTGGACGGCCGGATCGAGGAGCACGTCCTGGACTGCGCGCACGACGACCTGATGTCCCCCGGGGTCCTGGCGGAGATCGGCCCGGTGCTGGCGCGTGCGCTGGCATCGGCCGAGTCGGCCGCCCGGGACTGACCCCCGGGTGCGGGTGGGGGCGCCCCGTCGCGCCCCCACCCGGAGCGTGCCGAGGCCCTCGTCACAACACGGCCGCCTCGCAGTGTCGTTCAGAATTTTATTAGGTTAGGCTTACCTAAGAATCAAGAAGGGGGCGGCATGTCCGACCACCGTGTGCCCGGCATCCCGGGGACCAGCGGATTCACCGGCAAGGTCGCGCTCGTCACCGGCGCCGGCCAGGGCATCGGCGAGGCCGTCGTCCGTACGCTGTTCCGCCTCGGCGCCACCGTCGCCGCGACGGACGTCCAGGCGAAGGCCGTCGCCGCGCTGGCGGCCGAACTGGACCCGGAGACCGGGCGGGCGCCGTCCGCCGGCGACGGGGCCGTCCGCGCGTACGAGCTCGACGTCACCGACCCGGCGGCCGTCGACCGGACCGTGGAGCGGATCGGGCGGGAACTCGGCCCGATCGACATCCTGGTGAACGTGGCCGGGGTCCTGCGTGCCGCGCCGGTAGCGGAACTGACCGACGAGGACTGGGCGGCCACCTTCGCGGTCAACGTCCAGGGCGTCTTCTTCACGTCCCGCTCCGTCGTCCCCGGCATGGCGGCCCGCGGCGCCGGCAGCGTGATCACCGTCGCCTCGAACGCCGCCGGGATCCCCCGCACCGGCATGGCCGCGTACGCCGCCTCGAAGGCCGCGGCCGTCATGTTCACCAAGTGTCTGGGGCTGGAGTACGCCCGCAGCGGTGTGCGCTGCAACATCGTGGCCCCCGGCTCCACCGACACCCCCATGCAGTGGGCGCTCTGGACCGACCCGCAGGCGCCCGCCCGGGTGCTGGAGGGGGACCTCGCCAGCTACCGGACGGGGATCCCGCTGGGCCGGATCGCCGACCCGCAGGACATCGCGGACGCGGTCGCGTTCCTCGCCTCGGACCAGGCGCGTCACATCACCATGCAGGACCTCTACGTGGACGGCGGAGCCACGCTGCGCTGACCGCGGCATCCCCGTTTCCCCTCGCGCCATGTGCCACACGTGCCACACGCACAGCACGCACAGCACGCACAGCACACGCGATCCCCGCGCCACGCGTACCACCCGCGCCCTGCGCACCGCCTCGCACCGCACGCAGCCGGCGACCGTCCGGCCGCGCCCACCTGCCCGCACCTGCCCCCACCTGAAGAGGAGTCACCGTGCCGACGGTCCACCATGTCGCCACGCCCCCCGCACCGGCCGATCCGGTGCACCCGTCCGTCGGCGCGGCCACCACGCTGCTCGACGCCTACCGCGGTGGAGCCCGGTTCCTCGCCACCCCCACCCGGACGCTGCTGGCCCAGGGCATCCGCCAGGAGGTCGCGCACTCCGCCGAACCGCTGCCGCACCGCGTCGCGCAGGCCCTGGCCGAGGCGCGACGCGCCGGACACCCCTACCCCGTGGTGATCGGCGCGATCCCCTTCGCCCCGGACGCCCGCGCGGCCCTCGTGGTCCCGGAGTCCCTGCGCAGCGGCCCGCCGCTCGCCTCGGACCCGCTGATCGCCCTGCCCGCCGCCGGTCCGGCACCCACCGACTGGGCCATCGCCTCCGTCCCCGAGGCCGACGTCTACGCCAAGGGCGTGGCCTCGGCCGTGGACCGGATGTGGCAGGGCGAGTTCAGCAAGGTCGTACTGGCCCGGACCCTGGAACTCGCCTCCGACAGACCCCTGGACATACCCGCCATGGTCCAGCGGCTCGCCCGCCGGGACCCCTCCGGCTACACCTTCGCGCTCCCCACCGGCCCCGGCCGCAACCTGCTCGGCGCCAGCCCTGAGCTGTTGCTGTCCCGCCGCGGGGACCGGCTCATCTCCAACCCGCTCGCCGGGTCGACCCCGCGCAGCGCGGACCTCGCCGAGGACGTCCGCCGGGCCGCCGCCCTGCTCCACTCCGCCAAGGACCTGCACGAGCACGCCGTCGTCGTCGACGCAGTGCACCAGGCCATGGCCCCGTACTGCACCTCCCTCGACGTCCCCGAGCACCCCACCCTGCTCCGTACGGCCACCATGTGGCACCTGTCCACCACCGTGACCGGCGTCCTCGCGCGGCCCGACGTCTCCGCTCTGGAGATCGCCTCCAGCCTGCACCCGACCCCGGCCGTCTGCGGCAGTCCGACCGGCGTGGCCCGCAAGGTGATCGAGGAGACCGAGCCCTTCGACCGCGGCTTCTTCACCGGCATGGTCGGCTGGGAGGACGGCAGCGGTGACGGCGAGTGGGTCGTCACCATCCGCTGCGCCGAGGCCGAGGACAACCGGCTGCGCCTGTACGCCGGGGCGGGGATCGTCTCCGCGTCCGAGCCCGACGCCGAGACCGCGGAGACCGCCGCGAAGTTCCGTACCTTCCTGCAGGCCGTCGGAGCCGAGCTGTGAGCGAGCCCCACAACGACGCGGACCCCGCGGCCTGGCTGCCCTGGCCCGCCGAGTTCGCCGAGCGCTATCGGGCGGCCGGCTGGTGGCGGGGCGAGACCTTCGGCTCCGTGCTGCGGGAGCGGTCGGCGGCCCACCCCGACCGGATCGCGCTCGTGGACCCGACGGGTGGCCCGGACGGCGGCCGGCGCACCTGGAGCTACGGCGAACTCGACGCGCGGGCCGACCGGATGGCCGCCGGCCTCACGGCGCGCGGCATCCTGCCCGGCGACAAGGTCGTCGTACAGCTGCCGAACACGGCCGAGTTCTTCGAGGTCGTCTTCGCGCTCTTCCGGATCGGCGCCCTGCCCGTCTTCGCGCTGCCGGCGCACCGCCGCACCGAGATCTCCTACTTCTGCTCCTTCACCGGGGCGGCGGCGTACGTGATCCCCGCGGTGCACGGCGGCCACGACTACCGCGAGCTGGCGGCGGCCGTGCGCGCCGAGGTCCCGGGGCTGCGCCAGGTGTTCGTCGCGGACGCCGACCCGGGTGAGTTCACGGCGCTGGCCGACGTCCCCCTGGACGTACCCGCCGAAGGGCTCGGCCCCGCGCCCGCCCCGCACGACCTCGCCTTCCTCCAACTGTCCGGCGGCAGCACGGGTGTGCCCAAGCTGATCCCGCGCACCCACGACGACTACATCTACTCCCTGTGGGGCTCGAACGAGATCTGCGGGGTGGACGCCGACTCGGTGTATCTGGTCGCCCTGCCCGCCGCCCACAACTTCCCGCTGTCCTCGCCCGGTTCGCTCGGCGTCCTGTACGCGGGCGGCCGTGTGGTGCTGTGCCCGCAGCCGGTGCCCGACGTCGCCTTCCCGCTGATCGAGTCCGAGGGCGTGACGATCACCGGGCTGGTTCCCCCGCTGGCCCTGCTCTGGACGGAGGCCGCCGCGCGCACCGACCGGGACCTCGGCAGCCTGGAGGTCCTGCTGGTGGGTGGCGCCAAGTTCAGCGAGGAGGCCGCCCGTCGGGTCCGGCCCGGCCTGGGCTGCACGCTCCAGCAGGTGTTCGGGATGGCGGAGGGGCTGGTCAACTACACCCGCCTCGACGACCCCGAGGAGATCGTCGTCACCACCCAGGGCCGGCCGATCTCCCCGGACGACGAGATCCTGATCGTCGACGACGAGGACCGCGAGGTGCTCCCGGGCGAGTCCGGCCACCTGCTGACCCGTGGCCCGTACACCATCCGCGGGTACTGGAACGCCCCCGAACACAACGCCCGATCGTTCACGGCGGACGGTTTCTACCGGACCGGGGACATCGTCCGGATGACGCCCACCGGGCACCTGGTCGTCGAGGGACGCGCCAAGGACCAGATCAACCGGGGCGGGGAGAAGATCGCGGCGGAGGAGGTGGAGAACCATCTCCTGGCGCATCCGGCCGTCCACGACGCCAACGTGGTCGGCGAACCGGACCCCTATCTCGGCGAACGCACCTGCGCCTACGTGATCCTGCGCGAGGGTGCCGGAGAACTGCGGCCCGCCGCCGTGAAGAAGTTCGTTCGCGAGCGCGGCCTCGCCGCGTACAAGGTGCCGGACCGGGTGGAGTTCGTCTCCGCCTTCCCCAAGACCGGCGTGGGCAAGGTCTCCAAACGGGACCTGCGCACCGCAGCTCCCGCCGACGCCCCCGCCCTCGTCCCCGTACCGCCCCACCAGCCCTGAACGGATGAACCCATGGCCCTGCCCGCCATCGCCCCCTACCCGCTGCCGACCGCCGAGGAGCTGCCGGCCAACCGTGTCGACTGGACGGTGGATCCGGACCGCGCGGTCCTGCTCGTCCACGACCTGCAGAACTATTTCCTCTCCGCCTTCGACACGGACGCCCAGCCCGTCACCGGCATGCTCCAGCAGGTCGCACGGCTGAAGAAGGAGGCGGGCCGCGCCGGGGTGCCCGTGTTCTACACCGCGCAGCCCGGCGGCCAGAGCCCGGCCGAGCGAGGCCTGCAGCAGGACTTCTGGGGGCCGGGCCTGCCGGACGACCCGACGGCCGCCGCGATCCCCGCGGTGGTGGCGCCGGGCCCGGACGACACGGTGCTCACCAAGTGGAAGTACAGCGCCTTCGTCCGGACCGACCTCCTGGAGCGGCTGCGCGCGATGGGCCGGGACCAGCTGGTGATCACCGGTGTGTACGCGCACATCGGTGTGCTGATGACGGCCTGCGACGCCTGGATGCAGGACATCCAGGCCTTCCTGGTCGCCGACGCCGTCGCCGACTTCTCCGAGCGCGAGCACCGGACGGCCCTGGAGTGGGCGGCGGGTCGTTGTGCCGTGGTCACCACGGCCGACCGGGTCTGCGCACAGCTGTGAGACCGGCCTCGCTGCGGGCCCGGCCGCGGCCGCGGTCGGGCGCCGCGCACGTACCGCCGGTGTATCCCGTCCCGCTGCCGGTGGTCCTGCCCGGGCAGACCCGGGTGTGGGCCGCCTCGGTGGCGGAGAACGCCGCGGCCGCCACGGCCCGGCGGGGCGAGCTCGACCGGACGGAGTCCCTGCGGGCGGACGGCTTCCGGCAGTTCGCGGACGTGGACCGCTTCCTGGTCGCACACGTCTGTCTGCGGGACATCCTGGGCACGCTCCTCGGAACGCCGCCGGCCCGCCTCATCGTCGACCGGGAGCCCTGCGCCGCGTGCGGCGGTCCGCACGGGCGTCCCTACCTGCCGGGCCGTCCGGTCCACTTCTCCCTCGCGTACGCGGGCGACCTGGTCGTGGTCGCGGTCGCTCCCGTACCGGTGGGGGTCGACGTGGCGGACCTGCCGTCGCACGCCCTGGTGCAGGCCTCCATGGCCGGGCTGCACGAGGACGAACGCGACGAGCTGCTCGCCCTCCCCCGGACCGCCCGGCCGACCGCCTTCGCCCGCTGCCGGACGCGCAAGGAGGCCGTACTGAAGTCCACGGGGCAGGGCCTCACGCACGGCACGCGGCAGCCCTACGTGGGCACGGCCGCGGAGGCCGCGCGGACCTCCGAACACCAGGTGTACGACCTGCCGGTGCCCACCGGCCGGGTCGCCGCCCTGGCCCTGTGGACCGGTTGACGGTCCTCCACCCGCTCACCTGACCCCCCACCCCCCACGCTCACCCTCACGCCCGTCCCCGTCCCCGTACCCCACGAAGGATCTCCCCATGACGGATCGTCTGAACACCGCCCGGCCCTACGCGCTGGGTCTCTTCCGGATCGTCACCGGCCTCCTGTTCGCCTGCCACGGCGCCGCTTCCCTCTTCGGCGTCCTCGGCGGCGCGCACGGCGGCGGCACCGTCCCCCTCGGGGCCTGGCCGGGCTGGTACGCGGCGGTGATCCAGCTCGTCGCCGGCGCCCTGGTGCTGCTCGGCGCCGGGACCCGGAGCGCGGCCTTCATCGCCTCCGGCTCGATGGCGTACGCCTACTTCACCGCCCACCAGGCGGAGGCCCTCTTCCCGATCCAGAACAACGGCGAGTCCTCCGCGATGTACTGCTGGGCCTTCCTGCTGCTCGTCTTCACCGGCCCGGGCGCCTTCGCCCTGGACCGGCTCCTGCCCGCCCGCGGGAACCGGGTCGCGGAGACCGAGCAGCAGCCCCGGGCGGCGACCGTCTGAGGCAGGCCGTCCCCCGCTCTCCCTGAGCCCCGCCCCCGTCCCCCGAGGGCGGGGCTCAGGGCTGCTCCAGGTAACAGGCCAGGGTGGCACGGCTGTTCCGCAGGCTCTCGATGCGCGCGTCCATGGCGGCCAGTTCCCCGTCGAGTACGGACCGGATCTCCTCGCACCAGGCGAAGCGCACCCCCTCGCCCCGCACGCACGGCAGCACCGAGCGGATCACCTCGGTGGACAGGCCCGCCGCCAGCAGGGCCCGTACCTTGCGCACGGCGGCCACGGAGTCCGCCGTGTAGTCGCGGTATCCGTTCGGGCCGCGCTCCGCGTCGAGCAGTCCTTGCGCCTCGTAGTAGCGCAGCAGCCGGGAGCTGACGCCCGTACGCCGGGACAGTTCTCCGATCAGCATGTGCCGTACCCCTGTGTCCGGTTGACCTTCACATTGATGTCAACGTCTAACGTCGCACCCATCGGCCGGCATTCCGTCGGCGCGGCCGCGCACCACTGGAGTGATGTTCATGACCGACCGCTCGTTCCTCTTCGTCCTCGGCAGCTCCCGGTCCGGCGGGAACACCGAGATCCTCGCGCGGCAGGCCGCCGAGCAGTTGCCCGCCGGGACCCGGCAGCACTGGGTGGACCTGGCCGCGTCGGACCTGCCGGACTTCCAGGACGGCCGGCACGAGGCCGAGGGCTGGACGCCCGGGGAGAGCGAGGCGATGCTCAGACGGGCCACCCTGGAGGCGACCGACGTCGTCATCGCCTCGCCCCTGTACTGGTACGCGCTCTCCGCGCACACCAAGCGCTACCTCGACTACTGGTCGGGCTGGCTCACCTCTCCCGGCTCGGACTTCAAGCAGCGGATGGCGGGCCGGACCCTGTGGGGCGTGACGGCCATGGCGGACCACGACGAGGCCCGCGCCGAGGGGTTGGTGACCGGCCTGCACCACACCGCGGCCTACATGCGGATGCACTTCGGCGGGGTACTGCTCGGCAACGGCTCCCGACCGGGCCAGGTGCGCGACGACGAGCGGGCGACGATCCGCGCCAAGACCTTCTTCGCCCAGGATGCGCCCCTGGCCCGATTCCCGTAGGGGGTCCGCCGCTTCGGGGTCAGCCCGTGGCGGCCCGGGGGACGAGGCGGGTGCCGCACCAGCTGCAGTACCGGGCGTCGGCCTCTATGGCGTGCCGGTGGCACTGCTCGCAGACGAGGTGGAGCGGGCACTGCGGTGTGCGGGGTTCGGTGCGGGGCGGCCGGCCGATGGCCATGCCGGCCCGTCTGCGGTGCGCGGTGAGGAAGACGAGTCCCTCGGGGCCGGCGCGGAGCGAGCGGGCGGAGCCGCGTGGCAGCAGGGCGAGCGAGCCGGGGACGACCTCCGTCCGGGCGCCGTCCAGCGTGAGGGAACCGCCGCCCTGTACGACCGTGAGCAGGACGTCCACCTCGGGCTCCCGGTGTACGGCGATCTCGCCGCCGGGCAGCAGGCGCACCAGATTCGCGTCGAGTTGTCGGCCCTTGTGCCGTAGTCGCCACAGGGCGCCGCTCTGGCCGTCCGCGGCGGCCTCGACCAATCCTGTGACTGTGACACCCACGGCTCCCCGCTCGACCACCACATGTCCTTCCCGCGTGTTCGGCCGCTCTGCCGACCTCGTGATCGCCCATGAGATCACTTCGGTAGGTGTCCGCACCAACCACCGGGGTGCGCAGCGGTCGCCCGAGCGCCAGGACGTGTGCCGCTCGGCCCGCCCGACGCGGCGGAACGGCCGGTCCTCCCGTACAGGCTGACACCCTTCGGGTCCGGGCGAAGGCGGGTTGGGGAGGCACACCACCCGTTGGGGTCAAGATCTGCCGGGTCACGGGTCTGTCCCGGCGCACGACGCCCCGTGCGGGTGCCCGGGAGCGACGGAAACCACCGTACCGGCCGGTCGCGGGCGCGCGCCGGGCGGCTGCGGGCGTGTCGGGTTCGGCGGTACGTGTCACAGGAAGGTACGGGTGGACGGTCGGGTGGAACGGCGGTACGGGTCGGGCGACTCCTGTTGATCGGAGACGCTCTCCCGAACCGAACCGAACCGAACCGAACCGGCCCGCACCGACCGCCCGCACCTCCGTCCGACCGATCCTGAGGAAGAAACGATGCGCGTTCACCAGCTGACCCTCGCCGCCGTGGCCGTCGCCGCGAGCCTGTCGCTCACGGCCTGCCAGAACGGCGACGACGGGGCGGCGCGGAGCACCCCGTCGGCTTCGTCCACCGCGTCCGCCCCGTCCGGCGCCTCGCCTTCGGGGGGCGGTTCGGATCAGGGCGGCGGGAAGCCCTCGCAGGGGGCGGGCTCCGACGGGAAGGGTACGGCCGGCGCCGGGACCGGCACGGACGCGAGCGGCAAGGTCGGCAAGTGCCGGACCGACGAACTGGCGATCACGGCGGCGGAACGCACCATCGGCGGCGACAAGGACGGCACGGTCGCGGTGACGCTGAAGAACCGCGGTACCCGGGACTGCACGATCTCCGGGTACGCGGGCGTCGACCTGAAGACCGACTCGGGCTCGCTGTCCGCGCAGCGCACGGGGCAGCAGCCCGCTACGGCCGTCCTGAAGAAGGGTGGGTCGACCTACTTCGGCATCAGCTACCCGCTCAACACCTCGGGCGGCTCCGGCGTCCGCGTCACGGGGCTGGTGGTGACCCCGCCGGACGAGACCAGGTCGGTCACCCTCGCCTGGCCGGGCACCGGCACGCTGCCGGTCACCGAGGGCGGCGGCGCCCCGGTGAAGGTCGGCCCGGTGGGAAGCGCCGGCCAGGGCGGCTGACCCCGGTAGCCCGACCACCTACCACCGACTGCCCCGTACCCGGGTCGTGACCCCCGGGTACGGGGCAGGTCCGTTTCCGCCGGCGCCGCCGCTACGCGGACCGGTCCAGCGAGTTGCGTACGTACGCGCCCGGCGTCTGCCCGAAGTGGCGGCGGAAGGCCAGAATGTAGCCGTTGGTGCTGACGAACCCCACCCGGGCGGCCACCGAACTCACCAACTGGCCCTGTTCCAGCAGGCTCAGCGAGTGGTTGAGTCGGAGCCGGGTGCGCCACTCGGAGAAGGCCATCCCGGTCTCCGCGCGAAAGGCCCGACGCAGGCTGGTCGAGCTCGTGTAGAGGTTCTCCGCCCACTCGGTCGCGGTGCGCGGATCGCTCGGCGTCCGGGCCAGCTCCCGCGCCACCACGCCGGCGGTGTGACTGGTGGGCTGGGGCAGCGGCAGGCAGTTGCGGTGCCCGGCGGACAGCGCGGCGAAGACCTCCGGGTCCTCTGCCTGGGCGCGGGTGCTGCGCATCCGGCCGAGGACCAGTCTGCGCTGGGCGTCGGTGATGTTGATGGTGGTGACGTCCTGGAACGGCAGCTGGAACCGGTCCGCGTCGAAGGACTCGACCGCGATGACCGAGTCGGCTCCGAAGCGTGCGCTGTGCGCGATGCCCGCCGGGATCCACAGGGCCACCGACGCCGAAAGCTCGTGGTCCCGGCCGAGGGCGGTGACCACGATCCTGCCGACCGGCACGTGCAGGAACTCGTGGAACTCGTGGACGTGGAGCGGGTGTCCGCCCTCGGCGATGAAATCGTCATCGGCCATGATCGCGTCCCCGGTCCGGGTCTCCTCGTCTCGCACGCTGCGCAGTCCCGTCTCGGCCACAACATCCTCCCCCTACCGCAGGGGTCGTGTTCTTGACCCCTGATTGTGAGCGGTTCGCCTCCGGCATTGGACCGGACACCGCTTTGGTAAGGCTAGCCTAACTTCGAGCTTGAGCAGGTGAGGAGTACCCGAAGACCCATGAAGCAATCGGCTTCGCCGGAAGCACCACCGACACCGACGCCCGCGCGGCCCCGTGCCTCGCGTGGAACGGTGGTCGTGGTGCTCGCCGGCCTGATGCTGGCCGCCGTGACCCTCGCGAGCATCGGCCTCGGTGCGCGTGACATATCCCCGCTGGAGATCGTGCGGATCCTGTTGCACCCGAGCGCGGAGGGCTACAACGGCGACGTCCTGTGGACGGAACGGATACCCCGCACGCTGCTCGGTCTGACGGTCGGGGCCGCCCTCGGCGCCTCCGGGCTCATCATGCAGGCCCTGACGATGAACCCCCTGGCGGAGCCGGGCGTCCTCGGCGTGCAACAGGGCGCGGCGGTGTTCGTCGTGCTCGGCATCCTCTTCCTCGACGCGTCGAGCGTGCAGGGCTACTTCTGGATGGCGCTGACCGGCTCGGCGGTGACCGCGGTCCTCGTCTTCCTGATCGGGACCCGCACCAACGCGGGCAGCAGCACGATCGGCCTCGTCCTCGCGGGGGTCGCCGTCGCGGCGGTGATGTCCTCGCTGATCACCCTGCTCGTGGTGCGCGACGAGGCCGTCTACGCCCACCTGCGCTTCTGGTCCGTGGGCCAACTCACCGGCCGGGGACAGTTCCTGGGCCAGGCACTCCCGTTCGCGCTGACCGGTCTGCTGCTGGCGCTGCCGCTCGGGCGCACCCTGAACCTGCTGAGCCTCGGTGACGACACCGCCCGCGGGCTCGGCGTCCGGGTGGAGCGGGCCAGGCTGGCGAGTGCGGCCGTCGCCGTGCTGCTGTGCGCGGCCGCCACCGCGGCCGTCGGGCCGGTGGCCTTCGTCGGCCTGGTCGCCGGGCACGCCGCCCGGATGCTGGTGGGCACGGACCACCGCTGGTCACTGCCGCTGTCCATGATCTGCGGAGCCGTCCTGCTCGTCGGCGCCGACACCGCGGGCCGGCTGGTGATCGACCACGGCGAGGTCCAGGTGTCGGTGATGACCGCCTTCGTCGGCACCCCCTTCTTCGTGTGGCTCGCGCGCCGCCGCGACCTGGTCCGGATGTGAGTGACATGGCACAGACACACGCGCCCCGGACGGACGGGGCCCGCAGCCTCGGGCAGGCCTCCCAGGACACCGCGGCGGAACTCAAGGCCGCCACCGTGGCCCGGCTGGGCGGCGCCCACCGGGCGGGATTCCGCCGGGCCCGCCTCGTCACCTTCGTGCTCGTCCTGATGCTGCTCGCCCTGCTCGTCGCCTCGATCCTGCTCGGCGGGGTCAAGCGGATCCCGGCGGGCGACATCCTGCCCGCCGCCTTCGGGATGCGCACCGGCCTGGCCGACTACGTGATCTTCCGCATCCGGATGCCGCGCGCACTGGCGGCGCTGCTCGCCGGAGCCCTCTTCGGCCTCTCCGGTGCCCTGTACCAGCGGCTCATCCGCAATCCCCTGGCGACCCCGGACATCGTCGGCATCTCGGCGGGCGCCGGGGCCGGCGCCACCACGATGCTGCTGTTCGCCCCGGCGGTCCCCTTCGGGACCTCCCTGGCCGGCCTCGGCGGCGCCTTCGCGCTCGTGGCGACCGTGCTCGCACTGAGCAGGCGCGGCGGGGGCGTGGACACGTACCGGCTGGTCCTCGTGGGCATCGGCCTGAGCGCCGTGTGCACCGCCTACGTGAACTACCTGTTCACGGTGGCCGGTCAACACGGGATCGCACAGGTGATGCGCTGGCTGGTCGGCAGCGTCAACGACGCCACCTGGGAAGGGGTGTCCACGCTGGCGGGCGCGCTCGCCGTGTGCGGGCTCTGCACCGCCCTGCTGGACCGTGCCCTGGGCAGCATGGCCCTCGGCGACCAGCTCGCGCTCGGGCTCGGCACCCGGGTGGGGGCCGCCCGGATCGCGACCCTGCTGGTGGGGGCCGCGGCCGCCGCTCTGGCCACCAGCGTCACCGGCCCGATCGGCTTCGTCTCGCTGATCAGCGGTCCCATCGCGATCCGGTTGGTCGGCGCCGACCGGTCCGTCGCCCTGGCCGTCCCGATCGGCGCCGTCATCGTCCTCGGCGCCGATGTCCTCGCCCAGCACGGCCCGTTGATCAGCCCCGTACCGACGGGTGTCCTCACGGCGCTGCTCGGCGCCCCCTACTTCGTCTGGCTGATCCTCCGGCGCAGGCAAGGAGCCACCGCATGAGCGCACGACCCGTACTCGCCTCCCCCGACGCCGGCTTCCGGCTCGAAGCCCGTGGCATCAGCGCCGGCTACGACCGGAAGCCGATCATCGAGGAGCTGTCCCTCGGGATCGAGCCCGGCAAGATCACCGCGCTGGTCGGCCCGAACGCCTGCGGCAAGTCGACCCTGCTCAAGTCGGTCGCCCGGCTGCTGCCCGTCGCGGCCGGCTCGGTCCTCCTCGAAGGTCAGGACATCCACGACCTGTCCACCCGCGAGGTGGCCCAGCGCCTGGGCATCCTGCCGCAGTCGCCGATCGCCCCGGAGTCCATCACCGTCGGCGACCTCGTCTGGCGCGGGCGCCACCCGCACCGCCGCTTCGGACAGCGGCGCACCGCCACCGACGACGAGGTCATCGCGGACGCCCTGCTCGCGACCGGGACGGCCGAGCTGATCGACCGCCCGGTCGACCAGCTCTCCGGCGGCCAGCGCCAGCGCGTGTGGATCGCCCTCGCGCTCGCCCAGGACACGCCGACGCTGCTCCTGGACGAGCCCACCACCTACTTGGACATCGCCCACCAGATCGAGGTCATGGACCTCCTCGCCGACCTCAACGAGCAGGCCGGCAAGACGATCGTGCTGGTGTCCCACGACCTCAACCAGGCGGCCCTGTACGCCTCGACGATCGTCGCCATGCGCGACGGCCGCGTCGTGCGCCAGGGCACGCCCGAAGAGGTGCTCACCGAGGAGACCGTGGCCGAAGTGTTCGGCCTGGACTGTCTCGTCGTCCCCCATCCCCGCACAGAGCGGCCCCAGATCTTCCCCCTGGGCCGTCGTATCCCCGCATAGGAGACACCACCATCATGTCCGTTCCGCGCAGAACGCGCCGCCCCGCCCGCGCCCTCGCCGCCCTCACCGCGGCCGCCGCCTGCCTCGGCCTGCTCACCGCGTGCGGCGGCGAGGACTCGACCGCCGCCAAGGACAAGCCGGCCGCCGCCGGCGCCGACGCGTCCGCCGCCTTCCCCGTCTCCCTCACCAACGCGTGGGGCAGGACCGAGGTCAAGAAGAAGCCGGTGAAGGTCGCCACCGTCTCCGACGGCGACACCGCCATCGCGCTGGCCCTCGGCATCGTCCCGGTCATCACCCCGGACGTCGAGGACGGCGCCAAGGTGCCCGAGTACAAGCAGCGCGCCATCGACAAGCTCGGCGCCGGCAAGCTGAAGACGTACGACGACACCGACGGCACCGCCTACGAGGCCATCGCGGCCGAGGCTCCCGACATCATCCTCGGCATGAACACCTGGGAGATGGACGCGGACTACGCCAAGCTGCAGCCCATCGCCCCGGTGGTCACCTTCACCGACAAGGCGCACGCCGACACCCTGACCTGGCAGGACCGGCTGAAGACCGCCGCGAAGGCCCTGGGCCTGAGCGCCAAGGCGGACGAGGTCATCGCCGCGAACGAGAAGGCCACGACGGACGCCGCCGCCGCGCACCCCGAGTTCAAGGGCAAGACGTACACCTACACGGTCGTCCACCCCGAGCAGGTCAGCTTCATGTCCTACGCCGACCAGGACCCGGGCGTCTTCGAGAAGCTCGGCTTCACCAAGACCGACAAGGCGAAGAACTACGCGCCGAACAAGAACGCGGTGAGCCTGGAGAACCTCGACCAGCTCGACGCCGACGTCCTCCTGGTCACCTACCCCTTCGGCGACCGCGGTGTGATCAGCGCGACCGAGCTGGAGTCCAACAAGCTCTTCCAGTCGCTGAACGCGGTGAAGACCAAGCACTTCACGGTCATCCCCTCGGAGAACTCCCTCTCCTCGGCCATCGCCTACCCGGACGCGCTGAGCGCCCCGTGGGTGGTCGAGCAGCTCACCCCGCTCCTCGCGAAGGCCGTCGCCGGCCAGTAGGAGCCCCCGCCGCGCGCGTCGCCACGCGGACCACCGCCGAGGCCCGTCTCCCGCAGGAGGCGGGCCTCGCCGCGTAGCGACCGGGGACCTGGTCAGTGGTGCCAGGCGTGCCCCCCGGTGTTGTGGATGAACCGCTGGAGGACCTTCAGCGTGATCACGTACTCCTCGTCCGAGATGCCGCGGTGTCGCTCCTGCCACAGCTCCCCCTGAGTCACGGCGACTCGGGCGTAGAACTCCCGCCCGTCGGTGGTGAGTTCGAGGTGGCCGTCGGGGCCCTGGGCGACCCAGCCGCGGGCGATGGTGGCGTCGATCTCCTCGTCGAGGTCGTCGACACCCGCGGCCGCGTAACCGCTCAACACCCCGGTCACCCCGTCGCGCGTGGCCGGCGGCTCGGCGGCGGCGATCCGGGCCAGGATCCAGGCCTGCGGCTGGGTCGTGCCGATTCCGGCGAGCACCTCCCTGATACGGGTGACCACCGCATCCGAGGCGGCCCAGCTCCAGTAGCCGATGGGCTGCCGCACCAGTTCGGCGTCGTCGTGCGAGTACTCCATGGTGGATCCGCTCCGTTCGCTCTCGTCGAGATCACCTACGCACGACACCGTAGGAACTCGACCGCACTTGAGGTCCAGCCCCGTCCGGGGAGTTCACGGCCCCGGAGCAGCCGGGGGCGGGCCGGCGTCCGGATTGCGCGCGGGGTGGCAGTGCCGTGGTCCGCGGGTTGGATGCGGGGCGCGCGGGGCGTCGTAGCGTGGCCGCATGCCGGATCTGCCGGACGGATGTGAAGGAGCAAGTCGGATGTCCACCCGTAGTCCCCGCTCGGTCGTCACCTTCCCCATCGTGCTCAGGGAGTTGACGGTGCTGCGTGTCTCGGACGTCACGCCCGGGATGCGGCGGGTGACCCTGGGCGGGCCCCAGCTGCACGCCTTCGAGCACGCGGGCCTGTCCCTCCCGGCGCTGCGCACGGAGGGCTTCGACGACCACGTGAAGTTCTTCTTCGCGGAGGAGGGTCGGGAGCCGGTGCTGCCGCGGCAGAACGTGAGCAGCCTGGACTGGCCCTCGGACGGACGGCCGATCTCCAAGGACTACACGCCGGTGCGGTTCGACCCGGTGGCCGGGGAGATCGACTTCGACTTCGTCCGGCACGACGGCGGTATCGCCTCGTCGTGGGCCCAGCGGGCCGCCCCGGGCCAGGTGACCTGGATCGCCGGGCCGAAGATGTCGCACAGTCATCCCGAGGGCGCGGACTGGCTGCTGGTGATCGGCGACGAGACGGCGCTGCCCGCGATCGGTCGCTGGCTCGACGAGATGCCCGACGGGACCCGGGCCCGGGTGTTCATCGAGGTCGGCGAGGACAGCCACCGCCAGGAGCTGCCGACGCGCGCGGAGGCCGAGGTCACCTGGCTGGTGCGCGACGGCGTCCCGGCCGGGCGCAGCGACCTGCTGGAGCGCGCGGTGCGGGACATGGAGTGGCTGCCGGGGACGGTGTTCGTCTGGGCCGCCGGTGAGGCCGTCACCCTCAAGGGCATCCGCCGGCACCTGTCGGTGGACCGGGGTGTGCCGCGCGAGCAGACGCACATCACCGGCTACTGGCGGCGGGCCGAGGTGGCCCCCGGCCTCGCCGAGCCGGCCGATCCCGATGTCCTGGAGGGCGAGGACGCGCACGGGCGGCTCCACGAACTGACCGACCTGGCCCCCGGGCTCGCGATCCGCGTGGCCGTCACGCTGGGTCTGGTCGACCTCGTCTACCAGGGAGTACGGGAGCCGGCGGAGCTGGCGCGGCGCAGCGGGACGGAGCCGCGCTCGCTCGGCGCGCTGCTGAAGTACCTCGTGGAGATCGAGGTGTTCGAGGCCACCGACGAGGGGTACCGGCTGACGCCGGTGGGCGAGGAACTGGTCGAGGACGACCACTCGTTGGAGGAGTACGACCTGCGCGGCGCGCAGGCCGCCTTCGACCTGTCGCTGGTGGGGCTCGCCGAGCGGATGCGCTCGGGTGCGAACGGCTGCCGCACGGCGTCCGGGCAGAGCCTGGCCGAGGCGCTGCGCACCGATGCGCGCCTGGGCGGTTCGGCCCGTACCGCGATCGAGGACGAGGCTCGCTGGGTCTCGACGGGGGTCGCCGATGCCTACGACTGGTCGGCGGTGGAGGTCCTCGGCGCGTCGGGCAACGGCGCCGGCACGGTCGTGGGAGCGCTCGTCAAGAAGTTCCCCGGGCTGCGGGTGCGGCTCGCCGCCCTGCCGTCGGTCCTGGATGTCGTGGGCGGGCAGATCCTCGATCCGGAGGTGCTGCCCCGGGTGGAGCTCGTGGCGCAGACGCACCCGGTGCCGTCGGGTACCGGAACGCTGCTGCTGTGCCGGCTGCTGGAGTGGCTGCCGGACGAGGACGCTGTGCTGACCCTGACCGAGGCGGCGGCCGCGATCCCGGCCGACGGCGCCGTGGTGCTGGTCGAGCAGGTGGAGGCGGCCGACCCGGACGACATCGACGCGGTCCTGCACCACCTGCGGCTCACGGCGGCGTTCGGCTCCGGGCTGCGCTCGGTGAAGGACGTGACCGCGCTGGCGGAGCGGGCCGGGCTGACGGTCCGCGCCTGCCGTGACGTCGGCTGGGACCACCGACTGTGGGTGCTCGCACCGACCGCCTGACCCGAGGCCGGCGTGCCGGGTCGTGCCCGGCCGGGTACGACACGGCACGGCACGGCAGCGCTTCGACGTGACCCGGTTCGTGCGAGTCTGTCGTCATGATGTCCGAGATCACGGCCGCGGCCTGGGCCGGGCAGCAGGTCGCCGCGGTCCGCGACGACCCCATCGGGCGGATGGCCTTGATGGAGCGTTGCTACCACGGTCCCTTCGGCAAGGCGCCGCACCACCTGCCGTTCCGCCGGGCGGCGATGTCGTTCATGCGCTGGCAGGTACGCCGGGGCGTGCTGCGGCCGATGTTCGCCGACCGGCCCGGCAGTCCGTGGTGGCGGGCGGTGAACGAACGGATCCTCCGCGACGGCTGCGAGGCGGTGGGCCTGAGCGGCGGACTCCCCGGGCCCGCCTCCGCGCGCACGGTCGACCAATGGCGGTCCTTCGCCGACCACCCCACGGCCCGGGCCTGGTACCGGGCGCACAACGGGAGCGTGGTCGCCGCCTACCTAGAGAACCGCGCTCTCGCGGAGGCGGAGAACGAGACCGAGCGGTTCTTCATGAACGTGGTCCTGTGCCGCGTGCTGTACGCCCACGCCCTCGTCGCGGCGCCCCGCCTCGCCCTCGGGTGGCTACGCCCGCTCGCCCCGCTCCTCGGCGATCCCAGGGTGGAGATGACCGGGATCTTCCTGCAGCTGTCGCGCGTGCTCCCCGACGCGTACCCGCTCCACGACACGGTGCGGACCTACCTCGACGGGGAGATCGGCTTCGGCCGCCTCCTCGATTTCGGGGTGATCGCGCCGAGGCTGCAGCGGCTGTACGCGTGGTCGGCCCACGAGCTCGGGGCGCCCGGCCTGCTGGACTGCGTCCGCGACGGATCCCCCGTCTACGCGTGGTCGTTCGACGACCGGCACGTCTGGAAGCCCCCGAACTCCTTCGCCCTCCGTGTGATCCACCGGGCGCTCCCACCCGAACGACGCACCCCGTACCGGTGACGGAGTACCGGTGACGGACGTACGTCAGCTTCGCCGGGCGGTGGGGTCCGGTGCGCCGACCTTGCGGGCGTGCAACACGTGCGCGTCCAGGGGCAGGGGCCGGCGGCCGACGAGCTGGAGGCCGGCGTCGGCGAGCAGGCGTGCGTAGTGGTCGGCCCGGCGTTCGCGGCCTCCGACGTTGCAGAGCATGTGCAGGTCCCAGGAGGTGGCCAGCGAGGGGGAACCGTCGACGGGCAGGAGACGTTCCACGACGAGCAGGTCCGCGTGGGCGGGCATCGCGCGGACGCAGTGGCGCAGGATCTCGCGGCAGCGGTCGTCGTCCCAGTCGTGCAGGACGCGGGACAGGATGTAGACGTCGCCGCCGGGCGGCACGTCGGCGAAGTCGCCCGCACGGTAGGCGCAGCGCGGGCCGCAGCCCGTGGCGTCGAGGAGGAGGCGGGCGGCCTGGACGGCGTGCGGGCGTTCGAGGAGGACACCGCGCAGGCGTGGGTGCGCGGTGAGGATCCGGCCGAGGAGTTCCCCGTTCCCTCCGGCGATGTCCACGACGGTCGCGGCCTCGGGCGCCTGGGCCGCGGCGGTGATGACGGGATGGGTGGGGAGCGGCTGGAACATTCGTGAGCTCGCGGCCATGGAGCGGTCGAAGAGGGCGGCGAGTTCGGGGTCGCGGGCGAAGTGGTCGAAGTGGTTCTCGCCGAAGAGGTGGTCGAAGGCCGGCTGTCCGGTCCGCACGGCGTGGTCGAGAGCGCCGAAGGAGCGGTAGAACGGGCCCCCGTACATCAGGGCCAGTGGTCGCATCGACCCGGGCGTGTCGGCGCGCAGCAGGGCGCCGAGTGCGGTCAGGCGGAATCCTTCCTGCTCCTCGACGACGGCTCCGAGCATGGCCAGGTAGCGCAGGAGTGTGCCGAGGCTTCGGGGGTGGGTGCCGGTCGGCCGGGACAGGTCCTCGGTGCGGTGGGCGGTGCGGGTGTCCATCACATCGGGCAGGCCCAGCCGGGCGAACGTGGCGAGGGCCTGTGTCGTCCACGCGCCGGTGAAGAGGTGGAGGAGCGTTTCGGCGGGCTGCCGCGCGTCATGACGGGGGCGGTGGTGCGGGTCGGGGTGGTGCGGGTCGCAGTGGTCCAGGTGCGCGGCGAGGGTGTCGCGGTGGTCGCCCGGTGCGTAAAGCTCCAGTCGCCGGTAGTCGCAGGCGGCGTCGGCGGGGAGGGTGAAGTAGAGGACCGTGCCGTCCTCGTGCGGGTTGTAGCCACCGCCGTCGGGCAGCGCGCCGTGGCGGTCGAGGATCGCGCACAGGCCGCGCAGGGCCAGTGGCTCCGGACGCTCGACCTCGAAGGCGAGGTGTGCCTCGTGCCGGCGGGTGCGTTCGTAGGCGGCGATCGGTTCCAGGTCGGAGTGCGGGGGCACGGTCAGGGCGAACACCTCGACCGCGCGCCGCTCCCCGTCGTGGCCGTCGACCTGCGGGCGCAGGATCCGGACGTCGAGCTCGGCGGGATCGCGCAGGTGGCGCCGGGCGAGGCGGTCCCGGACCACCACGCTGGGGTGGGAGGGAGTGTCCACGGCCAGTCCGCAGTCGGCGAGTTGGGCCCGCAGACCGTCCGCGTCCGGCGGGAAGAGCAGCAGTCCCGCGTGGGCGAAGCGGCAGTGCTCGGCGAGCGCCCGCAGGTCCGGGCCGTCGAGGCCGGGCAGGAGGAGCGGGAGCAGGGCGGCGCTGTCGTGCTCGCGGACGAACAGGGCTGCCGCGCGCAGGGAGTCGGTGTCGTCCCGGAGCAACGTTTCGTCGGGGAGGGTCGTCGTCATCGTGGGGGTGTCCTCGGGCCGGTACGGAGCGGGGCAGGGCGGGGCAGAAGGGCAGGGCGAAGCGGGTGGAGGGGAGGCCGGGGTGAGCGTGGTACGGGGCCGGGCCCCGCAGCGGTCACACGCCGACGTAGTTCTCGGCGAACCAGTCCTGGTGGATGCGTGAGGTGCGCAGCGACGCGAGCCGGGAACGCCGCAGGGCGGCGTGGAAGAACGATCCGGCATCCTCGTCCTGGTCGGGGGGTGCGTGCAGGAGTCGGGTCATCCACCCGGTGAACTCCTGCGCCCGCCAGATGTACGCGAGGCAGCGGTCCGAGTAGCTGTCGAGCCCCGCGGTGTCGCCCCGGGTGAGGGCATCGACCAGGGCTTCGGCCAGCATCTCCGCTTCCAGGACCGCGAGGTTGGCGCCCTTCGCGGCGGCCGGCGCGAGCAGACTCGCCGCGTCGCCCGCGAGGAGGAGCGAGCCGTGGCGCAGCGGTTCGACGACGTCGCAGGTCAGGTCGAAGACCCCGCGTTCTAGGAGCCTGCCCCGGCGCAGCGGGCCGTGGTCCGCTGCGCTCATCCGGATGTCGAGCTCGTCCCAGATCCGCTGTTCGGGCCAGGAGTCGGCGGGGGTGCCGCGCTGCCACTGGAGGTAGTAGCGGGTGACGTCGGCGGTGCGGGCCATGTGTCCGGCGAAGCCGCGGTCGTGGATGGCGTAACCGACGGCGTCGAGGCTCGGCGGGGTCTCGGCGAGCAGGCCGAGCCAGGTCACGCCGTGGTCGTACCGGTGATGACGGACGGCGCCCGGCGGCAGTGAGCGGCGGGCCGCCCCGTGCCGGCCGTCGCAGCCGGCGACGTAACGCGCGGTCCACCGGGTGGTGCGGCCGTCGGGTTCGCGCGTGGTGACGGACGGCCGGGTGCCGTCGGTGTCGTGTACGGCGAGCGCCTCGGTGTGGAAGGAGATGCGTCCACCGAGGTCGAGGTAGTGGGTCAGGAGGTCCGTGACCAGGTGCTGCTGCGGGTAGACGTGATGCTGCGCGCCCTGCCCGAGAGCCCCGTAGTCGAGGCGGAACCGGCCGTCCTGCGTGCGGAATTCGCAGGTGCCGTGGCGGCGGCCGTGCCGGTGCAGGCCGTCGGCGAGGCCGTGGCGGTCCAGGATCTCCACGGTGTTCGGGGCGAGGAACCCCGCGCGCGCCCGGGTCCGGACCTGGGCGCGGGAGGCACGTTCCAGGATGACGCAGTCGATCCCGGCGGCGTGGAGCAGGATGCCGAGCACGAGCCCGGCGGGGCCGGCGCCGAGGACGACCACATCGGCGGACTCACATAACGTGTGGGTGGTGTGACGTTCCGTCATAGCGGGTGAAGCATAAGCACGCGAAGATCCACACTCCTACCTGAACCATCCCTAGGTAGGAATAGAGTGACAATCGACATGCGCGTGGCCACCCGGTGACAGCGGCTCCGGGATCCGCTTCCGCAGCCGGCAGGTGGTGCGCTCCGGGCGTGCGGAGGTAGGCACGCTGCTCCCGTACGCGCCGGCGCGCGAGCCGATCCTCAGCGGGTACGCGCCTCGGGCGGTACCTCCTACGAAGGTCCCCTAGGGCCGGTCGGGCCTCGCGCCGGCATCGATCCGCCGGGGCTCGGATCGGAGGCCGTCCAGCGCGGCCCGCGCGGCGAGTTCGCCCTCCTCGTAGGCGTTGGCCCGGGCCTCCCGGACGGCTTCGCGGAGCTGTCGTTCGGCCTCGCCGGTACGTCCCACGGCGGCCAGTGCCTCGCCGTACAGGGTGCGCAGCACCACCCGCCGTGGGGCCGCCAGCGCAGGCGCGGCGAGCGCGTGTCCGTGGGCCGCGTGTTCGGCGGCCTCGGCGGCGGCGCCGACCGACAGCAGGTGCTGGGCGAGGTGTTGGTGCGCCAGGGTGGCCGTCTCGGTGAGGCCCTCCCGCTCGGCCAGGGCGAGGGCCTGGGCCAACAGGGCGGCGGGGCGCTCGCGGTCGCCGTGGCGCATGAGCGCCACGGCCAGGTTGATCCGGGCGACCGCCTCCCCGGCGATGTCCCCCGCGCGGACCGCGAGGTCAGGGGCCCGCTCCAACCGGGTCAGGGCCTCCTCGGGCCTGCCCTCCTCGGACAGCACCCAGCCGAGCAGCGCCGACGCCCGGGACTGGGCGGCCGGATCACCGTCCAGTTCCGCGGACGCGAGGCCCTGTTCGAGCAGCGGCACCCAGCCGTCGCGGACCTGCCACACGATGAGCGGCCACTGGAGCACGACGAGCCGCCACGCCCGGTCGTGGAAGCCCGCCGCGACGGCGGCCTCGACCGCGGCCCGCAGGGTGCCGCGTTCGGCGGAGTACCAGGCGAGCGCGGCCGTCCTGTCGGCGAACCGGCGGATCTCGGCCGAGCGCCGGGCTCCGGCCGGAGGGGCGCAGCACGGTTCGCCGCCGGGCTCCGCGGCCGCGCACGCCGCGAGCAGGGTCTGTACCCAGTGGTCGAGCAGCCGCAGCAGCCCGGCGGGTTCGCGGCCGGGTGCCAGGCTGCGGGCGAAGAGGCGCACCAGATCGTGCAGCACGTAGGACCGCGGGCCCGTCTCGACGACCAGTTGGGCCGCGGCCAACTGGTCGAGCGCCAGAGCGGCCTGGGCCGGCGGGCAGTCGGCGAGCGCGGCGGCGGCGGCGGTGTCGAGGGTGGCACCGGTGTGCGGGCCGAGGTGGTGGAACAGCCGGCGGGCCGGTTCGGGCAGATGTCGCAGGCTGAGGCCGAGCGCCGCGGCGACGCCGGTGTCCTCCACCTTGAGCAGGTCCAACCGGTGCTGTTCGTCGGCGAGTTCTCCGGCGAAGGAGGCCAGGCCCCGGTGCGGACGGGTCGCGAGCCGGGCGGCGGCGACCCGCAGCGCGAGCGGCAGTCCGTCGCACAGGCCGGCCAAGCGGGCGGCGGCCTCCGGTTCGGCGGCCACCGACTCCGGGCCCAACACGGCGGCGAGCAGCGTGGTCGCGTCGCCGGTGGGCAGCGCGCCGACCGTCACCGGGCGGGCGGCGTCGGTGGCCACCAGGCCGTCGAGCCGGTCGCGGCTGGTGACGAGGGTGACGCAGTCGTCCCCGCCGGGCAGCAACGGGCGGATCTGCTCGGAGTCGACGGCGTTGTCCAGGACGACCAGCAGTCGTCGTCCGGCGGTCAGTTCGCGGTAGCGGGCCCCGAGGGCGGTGGGCGAGCCCGGCATCCGTTCGACCGGGACGCCGAGTGCGAGCAGGAACTCGCGGAGCACGGCGCGGGTGTCACGGGGCGGGGTGGGGCTGAAGCCGCACAGGTCGGCGAAGAGGGTGCCGCCCGGGAAGTCGGCGCGCCGTCGGTGCGACCAGTGCACGGCGAGCGCGGTCTTGCCGACGCCGGCAGCGCCGGTGAGCGTGACGACGGGGCCCGGCACCGCGCTCGTGACGCGGTCGAGGACGGCGAGTTCGTCCCGTCGCGCGATGAAGCCCCGGGGGCGGCGGGGCAGGAGTTGGGGGGTGCCGGCGGTCCCCGCGGCCACGGCGGTCTCGTCGTCGGTAGGGACAGCGGCCTCGGTGGGGGTCCGGGCGTCGGTGTCGCTGCCGGCATCGACATCGGCGGCGACATCGGCACCGACGCGCAGCAGGGTGCGGTACGCGTCGGTGAGCACCGGTGCGGGGTCGACGCCGATCTCGTCGGCGAGCAGCTTCCGCGTGCGGTGGTACCGGTCCAGCGCGTCCGCCTGCCGGCCCGCCCTGGCCAGGGCCAGCATCAGCTGTGCGACGAGCGACTCCCGCAGGGGGTGCGCGGTGGCCTCGGCGCCCAGTACGGACGCGGCGGCTCCGTGGTCACCCAGCTGCCCGTACGCGCGCGCCAGCTCCTCGACGGCCGTCAGGCGCAGCTCCTCCAAGGCGTGCGCGGGCGCTTCCAGCGGTGCGCTGTGCACGGTCCCGGCGAACGCCGGCCCCTGCCACAGCCCCAGTGCCTCGCGCAGGACCGCCACGGCCTGCGCCGGGTCCGCGCTCCGCCGGGCGAACCGGAGGGACTCCTCGAACCGGTGGGCGTCCACGAGCGCTTCGGGCAGGCGCAGCCGGTACGCCGCTCCCTGGGTGAGGAGTTCCACGCCGTGTGTTTCCGCGTCGTGCTGCGCGAAGACCGCCCGGAGCCGGGAGACGTGTCCCTGCAGCACGGTGCGCGCGTGTCTCGGCGGTTCCTCGTCCCACAGTGCCTCGGTGAGCCGCTCGACGCCGACGGGCGTGTTCGGGTGGGCCAGCAGCATGGCGAGCAGGCTCCGACGTTTGGCGGGGCCGAGCGGGAGGGGAGCCCCGTTCGTCGTCGTGACGGCGACCGGCCCCAACACGCGGAACTGCACAGACCCCACCCTTGTCGATCCGCACCGTTTCGTACCGTTCCATCCATGTACGCACGGCCCCTGATCGAGGATAAGTCGGATTGTTCCGGCGACATGAGTACGGCCTCGGCCAATCATGGAACGCGTATTCCGCCCTCGAACGCAGGGGGGACGGGGTGGTGCGGGCGAGGCAAGCGGTGCGTTAGCGGGCCGTTAGAGCATCGTTGGCGGCCGGTGGAAGTGTTCGGGGCGTCGAGTCGTTCCGTCATCCCGATTGGGGAGTACACACATGACCTTGGCCATCCTTCGCCGGTCCGCCCTCGCGGTCACCACCCTCGCGCTCTCCGGAGCCGCCCTCGCGGGCGTCACCGCCGCCCCGGCGCAGGCGGCGGCGCCCGCCGCCGCTGCCGGCTTCTGTCACGTGTCCGGCCTCGGTGGTGACTACATCTGCGAGTACGGCGAAGCCTGGATGACGTACCCGGCCGGAAACCGTCAGGTCTTCATCGTCGGGTCCGATTTCGCGGTGTGGACCCGCTGGCAGTTCGCCGGCGGTTCCTGGAGCGACTGGACCTCCATGGGCGGGACCGTGCGCAGCGGGGTCCGCATCGACGGCAACAACACCTGGAACCCGACCATCTCGATCGTCGGCATGGACGGCGAGCGCTGGTCCCGGCACCGCCTGACCAGCGGTAGCTGGACCCCCTGGCAGAACTGACCCACGCGCCCCGGCGGGCCGCCACCCGCCGATCCCAGGGAGAGAACGGAACACCCGTGACGGGGGTGTCCCTGGCCCGGCGGCAGGCGCCCCCACCCCATCTCCCCCACGCCTGACCGCCGGCCCGCCGGGTCCGGTCGCCGCCACTCCAGGTGGCCGCCGGCCCCGGCCGAGCCCCCCTGCACCACGCCCCCCGACGTGGTCGCGAGCCTCCGCGTCAGCGTCAGAACGCGTAGAGGGCGTTGTCGTTCAGGGTCGCGGACATCACGCACCCATTGGAGAAGGTGTGCTTCCACGAGACGCGCTCACCGTGCCAGACGCCGTCCGCGGTGACGGTGACGGGGTCGTAGTGCCGCGGGCACACCCGGCCCGGATTCGGGGCGGCCAGCAGGCGGTCGAATTCGCCGCCGGTCTCGTTGAGGGCGTCGCACGCGGCCCTGGGGTCGGGGTGCGTGCCCTCGGCGGTGTAGGCGCAGCTGAGGACGACCGCACGCAGGACCGTACCGGTGGCGGCGTCGTTCCCCTGGGTGACGGTGAAGACCATCGCGGAGGGTGCGTAGAGGCTCGTCGGGCTCGCCTCCGCCAGGCCCGCGGTGCCGGCGAGGCAGAGGAGAGCGGCGGCGGAGACGGTGGCTAAGCGGCGACGCATGGCAAGGCCTGCTTTCGATTCGAAGGATGTTTGACGCGCTGGAACTTTCATGTAGCGCTCAACTGGGCTTGAGCCTGCCAGGTATGAAGGTCCGTCGCACATGGGCGGTCGATTTACGGACAGTCCGTTCGGATGCCGGTCACCCGGGGAGCGATTCACGCAGCTCCCGCCGGGTGCTCGCAGGTCCGCGGCACGCGGGAGCGCGGTGCGTCACCCGGCGTGACCACGCTTCCCGCACCTGCGGCCCAGGTGGCGGACACGCCCGGTTCACCGAACGGCCCACCAGGGTGACCGGATCGGTGCGGTGCGAACCCCGCACGCCCCCATGCCCGCTCAGATGCCCGCACGCCGGAACGCGGACACACCGGCCCGAACGATCCTCGTCCCGCGTCCCTCCTGGCCGCCTTCGGGTGATCGGTGCGGTCAGCCGGCCTTCAGGCGGCGGCCGATCTCCTCGGTCATCCGGCGCTGGAGCTCCGCGAGCTGCTCGTTCGTATAGCCCGTCAGGTCGCCCGGATCCCCTGGGTTCTTCGCGCCCTCCTGCTGCTTCTTCTGCTCCTCACGCCGTTTGAGTTCCTGCTCCTCGGGCGATCCGGGCACCACGTACGCGCACCGGATGAGCGCTCCGTCGGCGGCCTTCAGGCAGGTCGCCTCACGGCCGCCCACCTGGCCCTTGCCCTCCACCCGGTAGCGGACGTTCTGCTCGCTGCCGACGGTGGCCGTCCACGTCCCGCCCCCGGTGGGTACGACCTCGAACACCTGGTCGTCGTTGTAGCAGCAGACGTCCCGGTACTCCGCCTTGATCAGGGCGACGAGCGCCTTCGGGGACGACCACGCCGGATTCAGGCGGTGGATGGTCATCGGCGCGAGCCCGCCGCCCTGGTGGCGGGTGGGCACGGTGGACACGGCCACGACCGAA
The DNA here is from genome assembly GCF_041432505.1 of Streptomyces virginiae. GTDB lineage: Bacteria > Actinomycetota > Actinomycetes > Streptomycetales > Streptomycetaceae > Streptomyces > Streptomyces virginiae_A. The sequence goes on from NZ_CP107871.1 coordinate 513,838, forward strand.
CTGGCCTCCCCCTGCGGTGTGAGCGGGGTGACGTACGCGCTGCGCCCGGCCTCTTCGACGTACCGCAGGGTGAACTCGGACTCGTTGCCCTCGTTGGCGCCGTCCTCGGAGGCATCCCATCCGCTGCGCTCGAACCACCAGTCGCTGAAGCCGCCCACCGCGGCGGTGCCCTCCCGCTGACGGGCGGCGAGGCTGATCGGATAGGAGGGGCCGGGAACGGCGGAGGTGTCGGTGGTGAGGGTGAGCTTTCCGGTGCGCCCGTCGTAGAGCGCGACGCCGGCGGGGCGTTCGGTCACCACGAGGATCCCGGTCTGTCGCTTGAGCGGGACGACGACGACCGGTGTGCCGCCCGAGCAGGTCACGTAGGCGTCGTCGGCGTCGAACCGGACCCAGCGCTTCTCGGCCGAGATCTTCCTGCCGAGGTTGTGGGTGAACCAGCCGCTGATCCTGGCGTCCGCCGCGGACACGTCGAAGGCGCAGCGCTCCTGGCTGCGGCTCTCGCCGCCGAGCGGGACGTCCTGCACGAGGCCGACCTCGTACCCGGCCAGCCAGCCGCGGCGCTCCACCAGCGTGGAGAACCGGTCCGAGTCGGGGAGATAGGTGATGTCGGAGATCTCGCCGGTGACATCGCCCAGGTGCGGGGCGGCCTGCGCCTTGCCGGCCACGTACGGCACCCGGGCCGCCAACGCCGGTACGGGCTCGGTGACGACCTGCGCGGTGGCCATGTAGGCGCGGTCCTGCAGGTACGAGCCGTACACGAGCCAGCCGACGGTGAGGCCCAAGCCGAGGACGGCGCCCAGGCACCCGAGGGTGACCGCCGCGTTCCCGGTGCCCGCGCCGCGCCCGGCCCGGCGCCTGAGCCATCCCACCACCAACACGCCCACCAGGGTGGCCGCGGCGGCCAGCAGGGGCAGGGCGAACCAGGAGACGAGCTTGCGCAACTCCCACACCACGATCGTGGTGTAGTACGAGGCGTACCAGAGCACGAACCCCACCGGCAGTACCACGAATCCCACGCGCAGTGCCCGACCCATCAGTGCCCCCGCCCCCTCGGCCCCACGTCCGTGCGTCCGATTCTCCACCCCGGACCGGAGCGTGTCACCGGGTTACGCGGACGCGGCCTCGGGCCCGCCGCCGGCGGCAGCGGGCGGGCGAACGGCTGCGGCGATCTCCCGTACACGGTCCAGGGTGATCCCCGTCCGTTGCTCGACGGCGAGGGGATGGTCGGTGGGTTCGAGCTCGATGGAGGGGCGCCGGCCGAGGGGGCGGGTGTGGAGGTGGGTCTTCAGGTTGAGCGTGGTGGACGGGTACGCCGACAGCTCGGTGGTGAGCCACCCGAAGTACGGCGGCTCGGACTCCCGGCCCGGGGTGTCCCACACATCGGCGGCGCGGGAGAAGTTCTCACGGCTGAGAGAGACCCAGACCGCCCAGGAGAACACCTCGTCGCTGCCGATGACCGGTATCTCGATCAACCCCTTGACGAAGTAGTGCTGGGCCTTGATCACGCACTGGTCCGACGAGAGCAGACAGTCGTCGGCCTCGGCGAACGCCGGATCCCACACGGCCGGGGCCTCGGCCGAGTGGTTCAGGGGCAGCTCGGCGTGGTGGGAGCCGCAGCACGAGCAGGTGAATCCGTGATCGGTGGTCATGAGGGGGAGCGTAGAGGGCGGCTACGACAGTCCGACCGTGGGGAGGGACCGGCGGACGGGATGGCCGTCGGCGCCTTCGGTGAGCCAGGAGCCGTCGCCCAGAGGTTCCCCCTCGTACGGGTGGCTCACGTCGAGGTCGATCTCGCCGAGCAGCGCGCCGGTGCGCACGTCGACGAGGTGGTGGCGGAACCACTCCTCCTCGTCCTCGCGTTCACCACCCAGGGTGACGACAGCGATGTCCGGGGTCAGGTAGCCGCCGCTCCATTCCACGTACGTGTCGTACGTGTCGTCCGGGTCGTGGCCGAAGGCATCGACGGGCAGGGTGAACCGCACGTCCCCGTTCGGGTGGTCGTGGAAGGCGACATCGCCCTGTTCGTGGTCGACGGTCATGAACTGCTGCCCGCCCGGGGCCAGGTCGATCAGGCAGCGGTCCGGCCACGGGTACGTCACGAACCGCGGCACGCCGTCGGCACCGATCACACCCCTGAGGACGACGGACCCGTCCTGGCCCTCACCGATGGTGAGGTACACGCTGCCGTCGGTCGGGTGCGGGAGGTGGACACCGCCGTGCCCGGCGGTGTCCACCTCCCGCCGGGCGAGCACCTCTCCGCTGTCGGCGTCGTACACGACCCACTGGTCCGCGACCCGGCGCTGGGCCATCACATCCGGCCGGTAGACCCACACGGTGCGGCCGTCCTGGGACAGCGAACAGCCGGGCCGATGACCGTGACGCACGTCGGAGTGCGGTGCGAAGTCCGACACCCACACCGGGTCGCCGGAGCGCGTGAGACAGACGACCTCGTTCAGCGTGGTGTACACGACCCGCTCCAGATCGGGCCGCACCACGGACTCCTCGACCGCGTCGCCGGCGCGCGGCCGGAACACCACGGCGGGCTCCAGCGGTCCGAAGGTGTCGGGGTCCACCACGTAGGCGTGGATCAGCCCGTCATGGTGGCGCGTGATGATCTTCGAGGGCCGCCCAGAGTTCATCCACCGAGGCTAACCCCCAGATCGGCCCGGCCGGCAGCCGGGACCGGGAGACTCCGGGGGTCGACCGGACGGGGGTCGACCGGACGGGGGACGACCGGACGGGGGACGACCGGACGGGGGACGAAGACCGGGGAGTCCGACTGGTAGAAGAGGTCGATGTCGGCCTCCTCCCCGCCGACGATCAGGGTGTCCCAGGCTCCGCTCTCTTGCAGGGTCCGCAGGGTGGCGGGGGCGATCGAGGCCAGGTGGGCGCGGAGTTCACCGTCCGTGGGCAGGCCGGGCAGCCGGGATCCCAACCGCTCGCGGATCCCGGCCATCCGCTCCAGCAGCGCGTCCAGATCGCTCGCGTCCGCGCCGCCGCCGGCGGCCGGGCCGGCTTCCGTGCTGTGCGCGATGACGTCCCGGATGGCGCGGGTGACGCCTTGGTCGTCGGTGGTCACCATGGCGTTCCAGGCCCGGCTCTTGTGCCGGTACTGGAGCATGGACATGGCGGCCTCGTGCCGGATGAAGTCGGCGTCCCGCAGCGGCTTGCCCTGCCAGGCGCGGCTGAGCGAACGGACCAGTGAAGTGGCCGAGGCGAGACCGCTGTTGAGGCCTCGGCCCGGCCAGAAGTGGATGGCGTTGGCGGCGTCGCCCAGCAGGAAGCCGAAGGTGCCGGGGCTGGTCGCGGTCGGCCGGTGCAGCTGCGCCGTGAACCGTGGGCGCTGCACCATGTCCAGCCGGAACGAGGTGATCGCCGACAGGTCGTCCTCGGCCACCCCGAAGAGGCGCAGGCCCTGCCGGATCTCCTTCCACAGCGGGGAGCCGCGCAGCAGGGCGGGCAGGAAGAGGGTGCCGTGCGTGGGGCAGCGGAACTCGTTGTCCTCCTCCTGCCGGCTCATCAGGCAGGGGCGGGCGGCGATGCACTCCTCGAAGACCTGGCGGACCGGATCGATGCCGATGACGTTCCTGGCCTCCTCCCGGGTGAGCCGCATGTTCAGGAACCCCTCGCCGCGCAGCGAGTTGAGCAGGAAGCGGTTCTGCGACACCGTGAGGAGCACGCTCATCGGGTCCGGCAGCTTCGACTTGACCCGCAGCCCCAGCACGACGTCCTGAAGGTGCTCGCCGTCGAGGGAGTAGATCGAGGCGTCGGCCGTGCCGAAGCGGTCGGCGTAGTGCTCGCGGGTGCGGGAGCGTCCGCCCTCGCAGACCACGAGGACGTGTTCCTGGGTGAGCCGGTTCTGCCGCTCCGTCACGTCGAAGCGTTCGGGGACGAGGCGGATGGCCGGCCGCCGGTTCGCCAGGTCCAGCAGCCGGTCCTCGATGTGGGCGATCCGGATGTTGCGGGGCGGATGGCCGTCGACCGAGTCCGGGCCGACGGGCCACATCTCGGAGTAGGCGTCGACGTCGTCGAACAGTGCGCCGAGGACCTCTTCGGACAGGGCGAGGTACTGGCGGCTCTGGACGGTCACGACCTGTTGGCGGCGGAAGTTGCCCTGGGTCTCGTCCTTCCAGACGATCGCGGAGCCCTTCCTGGTCCAGCGCCCGTCGTAGAGGGTGATGGCGGTCCGGCCGGGCAGCATCTCGTCGAGCGCCAGGGCGAAGGCGAGGCCCACCGGGCCGCCGCCGGTGATGGTGACCCGCAGCACGCCGGGGTCGGCCGTGCTCACCCGGGGGACGTCCAGGAGGGAGAGGTCCATGACCGTCTCCATGGCGTCCTGCGCCTCGTACAGGAACGTTTCGTCACCGATCCGGATGCAGTCGTTCGGGCGCAGTACGTGCCGGGTGACGCGCCGGTCGTTGACGAACGTGCCGTTGCGGCTGTCCCGGTCGTAGAGGACGAACCCGGGGTCCTCCTCGAGGATCTCGGCGTGCAGCCGCGAGGCGTTGGCGCTCACGATCACGACGCCGTTGTCGCTCTTGCGCCCGAAACTGAGGGGCTCGCCGCCCAGGACCACGCTCTGTCCGGCGAACGGACCCGTGCGCCCCACGATGACCGATGGCACTCCACACTCCTTGAAGACGATGTCGCTGATTGCTCGTACGCCGACAACACGCGATCGAGAAGGTGTTCGGTTCAACCATTTCTTGGAATCTTTCGAGTCCTTCTGAACCGGGGCCCCGGTCCGTACGTGATGTTCGCGTCGGCCGGCGCCAAGAAGGAGAACCGCCCCCATGTACAACGAGGAAAACGAGACCGTGACGGAGACCGCGTACGCGGCCAGCACCGCAGGTACGGCCGCAGGCATGGACGCGGCGGGCGGGAACCCGCTGATCGCGGGCCGCTACCGGCTGCTGTCCCGGCTCGGCGAAGGCGGTATGGGCACCGTGTGGCGGGCCCGCGACGAGACCCTGTACCGGGAGGTCGCGGTCAAGGAGGTACGGGCTCCGGCCGGGCTGCAGGCCGGTGACATCACGCGGATGTACAGCCGGCTGGAGCGGGAGGCGTGGGCGGCGGCCCGCATACCCGACCGCAACGTGGTCACGATCCACGACGTCGTCATGGAGGACGACCGGCCCTGGGTCGTGATGGAGCTGATCCGCGGACGGTCGCTCGCCGATCTGCTGCGGGCCGAGGGCCCGCTCACACCCCGGCACGCCGCGCACATCGGCGGGGAGGTGTTGAGCGCGCTGCGCGCCGCGCACGCCGTCGGCGTGGAGCACCGGGACGTGAAGCCGGCGAACGTCCTGCTCTCCGAGGACGGGCGGGTCGTGCTCAGCGACTTCGGTATCGCGATGGTCGAGGGCAGCACCGCCCTGACCATGACCGGCGAGCTGGTCGGCTCCCCCGAGTACCTGCCGCCGGAGCGGGCACTGGGCCGCCCCTCGGGCCCCGAGTCCGACCTGTGGTCCCTCGGTGTGTTGCTGTACGCGACCGTGGAGGGGATGTCCCCCTTCCGGCACGACACCGCGCTGAGCACCCTGCGCGCCGTCGTGGACGAGGAACCGCCGGTGCCCACCCGCGCCGGACCGCTGGCCCCGGTCATCGCCGGTCTGCTCCGCAAGGAGCCCGCGGAGCGGACCCCTTCCGCCGAAGCCGCCGAGGCCCTGCGGGACATCGCGCACCCGGACGCCACCACGGCCGCCGGCGCCCGCGTCCTGGCGGACCCCGCCGCACCCGCCACGGCGCGGGACCTTGCGGAGCCCGGGGCCGCGGCGCCCGCCGCCCCGCCCCGCAGGCGTCGTACGGCGGCCTTCGTCGCGGCCGGCGTGGCCGCCTGCGTACTGATCGGCGGCGGGATCGCCTACGCGCTGAACGGCGACGACGCGAACACCGGAACCGATCCGGGCGTACGGATGTCGGTGGCGGGCTCGAACACGACCTACACCGGCGGCTGCCCGATCCCCGAAGGCCGGGCCCCCGCGTTCATCGCGACCTTCACCGCGTCCGAGCCGACCCTGATCTCCTACCGCTGGGTGTCCGGCGACGGCTCCGTGGTGGACCCGCACTGGCGCACCCTGTCGATCGGGGACAAGGCCGAACCGACGAAGCGCGACACCGTACGCCTCACGGCCTACGCGAAGTCGGGCACCCTGACGACGGGGATGGCCGTGGAACTCCAGAGCCCCATCCGCGTCACCTCCAACCCGGTCCCCTTCTCGATCACCTGCACCGGCTGAACCCCGCGCGGGCCCGGCCGGGGCCCTCAGGGAACCTCGGACTCCGCCCGCTCGACGTTGGCGACCATCCTGCGCAGCACCTTGAGGGCCGCCACGTACTCCTCGTCGCCGATGCCCTGATGGACCACGGCGCGCTGCTCGGTCACCAGCTGCCGAAGCCGCGCCCTGGCGGCTTCCCCGGCCTCGGTGAGGTGCAGGAGCTGTCTGTCGTCGGTCGCGAGCCAGCCGCGGTGGAGCAGCTGGTCCACGACCCGGGCGATCTCGTGCGGCCCTTCCGCCAGAGGGGTCAGCTGGGCGACCACCTCCTCCCGGGCGGGCGCGGGAAGCCCGCTGTTGACCCGGTTGAGGACCCAGTACTGCGGCTGGGTCACATCGATCCGGGCCATGGCGTCCCGCAGCTGCCGGGTGACGGCCGTGTGGGCCAGGCCGCTCCAGTAGCCGATGGGCTGGGTGGCCAACATGTCGTCGGTGGCGGCCGGATCGGCCGGCGCCTGGTCGGTGGTGGTGCCGGTCAACGGTTTCATGATCTCGACGCTACACACCCCCGGGCGCCGACCTCACCGCCGGTCGGATCCCGGACAGGCCGGCTCCCAGGTGGCTCCCTCGGCGACGGCATCGAGTTCGGCCCGGGTGAGGCCGCCACCGACCGCCGCACAGGCTGCGGCCCGTGGATCGCGGGCGGCCGTCACCGCCTCGGTGACGTCCCGTACGACGAGAAGCAGCGAGCCGAGCAGGAGACGGCCCGGCGGAAGGGCGAACGCCCACGGGTGCTCGCCGAAGCCGTCGTGCCCGAGCGCCACCGGCTCCATGCCAGGCCGTACGAACCAGGTGGTGAAGTCCCGGAATCCGGAGGTGGTGGCGAGCGCGCCCCAGGCCCCTTGCACCAACACGTCCATGGAGTGGGCTCCCTTGGGCATCGGGAGGTCGTCGAGAGGCTCGGCCTTGCCCTTGCCCGAATCGGACAACCGCCAACCATGGGCCCCGGACCGGAGGATGCTCCCGTCCTCGCTGAAGAGAAGGCCACCCCCCGAGGTAGTGCCGGGGATGGTCCGCGTCCGGCGGGCCTGACCCGCGGCGGAAGGGTCCCACACGCTCAACCCCGTCCGTCCGCCTTCCAGGGCCGGCGTCCGCCCGTCGGGGGACAGCGCCGCGCCGCCCTCGGTATCGGATCCGGTCTCCGTGCCGGACTCGGACACCACGCCGGAGTCGAGGTCCGGGACGGAGTCGAACTGCGCGGCGCCCGGGTCGGTGCCCGGCGGGAGTTCGCGGGCAGCACGCCGGTCGTGGAACTCGCCTTCGCGGCCCCACTGGCGGCCGGCCAGATCGTCCGTTGGAGTACGAGGTGGTCTACGGCCCGTTCCGGGATCGGGTGACCGAGTACCGGAGGGTCGCGCACGCGCGGGCCGACAATGTGGATCTGGTCGTCGAGTTCCCGTCGGCGCCGCGCCCGGCCCGCGTCTGGTGGGCGACCTGGGACCACCACCGGGACGGCACGGTCCTCGGCGAGACGCCGGTCGCGCTCGCCGGGGACGGCTCCGTCCACCGGTTCGTCCCGGCGCTGGAACACGCGGCCGCCGGCTTCCGTTGGGCCTGGTGACCGAACGCCGGGTGGGCCGTTCCGGTGGTCCCGTACGCGGGTTCGCGGCCGGAGCGCGAGGGGTACGGCGGCCTTGCCGGGTGGGCAGACCATCCTGAGGGTGCCGTGCGGCTCCGCCGCTCCCACCGCCCTCGATCCCGGCCCGCCGGGAAGCTACGGAGACCGATGTCCCCGACCGTCGCCCCCGAAGCCACTGCCGCGGCCCTGGTGCGCCGCCCCCAGCTGTGGTTGGTCCCCACGATCCTGACGGGACTGCTCGCCCTGCTGCTGTCGCTGCTCTACATGGGTGGCATCGTCAATCCCAACGCGGAGCTGCGCGATCTGCCCATCGCCCTCGTCAACGAGGACACGGGCAAGCCGCCGCCCGGGCAGCGGCAGAACCTGGGGACGCAGATCACCGCCGCCGTCGCCGCCGATCCCGCCGGCGGCAAGGCGGGCTGGCGTGAGCTGAGCCTGGCCGAGGCCCAGGACCAGCTCGACTCCGGCCAGGTGTACGGGGCGCTGGTGGTCCCGGCCGGTTTCACGGACTCGGTCACGGCGCTGCCCACGTCCGGGGCCACGAAGCGGCCGACCATCACGGTGCTCACCAACCCGGGGAAGGGCAGCCTCGGGTCCTCGCTGGCGAGTCAGATCACGACGCAGGCCGCCCACGGCGCGTCGCGCACGATCGGCGAGCAGCTCACGGCGGCCGCCGGCGCCCAGGCGAGTCCCACGGCGAAGCTGCTGCTGGCCGACCCGGTGGACGTCGTCACGCGGGTGGGCCACCCGATCGGTACGAAGAGCGGCCTCGGTCTGACGGCCTTCTACTACACCTTGCTGCTGGTGCTGGCCGGGTTCATGGGCGGCAACGTCATCAGCAACGGTGTCGACACCGCTCTCGGCTACGCCGACAACGAGATCGGGCCCTGGCACACCCGCCGCCCGACGGTACCGATCGACCGTACGCAGACGCTGCTCCTCAAGATGCTGATGACGGCGGGCATCACGCTCGTGAGCACGGCCTTGGTGATGCTGGCCTGCGTGGGCATCCTGGGGATGGACGCGTCCCACCTGCCGCTGCTGTGGATCTACTCCTATTGCGCGGCCCTCGCCGTCGGCCTGGGTGTGCAGGCCATCAACGCCGCGTTCGGCGGGATCGGCCAGCTCGTGTCGATGTTCGTGTTCATCGTGCTGGGCCTGCCGTCGTCGGGGGCGACCGTCCCGCTGCAGGCGGTCCCCGGCTTCTACCGGTTCCTGTCCCACTTCGAACCGATGCGTCAGCTCAGCGACGGGGTACGGGCGATCCTCTACTTCGACGCCCGGGGGGACGCGGGTCTCACCCGCTCCTGGATCATGATCGCCGTCGGCACGGTGCTGGCCCTGGTGTTCGGCTTCGCCATGACCACCTACTACGACCGCAAGGGCCTCAAGCGGCTCACGCCGCAGCCTGCCTGAGCCCTCCGGCCCGCCGCGTGCACATGTCCGTCCCTCCTCGGGGTACACGAGCGGGTGAGTACCCCAAGGAGGCGTCATGACAGCGTTGTTGACCAGAATCAAGAAGTTCGCGCGCGGCCCGCAGGGGCAGCGGGCGGTCGCATCGGTGCGGCGGGCGGCCGCCGACCCGCGCAAGCGCGCCCAGGCCGGACGGCTCCTCAACCGGCTGCGCGGGCGACGCCACTAGAAGAGGGAGGGCGCGACAGGCCTCAGGCCGGCCTGCCGTCCACGTACGTCGCGACGACCTCGATGGCTCCGATCCTCGAGGGGTCGACCCGCCTCGGGTCGTCGCCCAGTACGGCCAGGTCCGCACGCCGGCCCGGTGCCAGGGTGCCCGCGCTGTGGTCCTGGTGGGAGGCGTAGGCGCCCGCCACGGTGTAGGCGTACAGGGCCTCGTGCACGGTGACGGCCTCGTCGGGGCCGATGAGCCGGCCGGAGGCGGAGGCCCGTTCCACCATGAACTGGACGGCCTTCAGCGGTGATCCGTCGGTGACGGGACGGTCGGAGCTGCCCACCAGGGTGACGCCGTGGTCCAGGAATCCCCGACCGCGGTACATCCAGGGCGCCCGCTCCGGGCCCATCACGGCCGCGTAGTCGTCGCCGAAGGAGCGCAGGAAGTGCGGTTGCACCACCGCGCTCACGCCGAGGCGGGCGAAGCGGGCCAGTTGGTCGGGCCGGACCAGGCCGGCGTGTTCGATGCGGTGCCGGGCGGTGGGCCGGGGCCGAAGTCGCTGGGCGCGTTCCAGGGCGTCCAGGGCCAGGTCGGTGGCGCGGTCCCCGATGGCGTGCACGGCGAGCTGCCAGCCGGCGAGGTGGCCGTCGACGACGGTGTCGGTGATCCGCTCGGGGTCGTTCTGGAACTCCCCCGTGTGGTCGGTGCCTTCGTAGGGGCGGGTGAGTGCTGCCGTACGGGCCATCATGCCGCCGTCGGTGTAGACCTTGAGCGCGCCGAGGGAGAGCCAGTCGTCGCCGAAGCCGGTGCGCAGGCCGAGGTCGATGGCGCGCGGGATCCCGTCACGGGCGTGCGCGGTCACGGGCCGTAGGGTGTCGGCGGCCGCCATGAGCTGGACCCGGAGCGGCAGCCGGCCCTGGTCGCGCAGGAGTTGGTAGGCGCCGAGCTCGACCGGACTGTTGCCGAGCAGTCCGCCGCCGATGCCCGCCTCGGCGCAGGCGGTGACGCCTTCGGCGAGGCAGGTGCGGCCGGCGTGCTCGACGGCGTCGGCGATCTCCTCCTGCGAGTAGGGCAGGCGGAGCCGGCGGGCGGCGGTCATGGCGCTCTCGGCGAGGAAGCCTTCGCCGTGGGCGAGTTCGCCGGGGAGCAGGTCGAGGACGGTCGTGTCGACGACGCAGCCGTGTCCCGAGTCGTGCAGCATGAACACCTTGCGGCCGTCGCTGACCTTGTCCAGCTCGGCCGCGGTCAGGTGCCGGCCGAGGGCCCGCTGGTCGTAGCCTCCGATGTCCACCCACGCGCCCCGTGGTGTGCGGGCGACCGCCTCGGCGACGACGGCGAGCACGTCCTCGACGCGTTCGCAGGGTGCCACGCTGGGGGTGGTGGCCTTCAGTCCGGTCCAGGCCAGGTGCACGTGGGAGTCGATGAAACCGGGCAGCACGGTGGCGCCTTGGAGGTCGACGACCTCGCGGGCGGGCAGTGCGGTCACGGCCTCGTCCAGGCCGACGATCCGGCCGTGCCAGATGCCCAGGTCGTGGGCGACGGGGTGGTCGGGGTCCATGGTGAGGAAGGTGGCGTTCGTCAGCCTGGTGCAGAGCATGGGTGCGGGTCCTCAGGGGGTGGGCGCCGTACGGGAGGCCGGTACCGGCACACGGCCGTGGGCGACGATGGACTGGAGGATCTCGCCGACCCTGACGGCCGTGTTCGACAGCAGGGAGGACGTGATGCCGTGCGTGTGCTCCGTTCCTCCCTGGAGGTAGATGCCGCAGCGCAGTTCGGGCGCGCTCTCGACACGGTAGTCGCGTGCCACGCGGACGCGGCCGAGTCCGTCGCGCCGGCAGTACTTCTCGACGTCCCCGAGCAGTCCGAGGCCGTCCGCCGAGCGGTATCCGGTCGCGTAGACCAGCGCGTCGGCCGCCAGGGCCTCCTTCTCCCCCGTGACCAGTGACTCGACGGTGACGCGTACGTGGTCGGGGGTCTCGGTGACGTCCGCGAGCCGCGACACCTTCAGGAAGCGCAGCCGCTCGGTACCCAGGACCTTCTCCTGGTACTCCTGCCGGTAGAGGTCGTCGATGAGGTCGATGTCCACCACGGAGTAGTTGGTGTTGGCGTGGTACTCGATCAGCTTGCGCTTGATCTCCTCGGGGGCGGTGTAGTACTCGTCGACCGCCGAGGGGTCGAAGATCCGGTTGGCGAAGCCGCTGTCGTCGGCGGGGCTGTAGCCGTAGCGGGAGAAGACGGCGCAGACCTCGGCCCGGGGGAAGGTGCGGTGCAGGAAGGCCACGTTCTCGGCGGCGCTCTGACCGGCGCCGACGACGACGAACCGGGAGGGGTCCGCGCCTCCCAACGCGGCGACCCGCGTGAGGAGTTCCGAGGTGTGCCAGATCCGCTCGGTACGGTCCACGCCCTCCGGCATCTGCGGTCGCAGACCGGTGCCGATCACCAGGTTGCGCGCCCGGTGGACCACGAGCTCGGTGCCGGAGCGGGCGGTCACGTCCACGTACTCGATCGCGCCGTCGCGCAGGACGGGACGTACGGCGACGACCTCGGATCCGTAGGAGACCATGTCGTCGACCTTGGCGGCGGCCCACTCGAAGTAGTCGTGGAATTCGACGCGCAGCGGGAAGAGGTTCTTGTGGTTGACGAAGTCGATCAGGCGTCCCTTGCTCTGGAGGTAGCAGAGGAAGCTGTACTCGCTCGCCGGATTGCGCAGGGTCACCAGGTCCTTGAGGAAGGACACCTGCATCGTGGCGTCGTCGATGAGCATGCCGCGGTGCCAGCCGAATCGGGGCTGCTTCTCGAAGAAGTGGGCGGTGACCGCTTCCTGCGGTCCGACGCCGGCGTTGTGTTCGCTCAGTGCGATCGCCATGGCCACGTTCGAGGGGCCGAAGCCGATGCCGATGAGGTCGTGGATCAGCGGCGCATCATCGGACAGATCCTGTGACATGTGACTCCCAATCGTGCGGGGGGCAGCCGATTGCCATGCGTGGGGGAACCGAGGTCAGGGCACGCCGAAGGAGCGGAACCCGAGGAGAACTTAGGGAAGGCTAACCTGACAACAGGGACCTGTCGATGGGCAAATCAGATCGAGCCTCCATCGATCGAAGGCTGAACTCTCACCAAAGGAAGGCATGTTGCGCAGTTAGGTAAGGCTTGCTTTACTCAATTTGAAATCTGTCGCCGCTCCAAGGAGGAACCCCATGCGGGTCGTCATGTTCGGCTATCAGACGTGGGGGCACCGCACCCTGCAGGCCCTGCTGGAGTCCGAACACGATGTCGTTCTGGTCGTGACGCACCCGAAGAGCGAGCACGCCTACGAGAAGATCTGGAGCGACTCCGTCGCCGATCTCGCCGACGACCACGGTGTCCCGGTGCTCATCCGCAACCGCCCCGACGACGAGGAGCTGTTCACCCGGCTCAAGGAGGCGGAACCGGACATCATCGTGGCGAACAACTGGCGCACCTGGATCCCCCCGCGCATCTTCAACCTCCCCCGCCACGGCACCCTCAACGTCCACGACTCACTGCTGCCGAAGTACGCCGGCTTCTCCCCGCTGATCTGGGCGCTGATCAACAACGAGCCCGAAGTCGGCGTCACCGCCCACCTGATGAACGACGAGCTCGACGCGGGCGACATCGTGGTCCAGCGCGCCGTACCGGTCGGCCCGACGGACACCGCCACCGACCTGTTCCACAAGACGGTCGACCTGATCGCGCCGGTCACCGTGGGCGCCCTGGGCCGGATCGCGGCCGGCGAGACCGAGTTCACCCACCAGGACCGCTCCCAGGCCAGCTTCTTCCACAAGCGGTCGGCCGAGGACATCCGCATCGACTGGACCTGGCCGGCCGAGGACCTCCAGCGACTCGTCCGCGCCCAGTCGGCCCCCTACCCGGCAGCCTTCACCTTCCACCGCGGCAAGCGTCTGGAGGTGCTGGCCGCCGTCGTCTCGGAGGGCCGCTACGGGGGCACGCCCGGCCGCGTCTTCTACCGCGAGGGCGAAGGCGTCGTGATCGTGGCCGGAGCCGACGCCCGCACCGGGCGCAACCACGGCCTCGCCATCACCCGGGTACGCACCGAGGACGGCGAGGAGATGCCCGCCACCGACTACTTCACCACCATGGGCGGCTACCTGACCAGCCACTGATCCACCCCGTCACCCGGGCACCGAGCCTTCCCGGTGCCCGGGTGACGCGCGTTCATGTCGGCTCCGCGCGGAGGCCGACATGAACACGCGTCCGCCGGGTAGCCGCCGGTACACGGGGTGCGGTTCAGGCCGACAGAGGCTGCGACGGAGCCGCACCCCGGCGGGGCCGAGCGAGCCGGCCCGCGTTTGACCGGTACGACTTCGGGCAGCCGCGTGGCAGAGGCCGATCAGGCCCGGATGGAGGCGAGTCATGTCGAACAGCATGCTCATCACCGTGATCGTCATCGCGGCGGTCGTGGTCATCGCAGTCTGCGTCGGGCTGTGGATGATGTCCCGCCGACGCCGCCTGCAGCAGAGATTCGGGCCCGAGTACGACCGCACGGTCGAAGCCGAGGGCGGCCGGATGGCCGCGGAGCGCGACCTTCGGGCCCGCGAGGAGCGCCACGCCGGATTCGAGCTCAAGGAACTCCCGTCGGAGCGGCGTCACCAGTACGCGCTGGAGTGGAGCGGTGTCCAGGAGCGATTCGTGGACCGGCCGGAGGGCTCCGTCGGCGAGGCCGACGAGCTGGTCACGCGACTGATGCAGGAGCGCGGGTACCCCGCCGAGGGATTCAGCCGCCAGGTGCGCGATCTCTCGGTCGAACACGGACGGACCTTGGAGCACTACCGCGCCGCGCACGACGTCAAGGAGCGCAGCGGTACGGGACGGACGACGACGGAGGAACTCCGCGGAGCGATGGTGCACTACCGAGCGCTCTTCGAGGAGTTGCTCGACGACCAGAGGAGCCGGTGATCATGCAGAACCGAATGGACAGGGAAGACGACCGGACCGCCGGCACCGCGCTGACCACGGAGGACATCGCGAACCCCGGCGCGGCGTCCGCCGTGCCGGACACCCGACTCGACGATGACCGACAGGCGCCCACCTACCCGGGCGAGGCGACGGCGGACCCCCGGGGCGACGACGACGTCAGGGCCGAGGAGGCGACCGGTTACGAGGGCGAGCAGCCCTCGGCGACGGACGAGCCGCTCCTCGCCGGCGAGGAGTCGGAGGGCTACCGCACGAAGTGGCGCGAGATCCAGAGCCGCTTCGTGGACGACCCGCAGGAAGCGGTCAAGTCGGCGGACGCTCTGGTCGCCGAGGTGATGCAGACGCTCGCCCAGACCTTCTCCACCCGCAAGCAGGGGCTGGAGGGGCAGTGGGACCGGGGCGGACAGGTCGCCACGGAGGAGCTGCGGCTGGCGCTCCAGCAGTACCGCTCCTTCTTCAACCGGCTGCTCAACACCTGAGCCCGACGGCACACGACGCCGTCGGCAGGCGGATCATCAGGCCCCGACGCGGCTGTCGCGCGCCGGACCCCGCAGGTAGAGGTCCGGCGCGCACGGCGTGCGAGCAGCCTCGTCCGCGCGCACGCTTGACACAGGAACGTGAGAACACGTCACCCGGAGCCACCGATGACTCGCTCGTACGATCCACCACAACGGCATCTCGATCTGCCGGACGACCCCAGTGCCGCCTGCCGTGCCCGCGACGCGACCTACCGGTTCCTGCACGGCGCCGACGACCAGGAGCATCCGGTGCTCCCGGCCTCCGCGGACGCCGCCGCCCTGATCGTGACCGAGCTCGTCACCAATGCCGTCCGGCACACCGACGGCCCGTGCAGCCTCGACCTCGCCCTGCACGAGGGGCTGCTCGACATCGACGTCACCGACACCAGTCCGGCCGCGCCCGTGACACGCCCGCCGCACCTGGGCGGCAGCGGCGGCTGGGGCCTGATCCTCGTCCGCCGCATCGCCCGCGAGTTCAGCATCATGCCCACGGACACGGGCGGAAAGCGCGTCCACGTCTGCGTCGCCGTCGCCGTATGACACCGTCGGAGCCGGCTGCGGGTCCGGCTCATTCGGCGTCCGCCGGCAGGTGGATGTCCAGCACGCACACGTCGTCCTGCCCCGCGGGGTGCAGGGCCGCCAGGAGCCGGGCCAGGGCGTCCGGGGCGTCCCCTCCCATGGCCTCGGCGGCGGCCACGGCGAGCCGGTCGAGTGCCCGGTCCATGTTCTCCCCGGGGATCTCGACGAGCCCGTCGGTGTAGAGCAGGAGGTGATCGCCGGGCTCCAGGTCGAGCGTGTCCTGCACGTACACGGAGTCGAAGGACGCTCCGAGGAGGTTTCCCTCCAGCAGCGGGAGGAAGCGTGCCTCGCCGCCGCGCACCAGCAGGGGTGGCAGGTGCCCGGCCCGGACCCAGGCCATGCGCCGTTCCGCCGGACTGTACCGCGCCATGATCATCGTCGCGGTGGTGGCGGCCGTGTGCAGGAGGAGGGTGTTGAGGCGGTCCATGGCGTCGGGCAGGGCCGAGCCGGTGATGATCATGCCTTTGGCGGTGAACCGCAGCTGTGCCATCGCCCCGACGGCGTCCAGTCCGTGGCCCGCGACGTCCCCGACGACGAAGAGGGCGCTCCTGTCCGGGAGTTCGATGGCGCTGTACCAGTCTCCGCCGACGTTCACCCCGGTGTCCGAGGGCATGTAGGCGATGTCGACGCACAGCCCGACCAGCTCGATCGACTGTTCCGGGATCGGCAGCAGGGCGTGCTGGAGGCGTGCGGCGATGGCGCGTTCGGCCTGGAGCACGCCCCGCTGGACCAGTACGGCGCGCTCGCTCTCCCGCAGGGCGAGCTCGGCGTCCCGTTGTGTCGTGCAGTCCTGGAAGAAGCCGTGCACCTCGACCGTGGCCCCGTAGGCATCCGTCTCGGCCTCGGCGACCAGACGGAGGTGTCGTACCCCGTCGGCGGTACCGATACGGACGGGTCGGTCGATCGGAGCCCCTTCGTCCAGCAACCGCCGAACGGCCTCGGCCAGTGCGGGTCGGTCGTCCGGCAGGACATGCCGCGGAAGCTCTTCCAACGGGACGGGCCCGAGGCCCGGTGAGCGGTCGAGGACCGTGTACACCTGGTCGGACCAGTTGACCGTGCCCCTGACCGGATTCCAGTCGGCCCAGCCGAGGTTGCCCAGGCGCTGCATGGTGGCCAGCCGACGGACCTCGCGCGCGGTGGTGTCCTGGCGGATCCACGAGACGACCAGCCGACCGGCCAGCCGGGCTGCGCGGACGGAGTAGACGGATGTCTCGGCCACCCCCGCGGTCACCTCCCGGTACGAGAACGGCTCGCCCTCGTAGGTCGCCCCGGTGTCGAGGGCGTCGCGGTAGCCCTGCCACAGGGGAGTGCCCGCCACGGTCGGATAGGTCTCCAGGATCCGCCGTCCGACCAGCTCCCTCCCGCGGCGGCCCGCCACGTCCACCGACTCCGGAGCGGCCGCCTCGATCCGGTAGTCCTCCACCTCACCGCTCGGAGACCGCAGTGGTGCCAGGAGGATCACCGCCCCGGACACGGCGTCGAGGATGCTCTGGACGGCGGTCACGTCCAGGTCCGCCGGCTCGGCCCTCCGGTTCCCGAAGACCCGCAGGGTGCCACCGCTCAGGCGCACGGCCTGCTGGAGCACGTCCCGCTCCTCGCCGCCGAAGGGGATGGAGGCCTTCCGGAAGAATCCGATGGCGCAGGTGACCGGGTCCGCGCCCGGTACGGGGATCCACGCGCGGGTGGGCCATCGCTCGGGCGATCCGATGAGCCGGTACCTTTCGGCGCCGCGCTCCGGATCGTCCAGCCACCGTGGCTCACCCGAGGTGATCGCCTCCAGGGCGGCGACTCCCGACAGCGGGGGGACGTCCCGCCACTGCGCTGCCAGTACCTCGTCGATCCCCGAGTTGCCGATGAGCTCCAGCCGCCCGGCCCCGCCCACGGTGTAGATCATCACCCCGTCCACCGCGAGGGGGAGGCGCAGCGCCTCGTGCAGGATCTCCGCGGCGTCGTCCGCGCTCCGGGCGTCGGTCAGCGCGACCGCCAGGCCGGCCATCAGGGTGCGGGAGTCCTGGTCGCCGCGGCCGGGGCGGGGGTCCGAGCCGCGGGCGGGCAAGGCACCCTGCGGGGTCGTACGGCCGCTCTCCGTAACCGGGCCATGGGTCGTCGGACGCGCCGGGCCGGGCTTCGGCCGGATCCCGCCGAGGGTGATCCAGCACTCCTCCATCAGGGTCGTCCCCCGGCTGTCGGCCCGCCGGACGAGCGTCTCGTACGCCGCGTCGGCCGAAACGCCTTCCCAGGCCATCAGAACGCCTTTGGCCCGCTCCAACACGCCCGCGACGGAGGCAAGGCCCTCCAGGTCCGCCACCTCGGCCCGGAGCCTGGCCACCACCTTGGCCAGGGCCAGTACGTCGGGAGACGCACCGTCGCCCGGGGCCGTCGGATCCATCTGCACCCTTCGAGCATGGCACGGTCACCGACACCGGTGCGGATCCGCGATCGGCCCGCCTCGCCTCAGCCCTCGCTCCGGTCCAGTTCCTCGGCTCGGCGCGCGGCCTTCTCCGCCGTCCGTCCGGCCTGGGCGTGCGCCTGCTCGGCCTGCCGATACTCCCGCCGCGCCTCCCGGACCGCCCGCCCAGCGGCCGATGCGCTGCCGCACGGCGGAGAGTTCCTCGCGCAGGTCGGCCGCCACGCCTTCGGCCCGGTCCCGGGCGGCCGCGGCCTCGGCGGGGCGTCGCTCGGTACGAGCGACGCCCCGTCTCCCGTAGCCGCTCCCCCGCCCCGGCCGCCGGCCGCGCGGCCTCCGCGGACAGCGCGCCGATCACCCGGTGTTGCTGGTGCGGCAGCGCCCGCATCAGCGCCTCGGCCAGGTCGGGACGGGTACGGGCCGGCAGGTTCACGGCCCACACGGCCAGGTCGGCCTGCGCAGTCCGCCGATCGTGGCCGCCGCCGCGGTGTCCTTCTCCCGGCGGGCCCGCGCCACGTAGGCGTCGCGAGCCCCGGTGAAATCCGCCGGCCGCAGCACGTACACCTCGAAGATCACCGCATCCGCGTCCAGACCGGTCGGCCGCCGGGCCTCATGGCGTCAGGCGGGTCCCTGATGGGGCGCCGTCGGCGGTTCCGCCGGCTCCTCCTCGGCCTCCGCCTCGCTCTCGGCGTCCGCGTCGTCTCCGGCGTCTCCGGCGTGGGCGCGCAAGTGCCCGATCACCGTGTTGGCCACGGCGACCAGGGGGACCGCGACGACCGCTCCCCCGATGCCGGCCAGCACGCCGCCGGCCGCGACCGCCAGGACCACGGCGAGGGGGTGGACCCGTACGGCCCGCCCGAGGATGAACGGCTGCAGCACGTGGCCCTCGATCTGCTGGACGACGAGCACCACCAGCAGGGTCATCAGAGCGGTGAACACCCCCTGCGTGACCAGGGCGACGACCACGGCGAGCGCCCCGGACGCGACGGCGCCGACGAGGGGGACGAACGAGGCCAGGAAGATCACCACGGCGATGGGGACGGCGAGCGGCACACCCAGGAAGTAGATGCCGAGACCGATGAACAGGGCGTCGATGAAGGCGACGATCATGGTCCCGCGTACGTAGGCGGTCAGGGTGCGCCAGGCCGCCGGTCCCGCGTCGGCCACGTCGGGCCGGGCGACGGCGGGCACCAGCTTGAGCGTCCATCGCCAGATGCGCTTGCCGTCGTACAGCAGGAAGAGCGTCGAGAACATCGCCAGCAGCATCCCGGTGAGGATCTCCACGAGGACGGTCACGCCCTGGAGTCCGGTCGAGGTGATCTCGCTGGTGCTGGTTCCGATGGCATCGCTGAGGCGCCCGGCGACATCGTTGATCTGCTGGTCGGTCACGTGGAGGGGGCTGTCGAGGAGCCAGCGTTTCAGTTCCTCGATGCCTTCCTGGAGCCGCCCGGAGAGATTGTCGAGGTTGTCCAGGACCTGCCAGACGACGAACCAGCCGATCAGCCCCAGGACGACGAACCCGAAGAGCGCGGTGACGGCGGTGGCGAGCCCCCGGGAGAGCCCGACGCGGTTCAGCCGGGACACCGTCGGCTCCAGCAGGGCCGTGATGAGCAGCGCGGCGACGAAGGCGAGGACGACGAGCCGGACGGAACCGATGACGCGCATGACCACCCACAGCGTGGCCGCGAGCACCAGGAACCGCCAGCCGGCCTCGGCCGCGACCCGGATGCCCCAGGGCACCGCCCGGGCGGGGTCCGGGTCGCGCGGGCGCCTGCGGTGCGCTTCGGCCGCGCGCTCCCGTTCGGCCGACAGCTCGGCCTCGTGGAGCGCCTGCGCGCGGCGTTCCCCGAGCGCGGCCACCCCGGCCTTCACGCGGCCGGGCCAGGTGCGGATCGCGGGCATCGTGGACCTCCTTACGTCCCACCTCGCCGTCTGCCCAGGATTCGGCCGCTCAGCCAGGCCCGGCCCGAGGTACTCGCATCGCGTTCGCACGGATCCCGGCCGCCGTCGCTCGTCGTGGGTCGAGGCCGCCCTGCGGGCCATCCCCGGGCCCCGGTCCGCCGGGCGGCAAGTGATGCAGAAACGCTGCACGTTGCCCTCGCGCGCCGCCGCGGGGAGGGTGAGCTCCCGACCTCCGGGGCGTGTCCGGCCGCCTTCCGGGTTCACCCGTGGCCACTCTGGACCATCGAGCCCATGGCCCGTCCACCCCCACCTGACTCAGGAGCATCATGCGCGCCTCGCCCCGACCGGCCCGGTGGCTGCTGCCCGTCCTCCTCCTCGTGGTCTGGCTGGGCCTCGGGGGGAGCCTCGGCTCCTACGCGGGGAAGCTCGGCGAGGTGTCCACCAACGACCAGGCGGCCTTCCTCCCCCGCAGTGCCGAATCCACCAAGGTCGCCCAGGCCCAGGGGGCCTTCCGGCAGGAGGAGTCGCTGCCGGCCGTGGTCGTCTGGACGGCGGACGGCGCCGCGAAGGTGACCGCGGCCCAGACCGCCTCCGCGCGGGCCGCACTGGCCTCGCTGGAGGGCCGGCCCTGGACCGCCGGCTCGGCCTCCCCCGTCCTGCCGTCGCGCGACGGCAGGGCGCTGCAGGCGGTGGTCCCCCTGGACCCGGCCCTGGGTGACGAGCTGCCCGCGGCGGTCGCCGAGATCCGGGAAGCCGGCTCCCGCGTCGCGGCCACCACGTTCCACGTGACGGGACCGGCGGCCACCCGGGCCGACCTGTCGCAGGCCTTCGCCGGAATCGACGGACTGCTGCTGGGCGTGGCGCTGGCAGCCGTCCTCGTCATCCTGCTGCTCGTCTACCGCAGCGTCCTCCTGCCGCTGTTGATCATCATCGGGGCGGTGTTCGCCCTCTCCCTCGCCTGCGCGATCGTCTACGCCCTGGCCCGCGCGGATCTGGTCCGGGTCGACGGGCAGGTCCAGGGGATCCTCTCGATCCTCGTCATCGGCGCGGCCACCGACTACGCGCTGTTGCTGACCGCCCGCTTCCGTGAGGAACTGGGGCACACCGAGGACCGGTACGCCGCCATGCGCGCGGCCCTGCGGCAGTCCTGGGGACCGATCGTGGCCAGCGCGGGCACCGTGGCCCTGGGCCTGCTCGCCCTGTTCCTCAGCGACCTGACCAACAACCGGGCGCTGGGGCCCGTCGGGGCCATCGGGATCGTCTGCGCGGTGGCGAGCGCCCTCACCTTCCTGCCGGCGGCGCTGGTGCTGCTGGGGCGCAAGGCCTACTGGCCGGCGCACGTGACCGCCGAGAGCGGCTCGGCCGGGATCTGGAGCCGGATCGCCGCCCTCGTCGGCGGCGCTCCCCGGCGGGTCTGGGCCGTGGCCCTGGCGGGCCTGCTCGCGTGCGCCGCCTTCGCGCCGACGCTGCACTCGGGCGGTGTTCCGCTGGACGAGATCTTCGTGAACGAGGCCCCTTCGGTGACGGCGCAGAAGGTACTCGGCGAGCACTTCCCGGGAGGGGCCGGCAATCCGGCCGTCGTGATCGCCGCCGCCGACCGGCAGGCGCGGGTACGCGCGCAGGCCGAAGGCACGCCGGGCGTGGACTCGGCCGTCGTGCGGGGCGAGCGGGCCGGCCGGGTACGGATCGACGTGGTCCTGAAGGACCCCGCGGACAGCGCGGCCGCGAAGAAGACGGTGGTTCGGCTCCGCGAAGCGGTCCATCAGGTGCCGGGCGCGCAGGCCCTCGTGGGCGGCTACACCGCGCAGGCCTACGACACGCAGAAGACCGCCGAGCGCGACCGCGAGGTCATCGTCCCGGTGGTGCTGGCCATCATCCTGATCATCCTGGTGGCGCTGCTGCGC
The DNA here is from genome assembly GCF_041432505.1 of Streptomyces virginiae. Taxonomy (GTDB): domain Bacteria; phylum Actinomycetota; class Actinomycetes; order Streptomycetales; family Streptomycetaceae; genus Streptomyces; species Streptomyces virginiae_A. The sequence goes on from NZ_CP107871.1 coordinate 535,582, forward strand.
TCCCTGGTGATGCCGCTGCTGCTGGTGGCGACGGTGGCCCTGAACTTCTTCGCCACCCTGGGCGTGTCCGCCCTCGTCTTCCGCCACGTGTTCGGGTTCAGCGGCACGGATTCGTCCGTCCCCCTGTACGGGTTCGTCTTCCTCGTCGCCCTTGGCGTGGACTACAACATCTTCCTCATGTCGCGGGTGCGGGAGGAGTCGCTGCGCCACGGTGTCCGCGAGGGGGTGACCCGGGGGCTGACGGCCACCGGCGGGGTGATCACGTCCGCCGGGGTGGTCCTCGCCGCGACGTTCGCCGCGCTGAGCGTCATCCCGCTGGCGTTCCTCGTGCAGATCGCCTTCATCGTGGCCTTCGGGGTCCTCCTGGACACCCTGATCGTGCGCTCGCTCCTGGTTCCCGCCCTGGTCCTGGACATCGGCCCGGCGGCCTGGTGGCCGGGCCGACTGAGCCGTCGCCCGAGCGCCGATCGCTGAGGCGGCCGGAGTTCGGGGCGGCGCCCGCCTCAACCCGGCCAGTTCACGCGTCCGAGGTGGATCAGGCGGAGCTGGGCCCGGGCCGTGCCGGTGGCCGCCGCCCAGTCCTCGCCCCGGAGGGAGGCGGCCAGGAACGCCGAGGCCGTCATGAACATGTGATCCACCAGCAGCCGGGACAGCATCGTCACGTCGTCGGCGTCCCAGCCCGCGCCCAGGGCATCGGCCGCGAGGGCCGCGCCCACCTCGTCGGCGAGCACGTCGAGGTGCCCGGCGATGGCGTCGCGCACCGCGGGCACCCCGCCGTGGCGCTCGCGGACCAGGAAGCGGACGTGCGCGGGCCGGCTGCGCACGAGTTCGGCGACGAGCCGCACCACGGCGTCGCCGCGCCGACCGGCGTCGCCGGTCGCGGCGAGGATGTCCCGCACCGTCGCGTGCAGGCTGGCCAGCGCCTCCTCGACCAGTGCGGTCCCCAGCTCGTCCATGCCCCGGAAGTGCCGGTAGAAGGCGGTGGGGGCGACTCCGGCGGCCCGGGTCACCTCTCTGAGGCCGAGGCTGCCGAGGCTGCGGTCCGTCAACTCGGCCAAGGCCGCGTCGAGGAGGGCGCGTCGGGTACGGAGGCGTTGGGTCTCACGAAAGCCGATGTCCGAACTCATGACGCGAAGTCAACCGCGTCACACTTGCGCGCCGCCAGCATGACGACAACTGAACCGGGTAGTCAGTGAACAACTGTTACCTGAATGGAAGGACGTCTCATGCTCTTCCTCGTAGGTGCGTTGCTGGTGCTCGGCGTCGTCCTCGGCGCCGTGGCCCATGTCCCCGCGCCCGTCAGCCTGGTCGCCGGTCTGGCCATCGCCCTCTGGCTCGCCCTCTTCGCCACGCGCGAGCGCTTCGCGGCCCACCGCCGGACCGGACGCCTCGACCACGGACGCGGGGGTGCGCGATGACCCCGCTGACCCGATCCGACACCCGATCCGACACCCGGGCCCGCACCGGATCCCGACCCACGACCCCTACCCGTACCCGTAGCCGTGAGGCCGATGCGATGGCCGTCACCGGCTTCGTCCTCGGCCTGGTGGGGCTGCTGGTGATGAACCTGATCCTCGGCCCGACCGCCGTCGTCCTCGGCGCCCTCGCCCTACGGCGGCGCACGACCAGGCCCGGCCGGGCCCGTCTGGGCATCGCCCTGGGCCTGGCCGACCTGGCCGTCCTCGGCTGCCTCGTCACCGCCGACGGAACGTGGTCCTGGGGCCTGGCCTGAACTCCGTCGAGCGGCGTCGGGCGCCATGCGGAACCACGCCGGGCGGCGACCCGCACCCCGTCCTCGAACGCCTCGGAACCCCTGCATGACCATGGTTCAGGCCACTAGAATTCGGCCGTACCAGGCGCGATGCGGGGGGGGCCGAGTGGACGCGTTGATACCGGGTGACCCGACACAGGTCGGGCCTTACCACGTCGTCGCACGACTCGGCAGCGGCGGCATGGGCCGGGTCTATCTGGCCCGCACGCCCGGCGGACGCAGCGTGGCCGTCAAAGTGGTCCATCCGGAACTGGCCCGGGATCCCGAGTTCCGACGGCGGTTCGCCCGCGAGGTCGCCGCCGCGCGGGCGGTGGACGGGCGGTACACCGCACAGGTCCTCGCCGCCGGGGTGGACGATCCGACACCGTGGCTGAGCACGGTCTTCGTACCCGGGATGTCGCTCGCCGAGGCGGTGGCCGAACACGGGCCGTTCCCCGAGGCCTCGGCGCTCGCCCTGGCCCGCGGGCTGGCGGCGGCCCTCTCCGCCGTGCACGCCGCCGGACTGGTGCACCGCGATCTGAAGCCGTCCAACGTCCTGCTGGGGCCCGACGGGCCCCGGGTCATCGACTTCGGGATCTCGCGGGCCACCGAGGCGAGCGCGCTGACCCGCACCGGAATGACCGTCGGCTCCCCCGGTTTCATGTCGCCCGAGCAGGCCTCCGGGGGCGCGGTAGGGACCGCCTCCGACGTGTTCTCCTTCGGAGCCGTACTGGCCTTCACCCTGAGCGGTGAGAGCCCCTTCGGGACCGGCGCCACCCCGGCCCTGCTCTACCGGGTCGTGCACTCCGAACCACGGCTGGACCACCTCTCCGGGCCCGCGCGGGACCTCGTACGACGCTGCCTCGCGAAGGACCCCGCCGAACGGCCCACCCTGGAAGCCCTGTTCACGGAACTGTCGGCCGAGGCGGACGACGCCCGCCCGGTCGGGTCCGACTGGCTGCCGGCCCCGGTCGCGCACAGCCTGCTCGCGCGCGCCTCCTCGGCTCTGGAGGCGGACTCCGACCCGTCACTGACGGCCACCGCACCCCCGAGGTACGCGCCCACGCGGGTGGACCCCGTGGCGGCGGCCGAGCCCTACCCGGCCACCCCGCCCGGATACGGCCCGCGCCCGGCCGGGGCCCGTGCCCGGTTCCGTACGGCGCCCTTCGTCGCGGCCGCCGCGGTGGTGGTGGCCGCGGCGATCGGGGCGCTCGTGTACACGGCCGTACAGAACGGGAAGGACGCGGCCGAGCGCTACGTCTCCCAGGACGACAGCGGCGGCACCCCCACGGATCCGGCGCCGGAGAGCACGGACCCGCTCGACGGGTGGTCCATGTCGGACGAGGCGGAGATCCAACTCCCCACCGGCCACGGCATCGACGCCACCGACCTCTCGGAGGCGCAGGTGGGGGACGGTTTCGATGTCGACCTGCACCCCGACTGGGACCTCGCCGGGGACGACATCCTGCTGCTCAAGTCCGGGGACGCCGAACTGAACAGCGACTGCCTCGCGGACGAGCGGAGCTCGGACTACGGAACGCTCGTGGAGGACGCCGAGTGGGGCATCGACGACCTGATCTGCGTCCGCGTCTCCTCCGACCTGCTGCTCGTCCTCCAGGTCACCGACATCCAGGACGGCCAGGACGACTACCTGGAGGCCGTTGCCAAGGTGTGGAAGCGCGATTGATCCACCGCTCCTCCTCGGTTCGGCCCGCAGCATGATCAAAACCGGTAGGGTGATAGGGAAAATCCCTTTTGCCTTCCGGCAGTTCATCACACACCGAAGCGACGCACACCTGTGAACGACGAAACAGACCGAGCCCCCATCGAGGACACCCGCTTCGGCGCGATCACCGTCCGCCAGGGCGGCCAGGACCGCATCGAGGTCGACGGCGAGGCGATCCCCCGCGTGACCCTGGAGCGCGCCCCGGCGACGGAGGCGGACCCGCAGATCGCCATCGGCACCCGCGACCCGGCACACCTCACGATGCGCGTCGACGACACGGCGGTCGAACTCCAGCCGGCGAAGGGCCGCCTGAGCAGGCACTCGTACCGGGTGGACGTGAGGTACGCCGGAGCCGACTACCGCCTGGTCCCGGACTCCGTCCCCAGCAGCCGACTGACCCGCGACGGGATGCACCTGGGCGACTTCTCCTCCGACGGGGACGAGACGGTCATCGCCGAATGGCGGGAGGACCGCGAGATCCGCCCGGCGGACGCGGCGATCGGATACGCCCTCGCCTCGGCGTTCGGCACGGGCGCACAGCCGATGTGGATGATGATCGTCGACGGGGTGACCAGCGCCCTCCCGTGAGCCTGGAGCCATCGCCTGTTCGACAAGCCGGTGAGCCTGCAGCGGCGACGAGGGAGCCGACGCAGTGCGCAAGGGCCGGCCATGGGGCCTTGGCACCGGAGAACAGAATGCTGCTGACGGCGACTTACTGAGCTTTTTCACAGTGGCCACTGATCGGGTGACTCGGGTCGAGTCGGGTTGAGGACCGCGACGCACGGGGCTCCCGCGCCGTTGAGGGAGGTGTTCGAACTACCGTAGGTGAGCCCGTTGAGTGGGATGGATAGCGAATCCGTGCAGAGAGGCAGCGGGGAATGCGTGTGGTGGAGAGCTGGTCCCGCGTAATGAATCTCCTCCGGGAGTATGCTCCGGCCGATCACGCGGACCTGCCCGGCCCGGCCACGGAGCGGATGCTCGCGGCCGCCGAGGAGCGCACGGGTCTCTCATTGCCTCAGGAACTGCGGGCGTGGCTGTTGCAGAACAACCTGGATCTTCCCGAGGACGAGGTGGACGACGACGTCGCCTGCTGCGGTTACGCCGGGTTCCCGGACGAGGGGAGCTTCTTTCTGGGCATCCGGGCGATGGAGAGGTTCTACGCGAATCACCCCTTGTCCGGTGGGGGCGAATGGCGCGAGGAGTGGATCCCGTTCAAGTCGGATCAGGACGGCTGGATGGGACAGTTCATCGACGCGAGGGACGGACGTATCGGCAGATGGTTCGTGGGTGCGCCCACGGTCACCGGCGAGTACGCGTCATTGGCTGACTACTTCGACTCTGTGGCGGAGATGCTGACGAGGATCGGCGCGGGGGGCTATCCGATCTGTTCGGTTGTCGAAGGGCGACTTGTCTGGTCGTGAGGCCCCGAGGCCGTGAACGGAGGTGCCCCCGGAACCGAAGAACGGCCGGGGGCACTTCTCATGATCCGGTTACGGCGTGGGAGCGGTGAATCCGTCGAGGTCGACCCGGTGAGCCGTCCGAACGGTGTGGTCACCCAGGGGCCGGCCCCGATGTAGGCACGGTCGGCGAGGACGGGGACACCCTGGCGTTCGCAGATCCGGATGATGCGGTGGGTGCGAGCGGCGGTCAGGTCGTGGGTGCGGCCGGGCAGTGCGGGTGAGATCCACAGCAGGTCGCCCGCGGGAGTCGGCCACGACCAGCTTGAGCCGACGCGCTCGCCGGACGGCGGCGGCAAGCCGTTGGCGCCGGTGCAGAACACCGGCTCGTCGTCGACCGTTGATGCAATCCGTATCACCGGCGTACATCGGGATGGCGCAGCCAAGGTGACGAGCGGGGCCCTCGCGTGCCGCCGCCCCGTCGTCCGGGCCTCGCGGCCTAGCTTTGAACGTTCGCGCAGATGGCATAGCCGCTGTAGCCGAGGGGCACGGTGTCGGTGTTCTGCACGGTGACGATCCACGAAGTGCCGCCCGCGCCGGGGAACGACCGGATCGTCAGCAGCTTGGCCCCGTTACCGACGAACCCACCCCCGAGGACCTTCCTGCCCGCCGGACACGTGACCACGACCTGCTCGAAGCCGTTCGGATCGACGGGGACACCGTCCTGGCGCACGATCTCGTAGCCGGAAACTCCGGTTTGACCCTTGTCGCCGTGTTTGACGGGAACCGGCACCGGACCACTGGGGCGAGGCCCCTCCTGGGCATGAGCCCCTGCCATGCCCAGCAGCGCGGTGATGGCCGTGGAGGTAAGGATGGTGACGAACCGGCTCACATGCATGTTCTCTCCGTCGCTGGAAGGGATGGCTTTCTCCTTCTGTGACTACCAACAACAGGCAGCAAGGGAGGCGCAACGCGACCACGATGTGGTTGTCCGATGACCTGTTCGGATCAGGCCGTGCCGCTGGGAGCTCGGCGTTCGGGTGGGACCGCCATGTACCTTTTCAGCCTGTCCCGGCGCCACCAGGCCTCGGATCCGGATCCGGCCGGGTATGGCCGGGGCGGGGGGCAGGTTGCGAGACTGGTGGGATGGAAGAGTTCTCCGCGTCACGCGTTGACGCCTACCTGCGGCGGATCGGGGCCGAGCGGCCCGGGTCGGCGAGTGCGGCCGCCCTGCGCGACCTGCACCTGCGGCACCTGCGGACCGTTCCCTTCGAGAGCCTGTCCATCCACCTCGGACAGGAGATCGTGCTGGAGGGCGAGGCGCTGCTCGACAAGCTGCTGCACGGCGGTCGCGGCGGGTTCTGTTACGAGCTGAACGGCGTGTTCGCGCTGCTGCTGCGGTCCCTGGGTTACCGGGTGGAGCTGTTGCAGGCCCGGGTGCACTCGGCCGACGGCGGACCGGGCATCCCGTACGACCACCTGGCGCTGCGCGTGGAGTGCGAGGACGGTCGTCCGTGGCTGGTGGACGTGGGCTTCGGCGACCACAGCCACTTCCCGTTGGCCTTCGACGAGCCCGGCGAGCAGAGCGACCCGGGCGGCGTGTTCCGGATCGTGCCGGTCGACGGCCGCCACGGGGACCTCGACGTCCTCCAGAACGGCGTGCCCCGGTACCGGCTGGAGACCCGCACCCGGGTCCTCGCCGACTTCGTGACCGGCGCGTGGTGGCACAGCACCTCGCCCGTGTCCGGTTTCACCCGCAAGCCGGTGTGCTCACTGCTGACGGAGGCCGGCCGGACCACCCTCAGCGACCGCGTCCTGACGGTCACGGCCGACGGGGAACGGACCGAGCGGACCCTGACCGACGACGCCGAGGTGTTGGCGGCCTACCGCACCCACTTCGGCATCGACCTGCCCCGCGTCCCGGTCCCCCTCCACCCGCGCCCCTGACGGCCTCGGGGGCGTCAGCCGCGTTCGAAGGCGTGCGAGTGGCCGATCACGACGAAGCCACGCCGCTCGTACCAGTGGCGCGGCCAATCCATGGCATCGGCGGTCAGGAAGCGGAAGTCGCTGTCGCGGGCCGCGGCCCGGCTCAGGGCGCCCGCCAGGACGGCGTCGGCGTAGCCGCGCCCGAGGTGGGCCTCCGAGGTGATCAGGTCCTCGATCTGGGCGGTGCCGGTCTCCCGGTCGACATAGAGGTCGGCCCACGAGGCGACCTCGCCCGCCTCCGTGCGGGCGCCGATGAACCGTACGATGTCCGCCCCGCGCCGGCGGGCCTCGCGCCGGTCGACGAGCTGGCGCAGCACCTCGTCGTCGACGTCCGGGAGGAAGCCCCGCCAGCGCCGGGTCAGCGGAACGCGCAGCGCGTCGAGGTCCACCTCCTGGGCGGGTCCGGCGTCGGGCACCGGGCCGGTGTGCAGCATCACGAGGTAGGTGGAGTGGGTGTATCCGGCCCGGAGCAGCGGCTCCGCGCACGCCTTGCCGGTGTCGTCGTCGAGTACGGAGATCAGCCGGTGCGGCAACTGCCCCAGGGCTTCCTCCGCGAGGGCGGGCAGCGCCTCGGGGTCGACGGCCGCGTCGATGACGACCTGATTGTTCGCACGGGACTGTACGAACGCGTCGTCGTACACGGCGAACCCGCCGGGGAGGGCCACGGTGCGCGCGGCCTGGCGGCGGGCGAAGTCCGACAGGAAGGTGTTGACGCGCTGGAGTGCTGGGCTCGGCATGGGCCGAGCCTATGCAGCCCGGGCCGCGGACGCCTGCGAATTCCCGCGCGGGCCGTGCGTCACAGACGGAGGATGACCAGCGCGGTGTCGTCGGTGACGCCGACCTCGGGGATGAGCTCGGCCAGCAGGGCGTCGGCGAGTGCGTCGGGGCCGTCGCCGCGGTGCCGTACGAGGGCTTCGGCGAGCCTTCCCAGACCTACGTCGATGTCCTCACGGCGGCGTTCGATGAGGCCGTCGGTGTACAGGGCGAGGGTGGCGCCTTCGGTGAAGGCGACCTGTGCCTCGGGGCGGCGGGTGTGTTCGGGTCGGGCGCCGAGCGGGGGGTCCGTGGCCTGGTCGAGGAAGGTGATGGTCCCGTCGGGGTGACACAGGACGGGCGGGGGGTGACCCGCGCTGCTGTAGGCGAGGGTGCGGCTCTTCCAGTCGATGAAGACGGACACGGCGGTGGTGGACTCGGCGCCCTCGACGTCGCGGGCGTACAGACCCAGGACTTCCAGGGCCTGGGCCGGGCCGTCCGCGACGCGGGAGGCGGCGGACAGGGCGCTACGGAGCTGGCCCATGACGCCCGCCGCGCCGAGTCCGTGGCCGACGACGTCACCGACGGCGAGGGCCGTGCGTCCGGGCTGGTCGACGAGGTCGTACCAGTCGCCGCACACGTTCAAGGCCTCGGTGGCCGGCCGGTAGCGCACCGCGGCCCGATGGTGGCCGAGCGGGCGCGGCGCGGGCAGCAGCGACTCCTGGAGGTGGAGGGCCACCTCCCGCTCGTGGGCGTGGGTGCGGCGCAGGCGTTCGTTGACCGCCTGGAGCTCCCGGGCGCGGGTGTAGAGCTCTGCCTCCAGGACCTCGGCGGCGCGGTCCCTGCCGGTGGGGCCGCCACGGGCCCGGATCAGTTCGGTGACCTCTTCCACCCGGTGCAGCAGGAGGGCCACGGTTCCGTCGGGGGCGAGGACGGGGACGTTGATCGGGCTCCAGTACCGCTCCTGCCACTCCCCCGGCCGGTCGGGGGACTCGACGTCGTAGCGCTGCACGGCCATCGTGTCGGGCTCGGCGGTGGACGCGACCCGCTCCAGGGAGGCGCGCAGGTTGCGCATTCCGGTGGCCGCGGGATCGGTGGGGTTGTCGGGGAAGACGTCGAACAGGTAGTGGCCGATGAGCTGCTCGCGGGTGCGGCCGGAGGTCGCCACGAAGGACTCGTTGACGTCCACGTAGACCAGGTCAGGCGTGAGCAGGGCGACCGCGCCCGGGTGGGCTCGGAAGACCGCCTGGTAGTCGATCCCGGATCCGTCCACGTCCACCTGTTCGCACGCCGCCGCCCGATCATGAGGTCTTTCCCACGATAGGTGCGGCGGTGCGGGCGGGGCTCGTCGTCGGCCCGGCATTGAGCCGTTCGGCTCAATGCCGGGCCGACGCGGGGCGACTCAGGGGGCGATCGGCAGCTGTCGCTTGTGCTCGGTGAGGCGGTAGCGGGTGACGATGGCCGCGAAGGCGGTCCCCTCGACGGGCTTGCCCTCCAGGAGGTCGTCGATGTCGTCGTAGCTGACGCCGAGCGCGTCCTCGTCGGGCTTGCCCGGGTCGAGCGTCTCCAGGTCCGCGGTCGGGGTCTTGTGCACCAGCTCGGCGGGGGCGCCCAGCTCCTGGGCGAGGGCGCGTACCCGCCGCTTGGTGAGGCCGGTGAGCGGGACGACGTCGGCGGCGCCGTCACCGAACTTGGTGAAGAAGCCGGAGACGGCTTCGGCGGCGTGGTCGGTGCCGACCACCAGACCGTCGTGCGCGCCCGCCACCGTGTACTGGGCGATCATGCGCTGCCGGGCCTTGATGTTGCCGTGCACGAAGTCCTGGTGGTGCGCGTCGCGGAAGACCGTGCCGCCGGCCAGCGCCGCTTCCAGGGCGGCGTCGCTCGCGGACTTCACGTCCACCGTCAGGACCCGGTCGGCGCGGATGAAGTCCAGCGCCAGCTGCGCGTCCTTCTCGTCGGCCTGGGTGCCGTAGGGCAGGCGCATGGCGAAGAACGTCGCTTCGTGTCCGGCGGCGCGGGCCCGCTCGACGGCGAGCTGGCAGAGCCGGCCGGCGGTCGTGGAGTCCACTCCGCCGCTGATGCCCAGGACCAGTGCGCGCAGGCCCGTGGAGGTCAGCCGCTCGGCGAGGAAGGCCACTCGGCGCTCGATCTCCTGCCGTACGTCGAAGGACGCGCTCACCTGGAGATCGCGGGCGATCTCCTGCTGCAGGGATATGGACGCCAGGTCGGTCACGGTTGCTCCTCGCTCGGGCCCGTACGCGGGTCGGCACGCGCCGCCCGGCCGGGGTCACAGTCACGTGTACGGGACGGAAGCACTCTAGAGGAAGGCCGGGCGCCCATGGCCCGGCGCCCATGGCCCGGCGGACGTCGCCCGGCGGCCCGGCCTGAGGTCCCGGGCCCGGCCGGGCCGTGTCGGTGGCCCGTGCGACGATGCGAAGCATGATCGTCTCGCTCGATGCCCTCCTGCCCGCCTCCGGTACGCACGCCTCGACCACGTACGCCGACTGGGTCGCCGCCCAGGACCCGGGTGCGGCCGCGGTGGCGCGGGAACTGGTCGAGGACATGTACACCGAGCTCGGCCGGTCCCGCGACAAGCCCGGCCGGTTCGTCGACACGATGACGGCGCGGGCGCGGCGGTTGCCGCCGGCGCACCTGCCGTGGTTCTGGGACACGGTGGGCCATCGGCTGATCGGCCACGGGAGCCGGCCGGGCGGGCGGGCGTACGCGGCGGCGCGCGCGGCCGAGGCCGAGCACGGGCTGCCGGTGGATCCCGGCTACCGCCGGGCCAACGCCCTGCTGTTCGCGGCGGGCGGGGCCATGCCGGCCAAGGAGTTCGGAGCGCACCAGCGTTTCCTCGCCGAGACGCTGGATCCGGCGGCGGCGCACACGGCCCTGGAGGCGTTCCTGACCGCGTGGACGGGCTCGCGGGCGGACCTGCCGGCGGATCTGGTGCGCCGGGTCCGGGCGTCGGCCAAGGCGGCCGGGCACGGGGACGGCGAGGCCGCGCGGATGGTGGGCGCGATCCTGTCGGTCACCCGCGGGAAGTCGGTGCCCGAGGCACTGCTGAGCGCCGCGGAGCCGGTCCTGACAGCCCATCCGCCGACGGACGCCGTGCGGGCCGGACTGGTCGAGGTGTTCCCGACCGGGCCCACCGACGGCGGGGCCTGGCTACGGATGCTGATCGGCTGCGGGGCGGCGGAGGCGATGGCGGCCGGGCGAGTGGTGCCGGAGGGCGGACTGCCGCACTGGGTCGGACAGTTCGTCCGCATGTACCAGTACGCGCTGCAGTCCGGCGGCGGGGTCTCCCGGCAGCCGCTGCCGGCGGAGTTCCTCGACCTGATCGGCCGATTGGGGCCACGCCTGCGGACGGCCGGCACCCCGCTGACGGTGCACACCACCCGGTACCACTACCAGGGCTTCGACGCGGACGTGCTGGACGCCTGCCTGGCGGCCGGGGCCGCGGTGGTCGACCCCGGCCCGGAGGTGCGGATGCGCTTCTGGGGGGACCGGTCCCGGCGGGATCTCGTCGCCCTGGCCGCGGACCCGGTGTTCGGCCCCCGGCTGGAGGGCACGGTCCACACCGATCTGCTCCCCGACCACTGGTCGACGCGCGGGCGCCTCCCCGGGTCGGCGGTGACCCTGCTGCCGGGCAACGCGGGCATCGCCGACGAGGTCGCCGTGCGGGTCGGCAAACTCGTCGACACCGTCGGCGGCGGCGGTACGGCGGGGGCCGAGGAGGCCATGGCCGAGCTGGAGACGCTGCTGGACCGGCCGACGGTGACGGCTCTCGGCGGAATCGTCGAAGCCCTCGCCGGGGCGGGTGCGGCGGGCACCCTGCGGCGCTCGCTGGCGGCCGGTCTGCCGGAGGAACTGGCCTGGCCGGCCCTGGAGTCGGTGTACGCGGGGTTCGCGGAGACCGCCGAACCCGCGGAGCCCGTTGATCCCGCGGCGGACGGGACGGACGGAATGGACGGGGTCGGCGGGGTCGGCGGGGCGCGCGTGGCGGTGCGACCTCCCCTGCCGGGCGTGGTCGGAGTGACGTGTACCTGGCCGGTGCTGACGGTGTTCGGGCGCGACCGGGCGGTCGCCGTCGCCCCGGACGGGGAGCGGGGCTCCTGCCGGTTCACGGTTCCCGAGGAGGCCGGCCTGTTCACCGTGCACTACGTGGGCGGCTCCTTCCTGGTGAGCTGGAGCCTCAAGGCGCACCCGCCCTTCTGCGACACCGCCGTCTGGGCCGACCGCCCCGAGGAGCCGTTCGAGCCGCGGCAGGTGGGCGGGCTGCTGCCGTACGGCGGCAGCCTGGACGGGGCGTACGGCTTCCAGTTCGAGAGCGCCGACGGGGGCGGGCGCCACAGCGGCCTGCGCGTGCTGCGGCCCGGTGACACCGAGGGCATCGACAGCGAGGAACTGCTGCTCGGCGACGGCTCCCGGATCTGGACCAACCAGATCTACGGGCGGCAGCCGTGGGAGGTGGTCGACCCGGTCACCGGGGAGCGCCGCGGATCCCTGCCGCTGCCGGACTTCCCCGGCCGTGCCCCGAGCGCCGATCCGGGTGCGGAGCCGTCCGAGGTGGGGATGAGCCTGGCCTCGGAGGCGCTGCAGCTGGCGCCGCTGCCCGCCGGGCTGTCCGACTCCCCGCTGGGCAGCCGGGACGGGCTGGTCGGGACGCGCGTGCTGTTCCGGACCCGGCACCGCGACCACGCGCCCGACCACTACCTGGTGGAGAGCGTGGACGGGCGTACGGCGCGCTTCGACATCGACCGGCCGGGGCAGGAACCGTGGGGGCTGTGGGCCGCGCCGGAGGGCGCGGTGGAGGACGTGGTCCTCGCGGAGGCACAGACCCGTACGGGGGTCCGCGCGTACACCGCCGACGGTGTGCTGCTGTGGGAGCTGGAAGGGCACCACTCGCTCAAGCACCCGCGGGTGAGGCCGCCCCGGAAGGCCACCGTGTCGGGAGGCGTGGCCCTGCCGCCCGCCTTCTGGTACCTGCTGCGCACGCGTGACGCGGCCGGGTCGCGGGCGCTGCGGGGCGTGGGCCGGCGGACGGCGGACACCCTGCTCTCGGCGGCCCTCGACGGTACGGAGGCGCTGCGCGCCGCCGTGGCCCGGGAGTTGCCGGAGGTCACCGACCCGGTACTGGTCGACGCGGTCGTGGCGGTCGCAGGCCGCGCCGCCCGAGTGGAGGAGCGGCGGCGGGCCCTGCACCGGCGCGTGTCCCTCCTCGCCGAGGCGCCGCCGATCGTGCCGCGCCGGTCCACGCGGGACACCGAGCTGCTGCCCGCGCTGTTCGGGCTGGTCACGGACGACGAGGCCGACGCGCACCGCCGGACCCAGGACGTGGCCCTGCCGGCGACGCTCGACGCGCTGGCCGCCGACGGTGCCTGCCTGGCCGGGACGATCGTGGAGGAGGTGCGGCGGCTCTCGCCGCCGGCGCCGCCGCGGGACTGGTCGCAGCTGCTGGGCTCGATCGACGCCGTGGCGTGGCGGGCGGCGGTGGCGCCGACCCCGGACACGGACCGGGCCGCTCTGCTCGCGCTCCTCGACACCTGGGCCGACCAGCCGTTCGCCCGTGCGGGCAGCCGCTGGTGGGTGGGCCGCGTGTCCGACTCGGCCGCCCTGGAGGAGCTGCGGGCCGGCGGGACGGCGGTGGCGTCCGCCGCGGTGCGGGCCGGGGGTGCGGCGTGCTGGTTCGTGGCGCCCGGGGCCGAGGACCCGGACGGTGATCCCGTACCGGCGGCCGTCGCTCAGGCCCGCCCGGTCCGGGTGCGGCGGGACGACGCCGCCCGGCTGCGGGCCCTGGTCGCGGCGGTCGAGGAGCTCGGGCCCGTCCCGGTGCCGGAGTCGGCGGCCGCGCGCTTCGCGGAACTGACCGGTGTCAGGCGGGCCGTGGCCCGGCTCGTCGTGGCCGGTCTGGTCGGCCGGGGCCACCGGGACGAGGACCGTGCCCTGGCGGGCAGGGCCCCGTACCGGGCGACCGCGATGACGGCCGTGGCGTACGAGGAGCTGCGCGCGCGGCTCGGGTGCGCGGGGCAGCGGGCCGTGCTGGCCGCGGCCCTGCCCGAGGACCCGGCCGCACTGTGGCGGCCGGGCGGGGTCGACGCGGCCGCGGAGCGGATGGCCGGGGTGTGGCGGGAGCTGCTCGGGACGTTGCCGGCCGTCCACGACGAGGCGGCGGACGCCCTGGAGACCGACCTGGGACTCGGGGAGGTGTGGGCCCGTCGGCTGGCGGACGGTTACGCGGCCGCGGCGGACACGACCGTGGAGGCGGCCGACTGGGAGCCGGCGGCGACCCCGTACGGCATCGGTGTGGGGGTCCGGGCCGTGCCCCCGGCCGGGCTTGAGCTGCCGTACGGCACCCCGGTGGGCCTCGACCTCGCCGACATCGCGAGCGCGCTGGTGTGGGCCTGGACGGACCGGCCCGTCGGGGATCCCGCGGTGGCGGGCGCGATGGACGTGTACGAGCGGCTACGGGCCGAACTGGCGCGCCCCGAGCTGCTGCTGGCGCTGCCCGGCGGCCGGGTCCAGGACACCTCGGCGCGGATCGCCGAGCGGTTCGGGCCCGAGTCGTTGCCGGTGGCGATGGGTGACCGCGAGGAGGAAGGACCAGCTCCGGTGACCGCGTACGACTCCGGGGCCCTGGTGGTGTGCGCGCCCGGTGGTGCCTCGTTCCTGCGGCCCGCGGCGGTCGCCGACCCCGAGGTGTGGCGGCGGGTCCGGGAGGTCACGGACCTCGCCGAGGAACTGGACCGGGTGGCGCCACTGCTGGCCGGTGGCGGGCTGGAGCGGATGATGATCCGGGCCCGCTCCGGACCGGTTCCGGCCGGTGCGTACGAGGCGGATCCGCGGCGGTCCTGTCCGGAGCTGGTCACCCGGGTGGCGGCCGAGCTCGGTGTGGGCGCGGACGCGGCGGCGCTGTACCTCCAGGTGGCGACGCTGGCCACGCCCACCGACCGGAACGTACGCCGGTGGAACGGCTGGACCGCGAAGCGGCACAAGGAGGTCCGCGCGGAACTCCTCGCCTCCGGCGCGGTCATGGAGGCCAAGCGGGCGCGGGCGGGCCGGACCGTGTTCCTGCCTGGGGAATGGACCGAGCTGAAGGCACCGAACCTGCCGCTGGAGACGGTGAAACTGGCGAGCCATCAGGTGCGCCCCCTGTGGAGCACCTCGATCCGCGCCCCCTTCGGCCGGGTGCTGCCGACGGCTCCCCTGCACGAGATGTTCGCGCAGGCCTGGCAACGGAGGTCCGCCGGTGGCTCGTGAACATCCGGTACTCGACGGAAGCGGCGCCTCATGCAGTCGAGCCGGCCGGTGGAGGCCGGCCCCTGGAGGGAAATCAGGTACGCGCCGCGGTCGCGGCCTGCGAGGCTGTGGGGGTGAGCGAGACGACCCCTTACGACGCCGACCGTGCCCGATTCACCCGCCAGGCTCTGGCCCGCCTCGTCCTGTGCGATCACGCGGCGGACGCCGCGGACGGGGCCGCCGGCCTGGTCGCCACCGGGAACGACCCTGACACCGGTCCCGGAGGCCGGGTGAGCCAGGCGTTCCAGCTCGTCGAACTCGCGGAGCGGGCGCTGGTCTCGGCCGTGGTCTACGAACGGGAACGGGGCAGCTCCTGGACGGAGATCGGCCAGTACCTGGGCATCGGTCCGGCAGAGGCGGAACAGCGGTTCGGCACGAACCTGGACGACTGGAACACGGCCTTCGAGGTTCCCTACCGGCTCGACGACACCGGCCGAAAGCGCATACCGCAGCTGCCCACGGCAGCGTACGACCCCGCTTGGGCATGCGACCGGCTCGATACATGGGCCCGGAACCGGCTCGTTCTTGTCAACGACAAGCGTCCCGTCAGCTCGGGTCTCGTCAAGGTCGTGCCGGAGGAGGAGCTCCCCCGGTGACTCCGTAGCGGCGTCGGCGGGAACGGCCGAATCTCCGATCACTGACGAATTACAGGTGCGCACGGGCGTCGGCGTTGACAAGCTGCCCCGGTGAATCATGAACAGATCTCCGGGATCGCACACGCCGACCACCCCATAAAGGCCCCGCTCGACGACGAATCGGTACGCCGGCTGCTCGAACACGGCGCACCGCGCGACGGCGAGCGGGTCCTCGACCTGGGGTGCGGTACCGCGGAATGGCTTCTGCGCGCCCTGGCCACCCACCCCCGTCTGCACGCCGAGGGCGTCGACACCTCCGAGGTGTCGGTGGAGCGGGCCCGCCGCTCGGCGGGCCTGCTCGGCGTCGAGGACCGTCTCGTCGTACACCAGCAGAAGGCCTCGGAGTTCGCCTCCGACCGGCCCTTCGACCTGGTGGTCAGCGTCGGCGCCACCCATGCCTTCGGAGGCCTGCTGCCGACCCTCGCGGCGGCGCGGGAGCACCTGGCTCCCGGCGGCCGCGTACTGCTCGGCGAGAGCTTCTGGGACCGTGAGCCGTCCGCGGAGGCCGTCGAGATCTTCGGCGAGCTCCATGACCTGGCGACCACCGTGGACCTCATCGCCGCCGACGGATGGGCTCCCGTGCACGCTCACGTCAGCACACGCGCGGAGCTGGACGCGTACGAGTGGTCCTGCCTGGGATCGCTGGCCGCGTGGGCCCTCGACCACCCCACCGATCCGAACGCCGCCGAGATCCTGCGGACGGCCCACGAGCGGCGTGCGGAATGGCTGCGCGGCTACCGGGACAGCTTCGGCTTCGTCTCCCTGGTCCTGCGCCCGACCTCCGGGCTGTGACCTGCAGGCTGTGACCTGCGGGCTGTGACCGCTGCGGCGAGGCCGCCGGGGCCCGCGCGCCCTTACGGCCCGCCGCCCGGCGTCCTGATGTGACGACGCGGGGTGCGGACGACCGAGGCCGTCCGCACCCCGCACCACCGGCCACGCCCGGTCCCTCCGCAGGCGGTCCGGCGGCGGCCTACGCGAGGCCGTCGGCGACCAGGCCGGCGAGGACCGCCTGGCCCAGGGCCTGCACGGCGGACTGCGGCCGGACCATCACGGTGAACTCCTTGATGCGGCCCGCCTCGTCGAAGTGGAGCAGGTCGATCCCGTGGATCTCCCGGCCCTCCACCGCGGCCCGGAAGAGCAGCACCTCCGCCGGGGCCTGCGTGCCGTCGACGCTGGTCTCGGCCGCGCCCTCGAAGTCGCCGACGTAGCGGAATTCCTCGAAGACGCGCAGGAGGACCCCGAAGAGCCCGAGGACCATGGGCCGCCCCTCGAAGGGCGTGAACTTCACCGGGCTGTAGAACCGGACGTCCTCCGTGAACAGGTCCTCCAGCGCGGCGAGATCCCGCTTCTCCACAGCGGCGCGGAAGCGTTCGGCAGTCTCCATGACCCCTCCTGATACTCATGAATCTGACTAGTCACTTTCATGAGTATGATGCAGGGGTTGGCGAGGAAGGGGAAGGGGCGACCGCGATGGCCTTGCGACATGCCGTACTGGCGGCACTGCTGGACGGCGAGTTCAGCGGCTACGAGCTGGCGAAGTCCTTCGACATCGGCGTCGCGAACTTCTGGCACGCCCTGCCCCAGCAGCTGTACGCCGAGCTGGCCAAGCTGGAGAAGGAAGGTCTGGTGGCGGGTCGCGAGGTGGTCCAGGAGACCCGGCCCAACAAGCGCCTGTTCCAGGTCACCGAGGCCGGCCGCGCCGAACTGGAGGAGTTCGCCGCGGCCCCGCTCAAGTCCTCCGTCATCCGTGACGACCTCCTCGTCAAGGTCCAGACCGCCGACCGGATCGGCATCGAACCGGTGATCGCGCAGCTCGAAGCGCGCGCGGTCGCCGCCGACGCCAAGATCGAGTTGCTCGGCAGGGTGTTGCGCAAAATGCGCGGCGACATGGACGAGGACGAGTTCCTGCTCCACGGCGAGCGGATCGGCGGATACCTGACCGGTCTGCGCGGCCTCGCCTTCGAAGAGGGACATCGCGACTGGTGCCGCCGCAGCGCGGCGATCCTGAAGGAGAGGCTGACCCGTGCCGAACGGTGAGTACCTGCGCTACGTCGCCCTGGGCGACTCTCAGACCGAGGGCCTCGGCGACGGGGACGACAGCGTGGGCCTGCGCGGCTTCGCCGACCGGTTCGCCGAACACCTCGCCGCCGTCAACCCCGGCCTTCAGTACGCCAACCTGGCCGTCCGGGGACGTCTCGCCGGGCAGGTCCGCGCCGAGCAGCTGGGCCCCGCCCTGGCCCTGCGCCCCGACCTGGCCACCGTCGTCGCCGGGGTCAACGACATCCTCCGGCCCCGGTTCGACGCCGCCGAGGTCGCCGGGCACCTGGAGGAGATGTTCGCCGCGCTCACGGCCGCCGGGGCCGAGGTGGCGACCGTGACCTTCCCCGACCTGGGGAAGATCGTGCCCCTCGCCCGGCCCGTCGTGCCCCGCATCACCGACCTCAACGACCGTATCCGCGCGGCGGCCGCCCGCCACGGGGTCATCGTCGCCGAGACGGCCCTGCCGGCCGCCGTGGCCGACCCGCGGATGTGGACCGACGACCGGCTGCACGCCAGCCCCGTCGGTCACGAACGGATCGCCGCGGCCCTTGCCCACGCCGTCGGTCTGCCCGGCAGCGACGACACCTGGACGCACCCGCTGCCGCCGCGGCCGACCGCACCGGGCGGCTCGACCGTGGCGGCCGAACTGCGCTGGGTGGCCGCGTTCCTCGGGCCCTGGCTGGGCCGCCGTCTGCGGGGCCGCTCCTCCGGCGACGGCCGCACGGCGAAGCGCCCCGCGCTGCTGCCGCCGGCCGCAGGCGTCGACCGGGCCGGCTCTTCCGGGTCCTGAGTCGCGCCGGCGCCGCTGCGGCCGTACGACGGGCCCCCGTCGTCAGTCCGCCGCGCGACCGGCCTCGATGGGGGTGCGGCCCCGCTGTCGTAGTTCCTCGCGTTCGGCGTCCGGAATCGTCATCGACTCGGCGAGCAGGGCGGCGAGCGCGTCGACCTGGCTGGTGCCGATGTCGGCGTGGAAGAGCCATCGGATGTTGTCGTCGCGCGTGATGAGGTCGACCGTCAGGCGCCCGCTCCTGTCCTGCGGGGTGGTGGTCGCCGCTCGGACGTATCGCACCTGGTCGATCGGGATGTCCTGGCGGATCTCGCCCTGTTCGAGGAACGCGGTCGTCCTGGCCGTGATGATGCGGCGGTCCGTGACGACGACGAGCGTCTTCGCCGCCGCCCTGTCCTTGTCCCTCGCCGCCGCGAGCTTCTCCTTGGCTCCGCTGAAGATCGCGGAAATCGGGCCGAGCGCGTCGACCTGGTCCGGGAAGCCGAGGACCCGCAGGGTCTCACCGTCCTCCAGGAACCATCGCAGGATGCGGAGGTACGGATCGAGGGCCGACGATTCGGGTGCGCAGACGACCTCCGGAACCTCGAGCGGAGCAACGGGCGGATGGAGCACGTCGGCCAGCGGCTGGATCGCCTCCAGCAGACGGGCGGAGGTCTGGCGGGCGGCGATCGAGTCCCGCCGCTTCCCCGGCAGGGACAGCGTCTCGCGTCCGGGGAGCTCGGCGATGATCCGTAGCTCCCGCGTCAGCGCGTCCACGAGGCGCCTGGTCTCGGCGAGAGCGGAGCCGAGCTCCTCGCGGAGGTCGCGCACGATGACGTCGACGAGCCGGGCCTCGTCGGCGTCCTCACGTCCCGCCTCTCGGGCCCGCGCGGCACGGAGCGCCTGATAGCCGGTCCACGCCTTGAGCGACGACAGGAGCGCGTGCGCGTCGAAGACGATCGCCTCGGCGTTCGTCTCCAGGTGCTCCCTGCGCGCAGGTGCGTCGAGTCCCCGGACCTGCCGGATGTGGCCCTGGACGTTCTGCCGGTACAGATCGAGCTGCTTGCTCAGCGCCGCTTCGCTTCCCGCGACGTTCTCCCACAGGGACGTCGGAACCGATCCGACCTTCCGCGCCTGGTCGACCACGCGATCGACGGTGGTGACGAGCCCCGTCAGCTCGGACCACTGCCCCTGGCGGATGGTCGTGAGGACCTGGCTCGTCAGCGCGATGTTGGTTCCGACCAGGCCGGTGAGCTCGCTCAGCTCCATCTGCAGGGCGACCATGGCCAGCGCCTGCCCCATCTCGGCAGCGGCCTTCAGCCTGCTCACGGCGGTCACGGGGATGAAGCGGGCCTGCTTGAAGCCACCGGCGAAGAGCACGGCTCCGAGGTTCGCGCCGTCCTTGACGGCGAGCGTTCCGCCGGCCTGCAGGAGGGCCCGTGTCGCGTCGCTGAGCTTGTAGAGCCCCTGCGCCCCGGCGAACGCGGTGCCGAGGCCGCCGGCCAGGGTCGCCGTGTTTCCGATCGAGGCGACGACGGTGGCGATCTGGCTGCGGTCGGCGGCCGACACGAGCCCGAAGTCGATCAAGCCGAGTTCGAGCTCCGCCGGGACCTCTCCGAAGACCACGGCGATGCCGGGGAGCACCTCCGCCAGGACCGTCGACGCCGACGTCGCGTCGATGTCCGCGTCGGGTATCGGATCGCCCGCAGCAGGCGGATCGGTGGGATCGCTCTCACCGCTGCGCTCAGGCTCGACGTTCTCCATCGAGTCCGAAGGGTCCTGCATGGGTTCTCCTCACCGCGGGGGCGCGCAACGGCCGGACCTCGTCCGGGTCCACGGGCGGAGTCTACGGCGCGACGCCCTACGGTTCGGCCCGAATCCACCGGGCCGGTTCCGGACCCGCCGCACGAGGCGGGCACGAGCGTGTACCTCCCACCGCGCCACCTTCCCGGCGGTCCGCCGCAGGATCAGACGTCGCCCTGGACCAGGGCGTGCAGATGCTGGTCGTGCCACCCGTCCGCGTGCAACAGCGCGCTGCGCTGGGTGCCTTCCAGGGTGTATCCGGCCTTGTCCGCCACACGGCACGATGCCGGGTTCGCCGTCGAGTGGCACAACCGCAGCCGGTGCAGGCCTAGATCGTCCAGCGCCCATCGGCTGACCCGCCGGGTCGCCTCGACCGCGACGCCCGCACCGCGTGCCGCGGGCAGCAGCCAGTAGACGATCTCCGCGCTGCCGCCCCGGAGGTCGATGTCGCCCCAGCCGATCAGGCCCACGGGCGCACCGTCCGGCCGGGCGACGGCCCAGATCGCGGCGAGCTCGGCCTGCCATCGCCGGCGCATGCGCTCGATCCTCTGCCGCGCCTCTTCGGGAGAGTTCACCAGCAGCCGGTTCCAGGGACGGATCGTCCGGTCCTGGCCGGCGGCGAACAGGACGTCCGCGTCATCCGCCTGCCAGGGGCGCAGCTCCCACCCACCGGACAGCGTGAGCACGGGCTGCTCCGCCCGGGCCATCCGGCCTGCGGGAACGACGTGCGGGATCGGCGAGTTGGAGATCATCGCGGCATCCTGCCACAGCTCCCGGCCCGGGGTGCCCGTACGGTCATCGCTTGCGCGGCCACCATCCGGCGCGCCTGCGTGAGCCGCGCGGGCCGCGCTCGGAGCGCAGGGACGGCGCCAGGGCGAAGACCACGGTGATGTGCGCGCCTCCCCGCGGGGCGTGCGCGATCCGCATCGAGCCTCCGGTGACGGCCGCGGCCCTGCGGGCGATGTCGAGGCCGAGCCCCGAGGAGCCCGTGCTGCTGCCGCGGGAGAGGGCCCGGTCCGGTTCCGGGATGCCCGGTCCGGAGTCCTCCACCACCAGCTCCACGGCCTGGGCGGTACGGGCGACACGGACCGCGAACGCGGTACCGGGCGGGGTGTGGCTGAAGACGTTGCCGATGAGCGCGTCCACCACCGCGGCGATGTCGTCGTCGCTGAGGCTGACGGCCGTGGGCTCCTGGGTGAGGTCGAGGGAACAGGCCCGGTCCTGCTGCTCCGCCAGGACGGCCCAGAAGGCGGTCCGGCGCCGTACGACATCGGCGACCTCGGAGCGGGGGCACTCGGACGGGCCGGTCGGCCCCGTCGACCCTGTCGCGGTCGCCTGCGGGATCGAACCCGTCTCCGCGCTGCGCATGCCGTGGCCCATCGGGCCCACGGCGAGCGGGGTGCGCGCCGCGGCGATGATGGCCTGGAGTTCCGACTCCAGCGCGTGCACCGCCGCCTCGACCCTGGCCGACTCCGGTGTACCCGCCATCCGTTCCGATGCCAGGTGCAGGGCGGTCAGCGGGGTGCGCAGCCGGTGGGAGAGGTCGGCGACCAGTTCGCGCTCGATGGCGAGCAGTTCGGTCATGCGGTGGGCCATGGCGTTGAAGGCGACACCCGCGTCGCGCAGTTCCTTGGGGCCCATGGGCTCCACCCGGGTGTCCAGATTGCCCTGACCGAGGGTGTGCGAGGCCTGGGCGAGCTTCTTGGAGGACCGGACGACCTTGGCGCCGAGCCGGTCGGCGACCAGGACCGAGCCACCGACCAGGCCGATCGCGAGGAGCAGCATGACCGCCCAGGAGGCCTTGACCCCGCGGGTCAGTTCCTCGTCGGGGACGAAGTTCTCGATGACGGCGACCCGGTCGCCGGGGAGCACCACCGGCTGCAGGCAGATCCATCCGCCGGGGGTCTTCTGGGAGATGGACTCGCGTCCCTGTTGGGCGCGTTCGAGCAGTTTCACGGGGGCCTGGGAGTCGCCGAGGCTCTGGGCGTCGGGGAGGTGGATGACCAGGTGTTCGGCCTCGTCGAGTCCGGCGGCGGATTCCCGTAGCGCGGAGGGATCCGTGGTGAGCGTGAGGACGGGTGCGAGGGCGGCGGCGCGCTGCTCGGCCGCGGTGACGCTCTGCTCCTTGACCAGCGACATCACCAGGGCGCCCAGGGGTATGAGGAAGGAGAGGGCGACCATGGACGTCACGGCGAGCGCGACTCCCGCCAGTGAGCGTCTCACCGCGGGGCCACCAGTTTGATGCCGACGCCGCGGACCGTCAGCAGGTAGCGCGGGGCCGCCGCGCGTTCGCCGAGTTTGCGGCGCAGGGACGACAGGTGCACGTCGACGGTCTGGTCGTCGACGTACGGCTCGCGCCAGACCTCGGTCAGCAGTCGGCGTTTGGAGACGACCTGGCCGGTGTGGTGGGCGAGGAAGGCCAGGAGGTCGAACTCCCGCCGGGTGAGGTGGAGCTCCGGCCGGCCAGGTACGCGGTGCGCGCGCCGGGGTCCACTGCCAGCTCGCCCACCGTGGTGGCGCCCATCGGGTCGGCGGCCGGCGCGGGCCGCGCGCCCTGCGCGTTGTGGGCGGTGCCGTTGGAGGACACGTGGCTGGTGCGCCGCAGGACGGCGGAGAGGCGGGCGATGAGCTGTCCTCCGGAGAAGGGCTTGACCAGGTAGTCGTCGGCGCCCGCGTTGAGGAGCTTGATGATTTCGGTCTCGTCGTCGCGTGCGGTGGCGACCAGGACGGGGACGGACGATATGCCCCGGATCATGCGGAGTGCGTCTCCCCCGTCCAGATCGGGCAGGCCGAGGTCGAGGACCACCGCGTCGACGGGCGTCTGGGTGACCTCGCGCAGGGCGCCGAATCCGTCGCCCACGCTGCGTACGGCATACCCGTGCTCCGCCAGGACCTCGATGAGTGACTGGCGGATGCTGGGGTCGTCTTCCACGACCAGGACGCTGGGCATGGGCACACCTTAGGGGTTCGGTCCACACACCTTTCAGTGGGTGTCGAACGTGGGGCCGTCGTCGGTGAGGCGCAGGTGTACGGGGTGGTCGGCGACCGGAATGGTGCAGCCTTCCTTCGCGCTGCAGCTGGCGTAGCCGAGCAGCACCGTGGCGTCCCCCTTGCCGTCGGCGCGGACGGGCAGGGTGGTGGTGACCGGGCCGTCCGGGTAGACGGGCATCGGGGCGTCGACGCCGGGCACGCTGATGGACCGTACGTCGGCGGCGGCCGTCAGCTTCCCGTCGGTCTTGAGGACGCCGGTGACGTTCACCGCGGTCGGCCGGCCGACGCCTTCTATGCCGGTGGGCGGCAGTTCGGTGCTGTACAGGTGGAAGCCCTTCTTCTCGGGGGTGAAGACGGCGGTCAGCGTGCCCTTCGAGGCCTGCCAGTCGGCCACCGAGAGGGTGACGGTGACCCCGTTCTCGGTGAAGGTGGTCGTGGGGGCCGGCGCGTTCGCCTTCGCCGCGGCGCCGGCCTGGGCCTTGTCGGCTGACTGGTCGCCGCAGGCCGTGAGCGCGGCCAGGGAGAGGAGGGCGACCACGGTCCGGGTCGTCCGGGTACGGGTGATGCGCGGGGAAAGGTTCATCTGGGTCTCTGTGCCTCTTGTGTCGGGAAGACGAATCGGATCGAGTCGGTACGGGGGCCGTCCGCTCACACGGCGGTGGTGAAGTCCGCGCTCCACAGCTGCAGTCGGTACACCAGGTCGTTCCACACCCCGGTGGCCAGCAGTACGCCGACGAGTACGAGCATTCCGCCGCCGATCCGCAGGACCCACGCGTAGTGGCGTTTGACCAGGCCGAAGGCGCCCATGGCGCGCCGGAAGGCCAGCGCGGCCAGGACGAACGGCAGCCCGAGGCCGAGACAGTACGTCGCCATCAGCAGCGCCCCTCGGCCCGCGCCGGCCTCGCTCCAGGCCAGCGCCTGTACGGCGGCCAACGTCGGGCCGATGCAGGGCGTCCAGCCGACCGCGAACACCGCGCCCAGCAGGGGGGCTCCGGCCAGCCCGAGGGTGGGACGGTGGTGGCTGCGGAACTCGCGTTGGGTGAATCCCGGCAGGAACCCCATGAAGGACAGCCCCATCAGCACGGTGAAGACACCGAGCACCCGGGTGATCACCTCCTGGTGGGCCAGCAGGGTGCGGCCGAAGTACCCGAAGAGGGCGCCTCCGGAGACGAGGACCGCAGTGAAGCCGAGGACGAAGAGCAGCGCGCCGGCCGCCATCCTGCTGCGGCGCCCGCCGCGGGCCTCGGCCAGGTCGGAGACGGACAGGCTGGTCACGTAGCTGAGGTAGCCCGGTACGAGCGGCAGCACGCACGGCGAGAGGAAGGAGACGAGTCCCGCGAGGAACGCCACCGGAGCGGCGACGACCAGGGTCCCGTGGAGGAGGGAGGGGGTGTCCGCGGCGGCGAGTACCAGGCCCGTCGTCATGCCGTCTCCTCCAGCACCCGGGCGATCAGGGGGCCGAGTTCGTCCTCGGTGACCGCGCCGCCGATGCTGACGGCGACGCGGCCGCGGCGGTCGATCACGAGGGTGGACGGGATCGCCTGCGGGTTGAGCAGGGCGGGGGGAAAGCGGAGCAGGAGCTCCCCGGTCGGGTCGTGGAGGCTGGGGAAGTCGAGGCCGTGGGCACGGACGAAGGAGCGGGCCGCCGCGCGGTCCGGGTCGCGGGTGTTGATCCCGAGGAACCGGACGCCCTGGTCCCGCGTCCGCCGTTCGATCCGCGCCAGGTCGTCCGCTTCCCCGCGGCAGGGCCCGCACCAGGACCCCCAGACGTTGACCACGACGACCTGTCCCCGGAAGTCGTCGAGGCCGACCGGCTTCCCGTCGAGGTCGTCGCCCGCCGTCGCGGGTGCGGCGGGCCGGTCTGCGGGGGCGATGACCGCGGCCTCGGCCGCCGACCGGACCACGGCGCCGACGGTGGTCGCCGGTCCGGCCGCCGCCTCCGCGCGGCTGCCGTCGGCGGCGACCGAGCCGACGGCGGCGAAGACACAACCGGCCGCGGCCGCCACGAGGGCGGCTCCGGCCAGGGCTGCCGTACGCACCTGGGCCCGGCGCGGGCCGACCGGTCTCACGCGGCCCACTTGCGCAGGAAGGCGTTGATCCCCTCCGCCGTCAGGGAGGGGTTGCCCGTGGTGTGGGTGTCGGTACGCACCTTGCCGGAGGAGTTGAGGACGACCAGCACGGGCATCGTGTAGGTCCCGCCGGCGGGGCTGTACTTGCGCAGGAGCGCGGAGTTGGCGGAGCTGTTGCCACCGATGTCGATCTTGACCAGGTGGTACGAGGCTCCGAGGATCGCGGTCGTCTGCGGCTGGGCGAACACCTTGTCGGCCGCCTTGCAGTTGCCGCACCAGTTGGCCCCGAAGTCGAGCAGCACCATCCTTCCGTCGGCCTTGGCGGCGGCGAGTGCGGCGTCGACCTGCTTCTGCCCGTCGGCGGAGCTGTCGTAGCCGGGCCCGGGGACCCGGGCGGGGGTGGCGGGCGCCGCGGACGTACGGGCGGGCTTGGGGGCGGTGGAGGCGCTCTTGGACCGGGAGGGCGTCGGCGAGGAGGAGGCCTGGGTGGTGGCGGACGCCGACGGCGAGGCCGACGCGCTCGGGGAGGCCTCGGTGGACGCGGAGGCCGAGGGTGAGGTGGGGGCGAGGGCGGTCGCGGACTGTCCGAGGGTGGTCGGCGAGGCGGAGCCGACGTTCTCGGAGGACGGCCCGCAGGCGGCGCACAGCCCGACCGCGACCACGGCGGCGGCGACGAGCGGCAGCCGAACACCCAGGGGCGCGGCGGAGCGGGGCTGCGCGGCGTGGCCGGCACGGACGGGTCGGTGTATGCGAGAAGTCATGGCGAAGACACCCCAAGGCGCGCGGAGAACTACGGGAAGGGCGAGAAGCCTCCCGACTCGATGAAGCCGGTGGTCCGACGGTTCGCCGGGGCGGTGTGCCCGGGCGCCGAAGGCCGATCGGCTGACGTGAGCATAGGACCGCGGCGAGCCCCGGGAACCGCCTGAGTGCGATCTTGAGGTTCCCCTAAGGAAGAGCTCACCTTCCGCTTCGTCGGGACCCGTCCGATGAGCGCATACGGGGAGGCAATCCCCGCGAAAGGGATCAGGGGGGACGAGCGGTGCGGACGGGTCGAAGCGGTCACGCCCCCGCCGTCACGCGCCTCTTGGGGGCGTTCTGCCGGTCGAAGGGGCGACCGGACCGTCGTCAGAACGACGTCTCGCGGACACTGGCCTTGGCCACCGGGTCGATGGTCGCGGTGACGACCGACCGGTGGTCCGAGCCGCTGAACGTGACCGTCAGGGTGTCGTCGTCGGTCTGCGAGGTGGTGGCCTTGAAGCCGCGGCTCGGGACCGCGGAGATCAGACATACGCCTCGGCTCCCGTACCGCACCGTGACCTTGCCGCCCTGCGAGGGGACGGTGTGCAGGCCCGGCCCGCCGCTCCCGCAGTCGACGCCGGGTTTGGGCGCGGTGGTGCGGGCGGTCGCCGAGGGCTTCGTGGACGGGGAGGACGGAGCCGAGGGGGTCGGAGCCTCGGTCGCGGTGGGCGAGGGGCTCGGGGACGCGGAGGCGGTCGGGGACGGCGACCCCGACGAGGGGTTCTGCACCGCCGGCCACGCCGGCGGCGAGTCGAAGACCATGGGCGCGGACCGGGCCACCGGGGGCGTATGGCGGGTGGAGCCGACCACGAACTGGACCGTGGCGAGCACGGCCGTCACGCTGGTGGCCGTGCACGACAGCCATATGAACAGGTAGCGCGGAAATCGAGGCACGGCCCCATAGTGGCGGACGGACCGGGCCGCGCGTCACCACCTCCCCCGTCCGACGGGTGCGGACACCGGCACCCACGCCGTCGGGGGCGGGAACGCGGACGTCCCCCGACCCGGGTACGGGTCGGGGGACGTGTGCGGCCGGGCAGCGGCCGAGGGGGGAGGTGGCCGGTGCCGCGAGGCCGGTGGGGGGTGGCGGGTATGGGGGTACGGAGGGGGTATGGGGGCGGCGGTGCGGGTCAGGGGTGGCGGGGGAAGTGCCTACTTCGACGTTCCGAAGTCCTGCGTCCACCACGGGCCGCCGTCACCCTTGTGCACGCCTATGCCGATCTCCTTGAAGGAGCAGTTGAGGATGTTGGCCCGGTGGCCGGAGCTGTTCATCCACGCCTTCATGACCGAGTCGGCGTCCGACTGGCCCCGGGCTATGTTCTCGCCGAGGCGGGACCACCCGTAGCCGGCGGCCTCCACACGGGAGGTCATGGTGGACCCGTCGGGCCCGGTGTGGGACATGACACCGCTGCGGGCCATGGTGTCGCTGTACGCGCGCGCCGCGGCGGCCAGCTTGGAGTTCACGGTCAGGGGGCCGCATCCGGCGGCGGACCGCTCCTTGTTGACCAGGGCGAGGACCGCGGACTCCTCGCTCGAGGAACTGCCGGAGCCGCCCGACGAGCCGCCGGAAGATCCGCCGGACGAGCCCCCGGATCCGCCGGAGCCGCCCGAGGTGCCGGCACCGCCGCCCGTGCTCCCGCCGGACGTACGCGGGGGCTTGCCGGCCGGGGTGGACCTGGTCGGGGTGTTCTCCTCCGCCGCGGGCTTCGCCGGCGCCGCCGACCCCGTGCCTTCGGCGGCCGGAGACGCGGGCGGCAGTGAGCCCGTGGCGGCCGCGGCATCGGCGGTGACCTCGGGGAGCGGAGCGGTGGGGCTCGCCGTCCCGGCCGTGTCCGCGGGCGTCGGCGTCCCGGTCTTCGCCCCGCCGGCGCCGTCGGCCCGCTGGTCCACCTGCGTACCGCCGCCGGAGTCGGCCACGGCGACGCCGACCGCCACCGCCGCGGCGGCCGCGGTCAGGGACAGGACGATGCGGGTGCGCATCGCCTTCTTCCGCCGTGCTTCGACGCGGGACGGCGTTGCGGGAGTTCGGCTGCTCATGCCTGTAGCACCTCACAGAGGGAAGGGGGTGGGGTGCGACCGAGCCTAGGGTTGTGATCAGTGAAATCCGCCCGCTGGAGGGCTTCTTCAAGTTCCCTTAAGGAAGCCCGCAGGGTCGGTTCAGGGGACGACTCGGGTCATCCCCAGCCATTCGGTCGATACGGACCCGGCGGAGTTCGGCCGGCGCGGCGTCGACTTCCGGACCCGACCTCGCGATCGGGGCTCCGCGACGGGCGGGGCGGGTGCGCACCGGCGGCGTGTGATCATGTCCGTCGACAGATCCGCACCTCATGGGGGGACCATGCGCACCCGCACCACCACCGCCACGACCGGTCTCGTGACCGCGCTCGCAGCGCTGCTCGTCCTCGCCGGCTGCACCGCCCCGGGAGACAGCCGGCCCGCGGCGTCGAGCTCCGTGGCGTCCGTGCCCGCGCAGAGCGGCGGCGGATCAGGCTTCGAGGGGCCCCGGCCGCAGGACCAGAACCTGTTGGCCTGGACCGGGGACCCCAATGACGCGGGGCACGTCACCGCCCAGTCGTCGGCCGGGGTCGGCGGCCGGGTCACCCTGGTACGGATCGTGCTGCGCGAGCAGATCACCTGGTCGAACGTGTGGCTGGGCCTGGCCGGTATCGACCCGAACGCCCAACTCGCCAACTGCTACCTGGGGGTGTACGACGCCAAGGGCACCCTCGTGGCGACCACCCCGGACATCTCCCCCCAGTTGATGACCGACGCGATCGCCAAGCCGTTCGCCCTCGGCAAGCCCTTCACCGCCGCTCCCGGCACCTACTTCATCGCGCTGCTGCTCAACGGCACCTGGGCGACCAACGGCCTCACCCTGAAGTCCACGGGCGCCGGCATCTCGGTCAACGCGGGCCTGACGCCCCCGAACCTCAGGTACAGCAACCTGCTGACCGGTCAGACCTCCCTGCCGGCCACGGTGAACCTCGCCGAACAGTCCACGAGCACCATCAACACCGGCTGGGCCAGCCAGTGGTACGCGATCTCCTGAACCGCGGCGCCTGCGCGCTCACACCCGGCTGACCGCGGCCGCCGACACCCCGGCGCAGCGGGCGGTGCCGGCGGCTTCGTGCCGGTACCAGGCGGAGTCGACGACCCTGCCGTCGGGGAGCGTGTGCAGGGCCGGACCCTCGCACTGCACGAAGCCCGCGGCTCTCAGGGCTCCCCGGCAGCGGTGGTTGGCGGTCTCGGTGCCGGCGGACACCGACTCCAGGCCGAGGTGTTCATGGCCGAACCGGGCGGTGGCCGTGACCAGTTCGGTGCCCAGGCCCCGACCGCGGCAGGCCGGGGCGAGCCAGAGGCCGATGGCCCCGCCGCTGTCCGGGGTCAGCGAACTCATTCCGGCCACCAGGCCCGTGGCCGCGTCGACGGCGAGCAGCCGCTGCTCCGCGCCCGGGTCCGGGAGCACCACCGGCCGGGCCAACTCCCGCCGTACGGACCTGGGGAAGGCCCGCAGCCGCTCGGCGCGGTTTCCGTCGTGGATGCCGAGGAGGTGCGCGGCGGTCTCGGGGGTGACGAGAGAGTCGGGGATCCAACCGAACCAGCGCTGTGCGTCGCTGTCGGCACCGGCGGCGGCGCCCATCTCCACGTCCCAGTGGTCGCGGGGGGTGTACAGGAGCAGCCGGGCGGTCCGTATCGTATGGCGGCCGTCGCCGCAGTGGACGGGCACGGGCTGCGGGCGGCGCGGCCACAGGCCCCGGATCATCGATGTGTCCTCACGCGGGAACTGTAGGCGGCCCCCGCGCGCCCGACGCGGGAGGGTCAGTCCCGGATGGAGACGATCCTGCGGGTGGCCAGGTCGGCCTGGACGAAGACCTGGGTCGTGTCGCCGCCCCACGTCAGCGTGACCGTGGCGCCGGTCCGGCCCGCTCCGCTGCCGGTGGAGGTGACCTTCCACCGGAGCGGTACGTTCTGCGCGCGGAGTACGCCGTCCGCGTGGTTGGTCTCCTCCCACTTCCGCAACTCCGCCTGGAGCGGAGCCGAGAGGTAGAAGGCGCGTAGGCGGTCCGCGGTCGCCCCGTCGCCGTCGTACACCGCGTCGATGTAGGAGCCGTAGAAGTCGGCGATCCGGGTGAAGGCGCCTTCGGGGCTGCCGGAGACGGACGGGGCCGGGGCGGTGGCCCGGGCCGGCGTCCCCGCTTCCGATCCGTTCGCCGAGGCGCTGGTGACGAGGGCGAGGGTGAGTGCGGCGGTGGCCGCGAGGGTGAGGGAGGCGGTTCGCCTGGCCGAGAACATGGACATCTGCTGGGCCTTTCCTCGAGCTGAGTGGCTGTACGGACCGACGCCGTCCCGGTCCTGTCCGGTTCGCGGAATGCGAGAAATGGCCGAAAGGCCACACCTTCGGCCGTATCGGGCCGGTCAGGGGCCCTCCGGCACACCGACCGGCCCTCGTACGGCGGCGCGAACGCATCGCTCGACCGGGGGACGAGCACCGCGGGGCGGAATGCGGGGCCCGGGGCGGAGGTTGGGGCGGACGCGACACTGAACCCGGACGCACTGGAGAGCTCATGAAGATCGGCATCATCGGCGCGGGCAACATCGGCGGCAACCTGACCCGTCGGCTCACGGCCCTCGGGCACGAGGTCTCCGTGGCGAACTCGCGCGGCCCCGAGACCCTGGCCGCGCTGGCCGAGGAGACCGGCGCCACCCCCGTCACCGTGGCGCGAGCGGCACGCGGCGCCGAGATCGTCGTGGTCACGATCCCCTTCAAGAAGGTGCCGGACCTGCCGGCGGGCCTCTTCGACGAGGCCGCCGAGGGCTTCGCCGTCATCGACACCGGCAACTACTACCCGCGCGAGCGCGACGGCCGGATCGCCGGCGTCGAGGACGAGGGCCTCACCGAGAGCCGCTGGACCGAGCGGCACCTCGGACACCCCGTCATCAAGGCCTTCAACGGCACCTACGCCCAGGACATCCTGGACCGGCACCGACCGGCGGGCGCGGCGGACCGGATGGCACTGCCCGTCGCGGGCGACGACGCGGCCGCCAAGAAGACGGTACGCGCCCTGATCGAGGAACTCGGCTTCGACACCGTCGACGCGGGCGGCCTGGACGAGTCCTGGCGCCAGCAGCCGAACACCCCCGTCTACGGGCTGCGGGAAGGCGTCGACGCGGTCACCAAGGCCCTGACCGAGGCCTCCCCGACCCGCCCGGAGGCCTTCCGCGGCTGACCGCGGGCGTGGGCCCGGGCCCCGGCGGGCCCGGGCCGTCTCCGTTGTGGATCACCTCGCCGACCGGATGAGGAGCAGGGCGGCGAGGTGTCCGTCATCCGTGGCACCTCACATCGGGCGGCATATGTCGGTGGGTGACCTACCATGCAGACATGAGTGATCGTGCGATGCAGGAACCGACCCTCCTCCTCCTGACCGCGCTCGCGGACGAGCCCCGCCACGGGTACGCGATCGCGCGCGAGGTGGAGTTGATCTCGGGCGGACGCGTCAAGATGCGGACCGGCACCCTGTACGGGGCCTTGGAGCGACTGCTGGGTCAGGGGCTGATCGAGGTCCACGAGGAGCAGATCGTCGACAGTCGGCTGCGGCGCACCTACAGCCTCACGGCCGAAGGCCGGGAGAGTCTGGCCGCCGAGGCGCAGCGGATCGCGGCGACCGCGCGCGAGGCGGCGCGCCGGCTGGGCGTGTCCGGAGAGACGGCCACGGCGTGAGTCCTCGTCTGCTGCGCCTGTACCCCGCCGGTTTCCGCCGCGCCTTCGGCGACGAGGTGGCCGAGGCCTACCGGGAGGCGACCGAGGGCGCCGGCCCGATCACCCGGCTGCGGGAGGCCTTGGACATCGTGGCGCACGCGCTCCGGCTCCGCCTGGGCGTGGGTTCGGCGCACCGCGGCGGGCGCCTGTTCGCGGCGACGGCGCCCTTCGCACTGGCCGCGACGGGCGCGTACGCCGCGTTCCTGCTCGCCTCGACGCTCAATCTCGCGTACGTCGTCGGCCTCCCGGACCTTCAGGCCCCGCTCGGGTATGCGATGAGCGGCTTCTCCGCACTGACCCTCCTCGGCTCCGTGTCGGCGCTCGGCGGGCGCTTCGCCGTCGGCGCGCGGACCGCGTTCGCGGGGGTCGTGGGAAGCACGGTGTGCTTCGTCATCGCCGCCCTGCCGGGCTTTGCGGACATGCCGTTGGCGCATCTGGCGTACCTGACCCCGCCTCTGGTGATCGCCGCGCTCCCGCTGCTCTGTCCCCCGGACCTGCGCCCGTCCGGCCGGATCAGGACCACGACGGGGCTGGTGGCGCTGCTGCTCTGGGCCCCGCTGTTCGTGGTGCTGCTGGGCCTGCTCGACGCGAGCGGGCTCGGCATGTTCCCGCTGTGGCGCTACGCCATGACCGCGACCGCCGCCCTGGTCCTGGCGGGAGGCCGGGCACTGTCCGGGATCCGTACGCCCGGTCGGTTCGCCCTGGCCGCGGCCCCGTTCCTCGTCCTCGGCCACTTCGCGGGGGTGGTGAGCCAGGACACCGTGCCGCCGTGCCTGATCCTGCTCGCGGCCACGGGCGTGGCTCTGCGCCTGTGGCGTCGTGGGCACTCCGACCCGGCGAGCCACGCCTGATCCGACGGCGACGCGGGCGGGGGCGGGGCAGGGGCGGTCAGACCTCGGCGTCGACGTCGGATCCGGCGACGCTGATGCGGATCTTGGACTGGCCGTGGCCGAGTTCCTCCCAGTCCTCCATGAAACGTGCGGACAGCCCGTGTCCGGCGGCGAGGTCGACGAGGGTCCGGGTGCGGTAGTAGAAGTCCTCGCGCAGCACCTGGTGTTCGGTACCGGTGGTGCGGTCGAAGGTGAAGTCGAAGTGACCCCCGGGCGCCAGCACCCGGCCCACGTGGGCGAAGCACTCGTCGATGACGTCGATCGGCGAGTGCGAGAAGACGCTGTGGGCGTGGACGACGTCGAAGTAGCCGTCGGGGAGGAAGTCCAGCGTCAGGTTCTTGGTGAGGGTCAGGTGCGGGACCTTGGCCTGGAGCCCCCGCTCGGTCAGGGTCCGCTTCGCCGCGATGAGGATGTCGGGCGAGATGTCGATGCCGTAGTAGTGGCCCGCGTCGAGGTAGTCGATGAATCGCCAGCCGGCGCGGAGGTTGCCGCAGCCGATGTCCAGCATGCGGGCGCCGGGCTTCAGACCGTGCCCGAGGAGGTAGTCGAACTGCATCTGCCCCAGCGCGAGCCAGCGTTCGTGGGTCTGGCTGCCGACCGCGGCCTCCGGATTGCGGCGGGTGTCCGAGGCCATCACGGCCCGGTAGTAGCTGACGTGGTCGGGGTGCTTGAAGGCCAACCACCGGTCGCGGGCGGCCCGCTTCAGGTACGGGGCGATGCGGTGCGGACGGCTCGCGGCGTAGCGGACCTTGTGGACGAGGGATTCCCGGTTCGCGGTGAGGTTCTTCCTGGTGGCCATGAGCACTCCGTCTCCATCGCAACGTGAATCCTCGACGGCAGGCAGGAACGACTGCCGCCGGAAGGATCTTCGGATCCCACCATACGTCGGTGACCGACATATACAAACCACTGGACTGTCCCGGGAAGCGGAGGGCGCGGCGCGGCGTACGCACGGACAGTTCGCGAACATGGTTATTTGCGGCGATATCGCCCAGATTGCCACTCGACGCCCTGGCGGTCCACGCAACGCGCCCAGGGGCGTGACGCCCCGTCATTCACGCTTCTGGCAGCATGAAGAGATGGTCGACATACATCGGAAGGTCAGCTCGGGGTCGCCGCTGGAGCCTCGCATCGGCTTCTCCCGCGCGGTGCGGACGGGGCAGTACGTCGCCGTCGCGGGAACCGCCCCCATCGGGGACGACGGCTCCACCGTCGGCCCCGGCGACGTCCACGCCCAGACCGTCCGGTGCCTGGACATCGCCGAAGCGGCCCTGCGGGAGGCCGGGGCGTCACCGGCGGACGTGGTGCGGACCCGCGTCATGCTCACCGACGTGACGCGGTGGCGGGAAGCCGCGCGGGCGCACGGGGAGCGGTTCGCCTCCGTCCGGCCCGTCACCACCTTCGTCGAGGTGTCCCGCTTCATCGATCCCGAGTGGCTCGTCGAGGTGGAGATCGACGCGGTGATCGCCTCCGAACGCGGCTGAGGAGAAAGGGCCCTCCGGTCACACGGCCGGAGCGGGCCGTTCCCGTTCGCGTTCGCCCAGCAGCCGGGTGCGGAAGAGGTCGAGGACGGTGTCGAGCGCCTGCCGGGTGGGTTGACCCGGTTCGTCGATGAGATGTTCCGTCAGGACGGAGTGCGGCGCGAGGGCGCTCTGCGGGTTCGCCGCGCTCGCGTCCAGCTCGACGGCGACGAAGGCGTCCCCCAGTTCCCGACGCAGGTGGGCGAACCGGTCGCCGGGGACGAGCCGGTCACCCCGGAAGCGCAGTCCGAGCACCTGGAGCCCCTCGCGCTCGCACCGGCCGCGGACGACCGCGAGGTCCTCGGGGCTGATGTCGATGGTGCGCGCGCGGCTCGCGGTGCAGGCCAGCGGGAGCGAGGGCTGGGACAGCACGGGGGCGACGAGGCGCTCGTCCGTGGCCATCGCCAGGGCGAACCCGCCGGTCAGGCACATCCCGACGGCCCCGACCCCGGGACCTCCGCAGCGCTCGTGTTCGGCGGCCGCCAGTGCGCGCAGCCACCCCACGACGCGCGAACTGCGCCCCGTGGCCAGCAGGGTGAACTCACGGCTCACGCACACCTTCCACAGCGACGAGGCCATGGAACGGCCGGCGCTCGCCCGACCCACCCGGCCGGGATCCGCGTCACGACCGGGTTCACCGAAGAGCACCGGGAGTACGGCCGTACAGCCCGCCGCCGCCACGTGCTCGGCGAACTCGATGACCTTGGGGGTGATGCCCGGGATCTCGGCCATGACGATCACCGCGGGGCCGGTGCCCCGGCGCAG
Organism: Streptomyces virginiae; assembly: GCF_041432505.1. GTDB lineage: Bacteria > Actinomycetota > Actinomycetes > Streptomycetales > Streptomycetaceae > Streptomyces > Streptomyces virginiae_A. The sequence continues at coordinate 570,528 of NZ_CP107871.1, forward strand.
GATCCGGCGGGTGGCACCGTCGTGGGTGAACGTGCTCTTCTCGAACCCGCTCAGATCGTGGTCTGCCACGCGCCCGGCCCCTTCCGACGGTTCTCTCCTGAACGACTTCAAGTTACCGACAGGTAGAGCCTTCCGGTCAAGGCTCGCGCGCCAGGTTGTGGCGAGGCCGCCGAGGACGGCGCGAGCGATCCACCGGCCGGCCCCTCGTTCACCCGGACGGCGGTGTGCGCGGGCGGACGGCGTACGGCCGGCCGAGGCTGGGGTGGAGCGGCCGCGCCCGCCGTGGGCCCTCGCCCGGTCCGGTCGGGGCCGGTCAGGTACCGCCCGAGGAGGCTCACGCCATGGAGAACGGCCCCGGCCACGACGCCTCCGGATCGATCGGCGCCGCTCACCGAGCAGCGTCCGGCAGCGGCGCCTTCGCCGACCGCGCCGACTTCGACGACGCCACGCGCGGCTTCGTCGCCGCCCTGGAGCCCTGCGTGATCAAGGCCGAGGACGGGAGCGTCGTGTGGGACGGCGACGCGTACGCCTTCCTCAACGGGGACCGCCCCGACACCGTCCATCCCAGCCTGTGGCGCCAGAGCCGCCTCGTCGCCCTCCAAGGCCTCTTCCTGGTGGTCGACGGCGTGTACCAGGTACGCGGCCTGGACCTGTCGAACATGACCCTCGTCGAGGGCGACCGCGGCGTGGTCGTGATCGACCCGCTGATCAGCGAGGAGACGGCGGCCACGGCCCTCGCCCTGTACCGGGCCCACCGCGGTGACCGGCCGGTCACCGGCGTCCTCTACACCCACAGCCACGCCGACCACTTCGGCGGCGTCAAAGGGGTCACCACCCAGGCGGAGGTCGACGCGGGCCGGGTCCCGGTCCTGGCCCCCGAGGGCTTCCTCGAACACGCGGTCAGCGAGAACGTCTACGCCGGCACCGCCATGGCCCGCCGCGCGGGGTACATGTACGGGGCCGGCCTGCCCAAGGGCCCGCGCGGCCAGGTCGGGGCGGGCCTGGGCCAGACCACCTCCACCGGCCGGGTGACGCTGATCCCGCCGACCCTCGACATCACCCGCACCGGCCAGGAGGAGACCGTCGACGGCGTGCGCATGGTCTTCCAGCTCACCCCGGGCACCGAGGCCCCGGCCGAATTCAACGTGCTGCTGCCCGACCACCGGGCGCTGTGCATGGCCGAGAACGCCACCCACACCCTCCACAACCTGCTGACCCTGCGCGGCGCCCTGGTACGCGACCCGCACGCCTGGGCCACGTACCTCACCGAGTCCATCGCACTGTTCGGCGACGCGTGCGACGTCGTCTTCGCCTCCCATCACTGGCCCACGTGGGGCCGCGAGCGGGCCATGTCCTACCTGGCGCAGCAGCGAGACCTGTACGCCTACCTCCACGACCAGACGGTGCGACTGCTCAACCAGGGATACACCGGGTCCGAGATCGCCGAATCGCTGCGCATGCCGCCGGCGCTGGAGGCCGCCTGGCACACCCACGGGTACTACGGGTCGGTCAGCCACAACGTCAAGGCCGTCTACCAGCGGTACATGGGCTGGTTCGAAGGGAACCCGGCCCTCCTGTGGCAGCACCCGCCGGTGGAAGCGGCCCGCCGCTACGTCGAGTTCATGGGCGGCGCCGCGGAGGTCCTGCGCCGTGCCCGAACCTCCTTCGAGCAGGGCGACTTCCGCTGGGTGGCCCAGGTGGTCGACCACGTCGTCTTCGCGGACCCCTCGAACGCGGAGGCACGGGAACTGCAGGCCGACGCCCTGGAGCAGCTCGGCTACGGCGCCGAGAACGGCACCTGGCGCAACTTCTACCTCACCGGCGCCCAGGAACTGCGCGGCGAGAGCGTCGGGACACCGGCCACCGCCGCGTCCCCGGACGTGATCGCCGCCCTGAGCCTGGACCAGTTGGTGGACTCCCTCGCCATCCGGATCGACGGGCCGCGGGCCTGGCACGCGGACGTCGCCGTACGGTTCGTCCTGCCCGGCTCGGAACCGCTGACGCTGCGCCTGGCCAACGGCGTGCTGACGGGCGTCCGCGGGGACAACCCCGCGGCCGGCCGGCCGCACGCCGTCCTCGTACTCGGTGAGCCACTGCTGCGCGGGCTCCTGCTCGGCGCCCTGCCGCCGGACGATCTGCTGCGGCACGAGGGCGTGGCCCTCGACGGCGACCCGGCGGTCGTCGCCGAACTCTTCGCCTACCTCGACTCCCCCGACCCGGACTTCCCCATCGTCACCCCCTGACGCCCCCGCCCCCGGACCCGATTCCAATTCCGGTTCCGGTTCCGGTCAGAGGTCGCGTGTCCAGAGGGTGAGGTCGCTGCTGGTCGCGACCGCGAGGGTCCGTCCCGAGGGTGAGAAGCCCGCCGCCCGCAGGGTCGAGCGGTCGGCGTGGAAGACGTGCCACCACCGCTCGCCGTGCGGTCCGGAGTGCGGCAGCCCGCCGTCGGTGGAGAGCAGCACCCGGTCGTTCGGCCAGGCGGGGCTCACCACCTCCAGCGTCCAGCCGTCCTCGGTGGTGGTGTGCAGGCCGCCGCCGAACAGCCCGGCGATGCGGACCCGTCGGCCGGCGACGGGCCCGAGGCCGGGGCAGGAGAGGTCGGGCACCGCGTCAGGGGTGCTGTGCTCCCAGGCGGGGTCCCGGTCACGTGCGATCTTCTCCCCCGACCGCGCGTCGAAGAGGCCGTGGCCGTCGTTCGAGACGACCATCACCAGGTCGTCGCCGGTGTCCGGGTGCGAGGCGAAGCCGATGCCCAGCAGTCCGCCGACGGGGACGTAGGGGTAGGGATAGGGGCCGGGGTCGAAGACCGGCCGCCAGGCCCCGGGGGGCGGTACGACGGGGGCGGCGAGCATCCGGGCGCGCAGCTCCGCCTGATAGGGGGACAGTCCCGCGGCGCCCTCGGCCCCCTCGTTCCGTTTCGTCACCGGACCATGGTGCACCGGGACCGGGCCCGTGTGGCGCACCGGGGCGGACCCTATGCTGCGGGAATGATCAAGCCGATTGAACTCGTGATATTCGACTGCGACGGAGTCCTCGTCGACAGCGAACGCATCGCGCTGCCCCTCCAGGTCGCGTTGGGGGCGGAGCTGGGCTGGCCCCTCACCGAGGACGAGGTCATGGACAGCTTCGTCGGGCGCTCCAGCGCTTCCATCCATGAGGACATCGCCCTCCGGGTCGGCGGCGAGACGGCCGATCTCTGGCGGGAGCTGTTCGAGGAGCGCCACCGTGAGGCGGTGGACACCGGGTTGTCCGCCGTCGAGGGACTGCCCGAGGCGCTCGCCGAGATCACCCTGCCGACCTGCGTCGCCTCCAGCGGCTCGCACGAGAAGATGCGCCACACCCTCGGCCGCACCGGCCTCTACGAGCACTTCGACGGCCGCATCTACAGCGCCACCGAGGTCCGTCACGGCAAGCCGGCCCCGGACCTGTTCCTGTACGCCGCGCGGCGGATGGGCGTCGACCCGGCGGCGTGCGCGGTGGTCGAGGACAGCCGGCCCGGTGTCGAGGCCGCCCGCGCCGCCGGCATGCGGGCCTTCGGCTACGCGGGCGGACTGACGCCGGCCGAACGGCTCGAAGGCACCGGCACCGTCGTCTTCCACGACATGCGCGCACTGCCCGGCCTCATCGCCGCGGGCACCGCGTAGGGATCGGACGAGCGCTTCCGGGCAACGTGGAGGGGCCCACCGCACCCTGGGTGCGGTGGGCCCCTCCCCCTGCGTGCGCCGCGGCCTAGGCCGTCGGCGACAGGATGGGGTCCTCCGGCCGGCGGGCCGTGGACGGGGTGCTGTCGGCGACGATCAGGGCCAGCAGGACCGCGGCCGCCTCGCTCTGCAGGATGCGGGCGGCCTGCTTCAACCGACCGGGGTCGGGGACCGGGATGGACAGGGCGACGCATTCCGCGTTGGGACCCGCGGTGATCGGGACCGCCGCGCACACCGTGCCGAGCGCGTACTCCTGCAGGTCGAGGAGCGGAGCGTTCGGCGGACGGTCGTCGAGTTGGTGGAAGAGGTCCTGACGGCCGGTGAGGGTGTGGGGGGTGAACGGGGTGAGCTGGTGGCGGGCCAGGTGGTCCTTCCTCTCGTCGTGGTCGAGTTGGGCGAGCAGTGCCTTGCCCACGGCCGAGGCGTGGGCGGCGACCCGGAAGTCGACCCACTCCTCGACCACGGGGGTGGCAGGCCCGTCGACGTACTGGGTGATGGCGACCTCGCCGTCGGTGTAGCGGGCGACGTAGACGGCGGCGCCGACGGCGTCCCGCAACCAGGCGAGGGTCTCGCGCAGGTGCCCGCGTCCCTCTCCGGTCGTGGATTCGGCCAGCAGCAGGGAGTTGCCGGCGACGTACGCGTCCGGACCGATCGGGGTGGCGAGGTTGGCGCGGATCAGCTGCTCCGTGGCCCGGGCGAGGACCAGTTGCGGCAGTCCCGTCTCCCGGGCGATCTGGGTCAGGTTCACGCCCCCCGAGTAGCGGTTGACGACTTCCAGCACGCGCAGGGCCTGGTGGACCGCTTCCAGCGGGGCCGGTGCCGGGCGGCCTTCGGGTGTCTTGCGGGCGGCGTGGATCAGGTGCGGCTGGTCCAGTGCTTCCAGGGCCCAGGCGTTCGCCTGGTCCGTCAGGTGCAGGGGGTCGAGCCGGGCGTGCTGGGCGACGGCGACCGCCACCTGCGGGCCCGGGGTGACGACCTCCCCCAGGTCGGGGTCCTCCTTGCGGGGTCGCGCCATGAGCGCCTGGCGCAGTCGTACGGGGAGTCGGCACGGGGACCGGCCGGCTCCTCCGGGTCCGGCGGTGACGGCGGTGAGGTCCTGGGTGGTGATGGGCGGAGTGGTCCAGATGACCGAGGCTCCGAGGGCCTCTTCGAGGTGTTCGGGGAGGTGTGGCAGGTGCGGCAGGTGCTCTTCGGGGGGCAGGGTCCGGGCCTGGCGCTTCCAGTGGCGGGCGGTCGCAACCTCGGCCCGGGCGAGGTGGAGGAGGTAGAGGCAGTGGGCGGCGGTTCGCGAGCCCGCCCCGGCCGCGTACTGGAACCAGAACTGCGCGTCCTCCATCCGGTCGGCCAGGTGGAGCAGGCAGCCGAACAGCAGTGCCGTGTCAACGCCGTGGGGCCAGGAGTCGGCGTCGAGCGCGAGGGCGGCGAAGTCCCGGCTCTCCACGAGGCACCAGGCGAGGTCGTCCAGGCCCCGGGCGGCGCGCACATGACAGGCGGCGTCCAGGACGAGCTCGTCGGCCGCGGCCTCCGCCGCGGATGCGGATGCGGATGCGAACGCGGACCCGCAGGCGGATCCGAAGGCGAACGCGAAGGAGGAGGTGGAAGTGGATGGGCATGTGGCCTGCCCCCGCGGTGGCGGGGTCGCGGCGCCGGGGGGGCCGGTGGTGCCGGTCGCCGAGCGGGCGCGGTCGGCGACGATCCGGCGGGCGATCCGACGGCGGGCGGCGCCCTCGTCGTATCCGGCGTATTCCTCCGCGAGTACCGTCGCGTCCGCAAGGGCCGCGTCCAGTTCGCACAGCGGCATGTCGCGGTGGCGGGGCATGTCGCTCACTGGTCCTTCTCCTCTCCGGGGATCCATTCCACTCCGAGCTTGCGGGACAGGGTTCGGCGTGCGCCTCGGATGTGCGAACGGACCGTCGCGGGGGTGATCCCCATCATCCGGGCGACCGTGTCGGAGTCGTTGCCCAGCAGGAAGGCCAGCAGCACCACGTCGTACTGCCGCTCGGACAGGCCCGCGATCGCCGCGTACAGCCCGAGCTTCGACTCCAGCAGTTCCAGCCGCTCTCTGGAGGAACGGCGCAGGGCCGCGAACCATGCCGTCTCCACCATGGCCACCTGCCGACCCAGGGCCGCCAACCGTCTTTCGACGTGCTCGCGCAGCACGGCCCACGCGAAGCCGTGGAGGCTCGCCTCCTTGAGGGCCTGGCGCCACACCTTCAGCAGGAAGGTGAACACGTCGTCGACGACTTCCTCGGCGTCCTTGGGGTTTCCCAGCTGCAGATGGGCGTAGCGCAGATAGGCGCGGTGCTGCTGGGAATGGAAGGCGGTGAAGTCCACCGGCAGTACGCCGGCCAGTTCGCTGGAGACCGCCTGGTCCCCCGATGGATCGAATTCGCCTTCGCTCATACGCTCCCCCACAGCTGTTCGTCGCCGCACGCGGGGGCGGCGGGGACCTCATGGTGGCGGGTGCGGGGATCGGCACGGCGCCGGCCGGCGGATGGTCCGCCGGTTCCCGTCCGTACCCCCGCACCCGGCAGGCGCATGGGCGCCCTGAACACATCGATGACGAGATGACGGACAGTGATCACTAACAGCGCGAGGGCGGCCGTCTCGGCAACATTCACGTCGGCGCGGAACCTTTCGAGTGGATCATGAGCAACGGTCTGCCTGCCCCCGAACCGGCAGCCGTGGAGCATCAGGCGCTCCCATTCACCACCCCATCGGAAAGCGAGCCCGATCGTGCAAGCCGGTCCCTGAAAATCTTCCGAAACAAGCGCATCCGCTTCTTCGCGCGCCCTGGTCCGCCCGCGCGCGCCCCGGCGTACCCGCCGAGCGCCGCTGCCGCCGGCACACGCCCGAACGGGCGCCTTCCGCTGTTTCTGTCACACGATCGGATGTCGCTGCGGCCCGATCCGGTGGGACACGTCCCGACTCCCCTCCTCCCGGTGCCGGATGCCTGCATGGTGGGTCCAGCTTTCGGCGCCCCGGCCCCCGCGCCCCGCGCGCCCGTCGAACAGGAAGGGGCTGTACAGATGGCGTTCGCGAGGACCTTGCTGCCCGCCGCACTCTGCCTGACACTGACCGGCGCGCCCGCCGCGCTCCCCCGTGCGGCGGCCGCCGTGGCCTACGACGGGCAGGCCGCCCATGAGAGCGCGCTGTTCAGCGTGAAGGCGACGAACAACGCGGCGGCCCAGGAGTTCACGGTGGACGGCACCCGGCTCTCCCGGGTGAGCGTCTGGCTGGGCAGCGGGGCGGCGACGGGCACCGTGACCGCGCAGATCCGCCGGGTCCGCACGGACGCCGGGTCGGTGATCGCCTCGACGACCCTGGACCTCGCCGCACTCGGCGGCGCCGGCGCCGGCTGGGTCGAGTTCCCGCTCGACGCGGACGTCACGGCGGGCAGCACCTACTACCTGCACCTCCAGGCGAGCACCGCGGAGAGCGGGCCGGTCGCCTGGTACGGCACCACGCGCGCCCTGCCCGGCTCACCGACCAGCTGGAACTACGACCGGGCGTACTGGGGCGGCTGGCACGCCGACGCCTCCCGGCTCGCCTTCCACATCGATCCCACCGGCAGCGAGCGCTGCGGCGAGACCGAGCCCTGCTACGTACCCACCTCGGCGCTCGCCGCCCGGACGTCGGGGCTGCTGACCAACCGGGTCGCCACCGAAGCCGTCCTGCCCTCCTTCGCCGTGGGCGCCTCCTACGTCGACGGGAGCAATGTGCTGCGCCTGCCCTCCGGCCGGTGGCGGTACCTTCCCGACGGAGCCTCGGCGTCGGTGGTGGTCGAGGCGGACGACCCGGGCGCGCTGGCGCAGATCGAGGAGAGCCGCGCATGGCTGGCGGCGGGCAGGGTGCCGGGCGCCACCGCGGCGCAGCGGGAAGCGTCGCGGCGCGCGCTGCTGTCGATGCGGGCGCTGCTGCAGCCGGGCGGAGCGTTCGCGGCGGCGTGGGCGCCGCCGTGGGAGTACTCCTGGCCCCGCGACGGGGCGTTCGCGGCGGCCGCCTTCGCCGCCACCGGGCACGACGAGGAGGCGTACCGGATCCTGGGCTACGACGCGCTCACCCAGCGGTCCGACGGGACCTGGGAGGCCCGTACCGTGCTGGACGGCAGCGGGCCGCCGGACGCCCGGAAGTGGCAGCTGGACGGCAACGGCTGGGTGCCCTGGGCCACGTGGCAGTGGTACCGGGCGGCGCCGGCCGACGGTCGGGACGAACGGCTGCGCGCGCTCTACCCGATGGTGCGCAAGGCGGCCGACCACGCCGCGGCCTCCCTGGGACGGGACGGGTTGCCTCCGGCGTCCCCGGACTACTGGGAGCTCGACACGACGACGGCGAACATCGGTACCGCGGCTCCCCTGCTGGCCGGGCTCAACGCCGCCGCCGACCTGGCCGCGCGCCTCGGATCGGTCGCGGACGCGGAGCGCTGGGGAGAGGCGGCCCGGCGGCTGTCCGCCGCGATCGCCACGTCCTTCGCCCCGCTCGGGTATCAGCGGACGGTCGACGGCGCGCACGGCCGAGACAGCGCGGTGGCGTTCATGGCACCCCCCTTCAACGCCGCCCCTGCCGATCTCGGCGAGGCGCTGGACTCCACCTATCGGGCGCTGCTGCTGCCGAACGGTGGGGTGTCGCCCGGCAACGATCCCTCCTTCAGCTGGGGTTCGTACGCGTGGACGGCCAGCACCTCCTTCTTCGCCCTCGCCTGGGCCGGTACGGGTGAGCCGGCGAAGGCGGGCCGGGTGCTGGACTGGGTGCTGTCGAAGCGGAACGGACTGGGCGAGCTCCCCGAGACGGTGAACGGGGCCGGCCACCCGTCCGCCGTGGCGCCCCTGGGCTGGACGGACTCGTTGGTCGTACTGACCGCGCTGGCCCTCCAGGGTTCCGTGCAGCCCACTCCGCCGGCGACGCGGTCTTCAGCAGGGTGACCCGGGCGGCCCGGTGAGGGTCGGGGCAGTGGTGTGCATCGACAGGAGGCAGGTCCTATGCGGGGCGGAACGATCGCGGTGGTCGGCGGGAGCATCGCGGGCTGCGCCGTCGCCACGGCGGCGGCGCGGGCGGGCGCCGGTGAGGTGGTCGTACTGGAGCGCACGAGCGGGCGGTTGCAGGACCGCGGCGTCGGCCTGTGCATCCACGACGAGCGGGCCGCCGAGCTCGGCGCGAGCGGCGCGCTGCCCGCGGGGATCGCGGCGCACCGGCTGGAGCGGCGCCGTTGGGTGGTCCGCGACGATGCCCACGCGGCGGGCGGCCGGGTGACCTGGGAGCAGCCCTTCCCCTTCCACTCCTACCACTGGGGGCTGCTCTGGCAGGGCCTTCGGGAGTCCGTTCCGGACTCGGTGGTCTACCGGCAGGGGGCGGTGGTGACCGGGGTCGCCGAGTGCGGGGCCACGGGCGTCGGGGGCGGGGCCACGGGCGTCGAGGTGCGGCTCGCGGGTGGGTCCGTCGAGCGGTACGACCTGGTGGTCGGAGCCGACGGGTACCGGTCGGTGGTGCGGGCGGCGCTCTGCCCGGACTCCCGGCCGCGGTACGCCGGTTACGTGTGCTGGCGCGGCAACCTCGACGCGGCGCGGCTCGCCGGGCTCGGCAGCCTCGCGGACTCGGCCCCCGAGACGGTGACCACGGTCTGCTTCCCGGGCGGTTCCTGCGTCATCTACCGGATTCCGGGCCCGGACGGTCCGCGGCTGAACTGGGTGCTCTACGCCGCGCCTCCGCGGGACGGGCAGCTGCGCCGGGGCGATCCGACGAGTTTCCCGCCGGGCGGCCTGACCCCCGAGCTCGCGGGACATCTGGCGGCGTTGCTCGATCGCGAGTTCCCGCCGTACTGGGGGCGGGCGCTCGCGCTGACCGACCCGGCGGACACCTTCGTCCAGCCGATCTACGACGTGGAGACCGCGCGCGTCGCCGCCGGCCGGCTGCTGCTCGCGGGGGACGCGGCGAGTGTCGTACGGCCGCACAACACGAGCGGCGCCGCCAAGGCACTCCAGGACGCCACCGCCCTCTCCGACGGCTGGCGGCGCGGCGCGTCCTTCGAGGAACTGCTGCGCGGCTACGAGGAGACCCGCGGCGCCGCCGGACGGGAACTGGTCGCTCTGGCCCGCCGGCTGGGCCGTGCCCAGGTCGAGCGGACCCCGGCCTGGGCGGGCATGGACGGCGACGCGATGGCGTCCTGGTGGCGGGGCCAGCTGGGCGAGGCCTCCGGTATCGGGGGCCGGGCCATGACCCCGTAGGCCTGGGGGTGTCCTGTCGGTCAGGGCGGACTCCGATCGGCAGGACACCCCCAGGCCCCGGAGTCCTACCGGCCCTTGGTGGTGTTGCTGGTGATCGTGCCGTCCGTGCCGGACACGGTGACCGCGTGCCGGACCCCGTCGGAGCCGATGACCACGGCCAGCCAGGCGCTGCCGCCGCCCTCCTGCGCGACCGCGCGCAGACCCGCCACCTTCCCGCCCGGCACGGCCGCGGCGGCCTTCTCGGCCGCCTCGCCGATGGCGAGGGAGGGGATGGGCGCGGGCGCCGGGGCCTCCTTGGCGAAGCCGCCGCGTCCGTCGGCGCCGCCGGGGCGGCCCGGCTCTCCGGGCATCTTGGGGCCATCGGGGCGGCCGGGACCGGCCTCCCCCCGTTCGTGCCGGGGTTCGGCGGCGTGCGGGCCGCCTCGGAGGCCGCCCTCGGCGCCCGGTCCGGCCCAGGCCAGGTGCGGACCCCGCTCGACGCGCATGTGGTGGTCGTGGTGTCCGGCCACGGCCACCGCCGCCGCTCCGCCGACGACCACCACCGCGACGGCGCCGGCCGCCACCCAGCGGGCGCGCTTGCCACCGGGGACGAGGCGGCCCAGAGCTGCGGACTTTCGGGAGCCGGCCTCGGGGGCGGTCGCCGGGGTGGTCACGGCGGCGGTCTCGGCGGCGGTCCGGGCGCCGGTCTCGGGCTGCTCGGACGGCGGGACGGAATCAGACATACAGGCACTCCTCAGGACAACCGGGCGCGGTGCGGCGCGGCTCGTTCCCGAGCATGCTGACCGGAACCTGAAGCCCCGCTGAAGCCACCTGAAGACCTCTTCAGCCGACCGCGGAGCGGTCCTGAGATCCTGTCCGACATGCGCGTACTGGTGGTGGAGGACGAACGGCGGCTCGCCGTGGCCCTGCAGCGAGGGCTGCAGTCGGAGGGGTTCTCGGTGGATGTGGCCCACGACGGGACCCAGGGCCTGTGGATGGCCACGGAGCACGACTACGACCTCATCGTGCTCGACATCATGCTGCCCGGGCTGAACGGATACCGGGTGTGCGCGAAACTGCGCGCGGCCGGCAACGAGTCGGGGATCCTGATGCTCACGGCCAAGGACGGCGAGTACGACGAGGCGGAGGCGCTCGACACCGGCGCCGACGATTTCCTGTCCAAGCCGTTCTCCTATCTGGTGCTGGTCGCCCGGCTGCGCGCGCTCGGCCGGCGTACGGGCCGCCGGCGGCCCCAGGTGATGCGGTTCGGCGATCTGCTGCTCGACCCCGCCCGGCACTCGTGTTCCCGCGGTGGCACGGAGATACGGCTGACGGCGCGGGAGTTCGCGGTCCTGGAGTACCTGGCCCGGCGCTCCGGCGAGGTGGTGCCCAAGCGGGACATCCTGGAACAGGTGTGGGACAGCGCCTTCGACGGCGATCCCAACGTGGTCGAGGTCCACGTCAGCGCCCTCCGGCGCAAGATCGACGCGCCGTTCGGCCGTGCCGCGGTGGAGACCGTGCGCGGAGCCGGGTACCGACTGGCGGCCGACGGTGGCTGAGGCCGTGGCCGAACACCCCGGCCCGCGCGAGCGTCGGCGCGACCGCGTGCGCACCGCCCTGCGCGCGGTCCCGGGCGCGCTCCTGCGCCGGTGGCCGGTGCTGCGGCGGCTGTGGCCCACCACCGTACGGGCGCGGGCCACCGTGGGCGCGAGCGTGGTGGTGGCCGCGGCGCTGGCGCTCGCCTCGTTCGCCCTGCTCGGGCTGCTGGAGGCGAACCTGCTCCGCAACGCGGAGAACGACGCCCGCCGCCAGGCCGAGACGGTCGCGCAGCTCGCCGCCACCGGGAAGCTGGGCCGCGTACGGCCGCCGGGCCGCGGCATCGACTTCGTCCAGGTGGTGGGCGCCGACGGGCGCGTCCTGTTCTCCAGCCCGAACCTGGCCGGTGTGCCCGCCTTCCCGCCGACCGGTCCCGGCGCGCCGGGAACCCGGTTCCACACGTGGCGGGTCCGTCCGGTGGACGGTGAGTACCGGCAGCGGGTCGTCCAGGTCGTCACGCAGACTCCGGACGGCATGGCCACCGTCTACGCCGGCGCCTCCCTGCGGGACGCGGACGCGGCCGACGACACGACCACCGCCGCTCTCGTCATCGGCATGCCCCTGCTGCTGGCCACCGTCGCCCTCGTGACCTGGCGGGTCACCGGGCATGCCCTGCGGCCGGTGGAGGCGATCCGGGCGGAGGTCGCCGAGATCTCCGACCGCGGCCTGCACCGTCGGGTGCCGGTGCCCGCGACCCACGACGAGGTCGCCCGGCTGGCCGAGACCATGAACGCCACCCTGGACCGGCTGGAGGCCTCGGGGATCCGCCAGCAGCAGTTCATCGCCGACGCCTCCCACGAACTGCGCAGCCCCATCACGGTCCTGCGCACCCAGCTGGAGGTGGCCCTGGCCGTCCAGGACCCGGAGCTGTGGCCCGAACTGATCTCCGGGGCCCTGGAGGACATCGAACGGCTCCAGCACCTGACGGCCGACCTGCTGCTGCTCGCCCGGATCGACGCGGCCCAGCCGGTGGTCGCCGCCCCGCTGGACCTGACCGGCCTCGTGCGCGAGGTGGTGGAGGGCCGACTCGGCGACCGGGTCCCCGTACGGCTGCGGCTGCAACCCGAGGTCGAGGTCACCGCCGGCGCGCTGTGGCTGGGCCGTATCGTCACGAACCTCGTCGACAACGCGCAGCGCTACGCCGACAGGCGCGTGGACGTCACCCTGCGCACCACGAACGGCGCACGGTCGGGTACCGCGGTGTTGGAGGTGGTCGACGACGGGCCCGGCATCCCGGTGGCCGACCGGGAGCGCGTCTTCGAACGCTTCACGCGCCTGGACGACTCGCGCAGTCGCGACCACGGCGGAGCCGGCCTGGGCCTGGCCATAGCCCGCGATCTGAGCACCCACCACGGCGGCACCCTGACGGCCGAGGGCGGTGCGGGCGGCGCCGGGGGTGCGCGGCTGGTGCTGCGGCTGCCGACGGCCGGCCGGACCTGACGGCGCCGCGGGGCGTCGACGGCCTTCCTCGTGCGGGAACGTCAGCGGGCGGTGTCGCTCCGGCCCGTGGCTGCCGTGGGTGTGGTGGCCCCGGAAAACCGGGTGCCGCGGCCGGACATGATCCCTAGACTCGGCGTGCGCGCTGCCGACGGGGCATCGCGCGCCTCATGCCGAGTGAAGAGAAGGGGAGCCGCGCCATGTGCACATTCCGCACCGCCGCCTTCGCTCCCCCGACCCGGTACGACGTGATCCCGGTGTCTCGGAGCGCGCGGTGCCGGCTGCGCGGCCGTCACCGTATGCCCGTGACCCACTTCTAGGGTTCCGTCCGTCCCCTCCCGCCTTCCGCACGCCCGTGAGCGTATCGGCGCGTCAGCGCGTGAGCCCGTACGTCCTTCTGCCCGGAGTCCTTCCGGTCCGGACGGCGACGCGGCTCCGCCCCGCGCTGCCCACCGCCGGCTGCCGGCAGGGCCGGGGACCAGGACCAAGGACCGGAGCGGGCTCCGGGAATCGCGCCGCCCTCTTCCTCAGCACACTCGAAAGGCCTCGGGCCATGCGCGCCAACAGGCAGACCCTCCCCACCTCTTCCCCCACCGCCGTCCGCAACCTGGGCATCCTCGCCCACGTCGACGCCGGCAAGACCACCCTCACCGAACGGATCCTGTTCGCGACCGGTGCCATCCACAAGCGGGGCGAGGTCCATCACGGCACCACCGTCACCGACTACGACGCCCAGGAACGCGATCGCGGCATCACCATCTTCGCCGCGGCCGTGAGCTGCGCCTGGGGCGGCCATCGCGTCAACCTGATCGACACCCCGGGGCACGTCGACTTCTCCGACGAGGTCGAGCGATCCCTGCGGGTGCTGGACGGGGCCGTCGCGGTGTTCGACGCCGTCGCCGGGGTCGAGCCGCAGAGCGAGACGGTGTGGCGACAGGCCGACCGGCACGGTGTGCCGCGGATCGCGTTCGTCAACAAGCTCGACCGGGCGGGCGCCGACCTCGACACCGCCGTCGCGTCGATCCGCCGGCGCCTGGGCGTCGTACCCCTGGTGGTTCAGCTGCCCATCGGCGCGGAGGACTCGTTCTCCGGCGTCGTCGACCTGCCGGCGATGCGCGCGCTGCACTGGCGGGCCGACGGCGACGGCTACCAGGTGGGCCCGGTCCCGGAGCCCCTGCGGGAGGAAGCGGCCCGGCGCCGCCGGCTCCTGGAGGAGACGGTGGCCGAGCTGCACGCCGATGCCCTGGAGGAGTTCTGCTCGGCCTCGGCCCTGACGGAGCGCACCCTGGTGCGCGCCCTGCGGGAGCTGACGCTGCGGGGGGACGGTGTCGTGGTGCTGTGCGGATCGGCGTACCGCAACCGTGGGATCGAGCCGCTGCTGGACGCGGTCCTCGCCTATCTGCCGTCGCCCGCCGACATGCCTCCGGTACGGGGGCTGGTGGGTGACGGTGTGGAGGCGGAGCGCGCCCCCGACCCGGCGGAGCCGTTCACGGCGCTCGCCTTCAAGGTGACGGCGACGGCGACCGGACGGCTCACCTACCTACGGGTCTACGCGGGCACCCTGCGCAAGGGCGCGACCGTGGTGGACGCGGCGACGGGCCGCACGGAGCGGGTCGGCCGGATCCTGCGGGTCCAGGCCGACCGGCACGAGGAACGGGAGGAGGCGGTGGCCGGTGACATCGTCGCGGTGATCGGGCTGAAGACCGCCCGGGCGGGCACGACCCTGTGCGCGCCCGGCGCGGCGCTGGTCCTGGAACCGCCGTCGGTGGCCGAACCGGTGGTGTCGGTCGCCGTCGAGGCCCGTCGGAGCACCGACACGGGCCGGCTCTCGGCGGCGCTGGCCCGGCTCGCCGAGGAGGACCCGTCGCTGGTGGTGCGGTCCGACGCGGAGAGCGGCCAGACCGTGCTGTCGGGGATGGGCGAGCTGCACCTGGAGGTGGCGGTGGAGAAGATCCGCAGCGGCCACGGGGTGGAGGTCGTCGTCGGCCGGCCGCAGGTCTCCTACCGGGAGACCGTCGTGCGCGGGGTCGGCGGCCTCGTCCACCGGCATGTCAAACAGGACGGTGGCGCGGGACAGTTCGCGCACGTCGTCCTCGACGTCGAGCCGCTGGAGGAGCCGTGCTTCGAGTTCCGGTCGACGGTCGTCGGCGGACGCGTACCGCAGGAGTACGCGCGCGCCGTGGAGGCCGGCTGCCTGGACGCGCTCGCCGAGGGTCCGCTCGGCGGGTTCCCGGTGACGGGGCTGCGGGTCACCCTCACCGACGGGGCGACCCACTCCAAGGACTCCTCGGAGATGGCGTTCCGCGCGGCGGGGCGGTTCGGGCTGCGCGAGGCCCTGCGGCTGAGCACGATGGAGTTCCTGGAACCGCTCGTCGAGGTCACGGTGACGGTTCCGCAGGACGGTGTCGGTGGCGTTCTGGGTGATCTCGCCGCCCGCCGCGGCCGGGTCTCCGCTTCCACCACCGAGGCGGGGACCGCGGTGATCACGGCGGCCGTGCCGCTGGCCGAGCTCTTCGGCTACGCGTCCCGGCTGCGCGGCCGGACGCAGGGCCGGGGCACCTTCACCACCCGGCCGGCCGGTCTCGCACCGGTTCCGGCCTCGGTCGCGGCGGCCCTGCCGGCCCGGTGACCGCAGGGTGAACGCCCGCCCCGCCCCCGTCCGTCGGGGGCGGGGCGGGCGCGCCCCTGCCACTAAGCTGCGGGGTTCGGCGGTACTCGTAGACAGACAAGGTGAACATGTTCGAGCCGGTGCAGGAAAATCCCTACCCCGACAGCCACGTCCTCGGTGAGGGCCCCGAGCCGCACCCGCTGCTGCGGCCCGTCCTGCACCTGCTGGGACGTTGGCACGGCCGGGGGCAGGGCGAGTACCCGACCCTCGAGAAGGACTTCCGCTACGAGCAGGAGATCACCTTCAGCCACGACGGCCGCCCCTTCCTGCGCTACGAGGCACGCGCCTGGCTCATCGACGCGTCCGGGGCGCCGGTGCGGCCGGCGGGTCGTGAGGCCGGGTGGTGGCGCGTGACTCCCGACGCCGGCCTGGAGGTCGTGCTGGCCCATCCCACCGGCATCGTGGAGACGTACGTCGGTCGCGTCTCGGGTACGGAGGTCGAGATCGAGACCAAGGACGTGGCGCTGACCCCGCTGGCCAAGGAGGTCACCGGCACGCGGCGGCACTACACGGTCGAGAACGGCGCGATGACGGTGGTCCACGACATGGCCGCCGTGGGACAGCCCCTGCAGCACCATCTCACCACGCACCTGCGACAGCGCCCCGCCTAGGGCCTGTCTTTCGGATCATGCCGGGCCCGCGACGCCTGGCACCGCACCTCGCCGCGTTCTCGTCGGTCGTCGATGCTCCGCATGGACTCCCTCCTCGGCCTTGCGCTGCACGGCACCAGACGCCGCGGGCTGATCCGCCCTGATCCGAAAGACAGGCCCTAGGCCGTCCCGTCCGGATCGGTCCCGGGCGGGGCTGTGGGAGATCACCCGGGTGCCCCGGCACGGCTGCGGGTGCCGCGGCCCGCGCCGACGCATAGTCGGGGGCAGGCCGGAGTCGACGGCCCTGAGCGTGGGGAGTGACCGTGGTGGATGTGGAACGACGCCGCGCGCTGGCGGGCCTGCTGTGCGCGGGGGCGGCGGGGCTCGGCGGGTTCGCGCCCTCCTCCCCCGTCGCGGCCGCGCCCGCGCCCGCGTCGGCGCGCACCGCCCGGGCCACCGTCGCCGCGGGTCCTCGCCCGCCCGCTTCGCTGCTGGGCGACGAGATCCGCCGACTGCCCACCTCCCGCAAGGTGCTGGCCCTCACCTTCAACGCCGCCTGGGACGTCGCCGGGATCGACACGGTGCTGGCCGAGCTGCGCCGGCGAAAGCTGCCCGCCACCTTCTTCCCGACCGGTGAGTTCGCCGAGGCCCGGCCCGCGGCGGTGCGTTCCATCGCCGACGCGGGGCACGGCCTCGGCAACCACTCGTACAGCCACCCCTACTTCGACGACCTGAGCACGGCCGAGCGGGCGGACGAGGTACGCGCCGCCGACGAGGCCATCCGAGCGGCTGCCGGGACCGAGCCCCTGCCGTTCTTCCGTTTCCCCTACAGCTCCACCACCCCGGACGCCATCGCCGACGTCAACGACCTGGGTTACGCGGCGATCGAGTTCAGCGCCGACACGAACGGCTACCTCGGCCCGCAGGGCGGCATGACCGTGGACAAGGCCGTCGAACGGGCCGTCGATGCCTTCGCCCCCGGGGCGATCATCCAGATGCACGTCGGCAGCAACGGCGCGGACGTCGTCCTCGACGCCGAAGCCCTTCCCCTGATCGTCGACGCCGCCGTGGCCGACGGCTACGAGGTCATCGACCTGCGCCAGTTCCTCGTGGCCGCCCCGGGGACCCGATGACAGCACGCCCATGAGGCGGGCGGCCGCCTTCGGCCGCCGGCCCGTGCGCGCCCCGACCGCCGACCAGGCGGCCCGGAGTTCGACGCGGCCGTGCTGGAGACGAAGCACCAGGACTTCGTCGAGGCCGCCGGCGAGGTGCTCCGCACGTCACCCGTCCTGGGAACCCCCGCCATGGCGATCGACGGCGCCTTGATCACGTCGGACCGCCCAGAGCTCTTCACGGATCGCAGCCGCCTCCACCGGCACCTCAGGAAGGCCGCCGGCGCCACGGCGTAGGCATGGCCGCTGCGACGGAAGAGGTAGCTCCGGCTCCCCAACTCTTCTACCGGCGACGTCCGTTGCACGGTCGGTTATCGTCCGACTCGGCACTGACGGATCGGAACACGGGGATGTGACGGGTGAGCGAGAAGGAAGTTCTGGCGCAGCGCTTCGAGGAGCACCGCTCGCACCTGCGGGCGGTGGCCTACCGCATGCTGGGCTCGCTCAGCGAGGCGGAGGACGCCGTACAGGAGGCCTGGCTCAAGCTGAACCGCTCCGACGCGGCCGCGGTGGAGAACCTGGGCGGCTGGCTGACCACCGTGGTCGGGCGGGTGTGTCTGGACATGCTGCGCTCGCGCGGCACGCGGCGCGAGGATCCGCTGCACGACCAGGACGGGCTGGTCCGCATCCCCGACCCGATCGTCAGCCGGGCGGACGGGCTCGATCCCGAGCAGGAGATCCTGCTGGCCGACTCGGTCGGCATCGCTCTGATGGTCGTCCTGGACACCCTCGCCCCCGCGGAGCGCCTGTCGTTCGTCCTGCACGACCTGTTCGCCGTGCCCTTCGACGAGATCGCCCCGGTGCTCGGGCGTTCCGCCGCCACGACCCGGCAGCTCGCGAGCCGGGCCCGCCGCCGCGTGCAGGGCGCGGCGCCCGCTCCGGACCCCGACCGGTCCCGCCTGCGGGCGATCGTCGACGCCTTCCTCGCCGCCTCGCGCGGCGGGGACTTCGACGCCCTCGTCGCGGTCCTCGACCCGGATGTGGTGGCCCGCTCCGACGGTGGCACGCTGCGCCCCACGCTGCTGCGGCGCGGCGCGGCCGAGGTCGCCTCCCAGGCGATCACCTTCGCCCGGTTCGCGGAGGCCGCGCACGCGGCGCTGGTCAACGGGGTTCCCGGGGTGGTCGCGATGGCGGAGGGCCGGGCGTTGTCGGTCATGGCGTTCACCATCCGGGACGGCCGGATCACCGCACTCGACATCCTCACCGACCCCGAGCGCCTGGCTCGGCTCGACCTGAGCGTCGTCGAGAGCGGTTGAACCACCGGCAGGCACGCCGTACGGGGCCGGGGCCCGACCGGCCCCGCGCCCCCTTGGAGTGACCTGCCTCACACCCTGTCACATCTCGCGATCGCACGGTGTCTTGATGTCGAACCGCTCGAAACGAAGGAACGAGGGAGCGAGACACCATGACTCAGCACACGGATGTGGTCGTGATCGGCGGAGGATACGCGGGCGTGATGGCGGCCAACCGCCTGACGCAGCGGGACGGCGTGACGGTGACCCTGATCAACCCGCGGGCGACCTTCGTCGAGCGGATCCGGCTGCACCAGCTGGCCGCCGGTACCGATGACGCGGTCGTCGAGTTCCGGGAGGTCCTCGCCGAGGGCGTCCACCTGGTCGTGGACACCGTGACGCGGATCGACGCCGCCGAGCGCAGCGTGACGTTGGGGACCGGCACCCCGGTCGGCTACGACTACCTGGTCTACGCGGTGGGCAGCGGCAGCGCCGACCTCCTCGTGCCCGGGGCCGCCGAGTTCGCCTACCCGATCACCACCCTGGAGGAGACCCAGCGGCTGCGGCCGGTCCTCGACGCGGCCGCCCCCACGGCGGCGGTGACGGTGGTCGGGGCGGGTCCGACGGGCATCGAGACCGCCGCCGAGCTCGCGGAACAGGGCCGACGCGTGACCTTGGTCTGCGGTGGCGTGCTCGGCCCCTACCTGCACGCCCGGGGCCGCCGCTCGGTCGCGGGCCGGATGGCCGAGCTCGGGGTGACCGTGCTCGACGGTCCGGGGACGAAGGTGACGGCGGTGACCCGTGACGCGGTGCGGCTCGGTGACGGCCGGGAGGTGGCGAGCGAGGTGACCGTCTGGACCGCCGGCTTCGGCGTGCCGGACCTGGCCGCGCGCAGCGGGTTGAGCACGGACGCCGTGGGTCGCCTGCTCACGGACGAGACGCTGACGAGCGTGGACGACGACCGCGTCGTCGCGGCGGGCGACTCGGCGGCGCCGTCGGACCTGCCGCTGCGGATGAGCTGCCAGGCCGCGATGCCGCTGGGTGCGCGGGCCGCCGACACGGTGCTCAGCCGGATCGACGGCGAGCGGCCCTCGACCCTCAACCAGGTGTTCGCGGGGCAGTGCATCAGCCTGGGCCGACGGGCGGGCATCTTCCAGTTCGCGCACAAGAACGACGTGGCGCTGTGGTTCCACATCGCAGGCCGCCCGGGGGCGAAGCTCAAGGAGCTCGTGTGCAAGGGCACCGTCAAGCACCTGACGGACGAGGCGGGCAAGCCCGGTTCGTACGGCCTGCACCGCGTCTCGGGAGGGGACCAACGCGGAAAGCGACTGCGGGCCGAGGGCGGCGAGGCGGCGGCCACCGCCGACCGGTCGGCCTGACCGCGCCCACCACCTCATGGCCGGCGGCGAGAACGCCCTCGCACCGCCCCGGACATGGCGGCGGAAGCCGACCCTTCTCGCGGCAAAGACCCCACCGACCCCGCGGTGGGGTGGGGCCGACCGCCCGCGCGGCCGGCCCGATGGGGACCTTTCGGTCGAACTCGCGGACCCCGAACCGCCTTCGGCGTCGCTCCGGCACGTTCCGGCGCGCTCCGCGACCACCGCACCTCACAGGTCGTGACCGAGGGAATTCAGCAGGTAGCAATTAGGTGAATTCCTGACTGAATTCCCGTCAACAAGCCTCCGGTTCATATCTCGATTTGATAACAACCCGCCAGGGAAGGACTGGACCATTAGGGTGCGACGCGCGTAACTCGGCTTTCGCTGCTGCAAGTTGATTGTTCGTCAAATCTTGCCGACAGGTAACGGAATGATTTCTCGGGGCGCGCCCCCGTTTGTCCGAATTCTCCTCGGCTTTCGTCTGGCAGGCTTCCGCGCACCCAGTCTTCCGACAACGATTTGAGGTGCCCATGACAGGACGTCGCAGACGGCCTGCCGCCGCCGCCGACCACCGCCGCAAACCGCGGCGGTTGATACTCGTCACCGCCGCCACCGCAGCGGCGGGGCTGATAGCCGCAGGCATCGCCTACTCAGGGATCGGCGACGGTGCCCAGGCCGCGGCGCCCGTGGTGGAGGCCGCCGCCGAGGCGCCGGCCGCCGCACCGGCCCGTGACCAGGAGCCGGAGCCGATCGCCGCCGCGCCCGCGAACGAGACCGCGAGCGGCATGATCTACGACGGCCTCCAGGCCGCGCCGAAGGGCGACCGGTGCGTGGGTGTCTACCGCACCGACACCGGGCTGTGCACCCACGGCCCCGACGCCCCGCCCAAGGGCGTCGACATCACGAAGGACATCCCGCCCGCGGTCAAGGAGACGGCTCCGGCAGCCGATCCGGCCCGCCCCGCGGCCGATGACCCGGCCAGCAAGGAAGGCGGCGGGCGTCCTCAGGACGCGCCCGCGGCCGACGCGTCGACGGCCACCAAGGCCTCCGCACCCGAACCCGCGGCCGCGGCCGGCAACCAGAACGTCGCCGCCGGCCCCGCCGGCCAGACCGTCCAGTGCGACGGTGACGGCAGCACCGGCAACCGCGTGCAGGTCGTCTACGTCCACGCCCCCGGCAAGGACCGCTACTCCGAGTACGTCGCCTCGTTCCGCAAGTGGGCGGCCGACGCCGACCTCATCTACTCGACGAGCGCCAAGGAGACCGGCGGGGTACGTCACATCCGCTATGTGACGGCCGCCGACTGCACTCCCACCGTGCTCAACATCGAGCTCCCGACCTCGGCGCTGGCCGAGTTCAGCGCGACGAACAACGCGCTCGCCGGCAAGGGCCTCGACCGTCGCGACCGCAAGTACATGATCTTCGCCGACACCCAGGTCTACTGCGGCATCGGTACCTTCGCGGGCGACGAGCGGCCCGGCCAGGCCAACCAGAGCAACTTCGGTCCCTCCTACGGGCGCACCGACTCCGGCTGCTGGGGCGGTCACACCGCCGCGCACGAACTCGGCCACAACCTGGGCGCGGTCAACAACAGCGCCCCGAACACCAGCCGTGGCGCGCACTGCACGGACGAGTACGACGTCATGTGCTACTCGGACACCCCGTACTACCCGCAGATGCGCAACATCTGCACCAACCAGGCGGCCGAGAACATCCTCGACTGCAACCACGACGACTACTTCCACACCAGTCCCAAGCCCGGTAGCTACCTGGCCACGCACTGGAACATCGCGGACAACCAGTTCCTGATGAAGAACAAGGGCGGCGGTGGCGGCACGGACCCCGGTCCGAACCCGTCCCCGACGCCGACCAAGAAGCCCTCGCCGACGCCGACCAAGAAGCCCACCGGCGGCCCGACCGTGACGGCGGCCCAGATCCAGTCCGACTCCGTCGTCGTGAGCTGGCCCAAGGTCGACGGCGCCTCCTGGTACGCGGTGCAGCTCAACGGCAAGCACCTGACCTGGGTCCAGTCCCAGGTGCTGCGCATCTACAACCTGCAGCCCGACACGGCGTACAAGGTGACCGTCTCGGTCCGCGACAGCGCCGGCCGTGACAGCGGACCCGGCAAGGCCGCGTCCTTCCGTACGACGGGCGCGGGCGGCGGCGCGACCACCCCGGGCACCCGCTACGTGCTCGGCAACGGCAGCACCGGCATGGCCGCCGAGGTGTGGGGCGGCCGCACCGCCGACGGCACGGTCCTCGTGGGTGGCCGCACCAACGGCTACGCCCAGCAGCAGTGGTACTTCGACGACGCGGGCAACGGCCAGGTGCGCATCAAGTCCGCGGCCTCCGGCAAGTGCCTCCAGCCGGGCGGAACCCCCGCCGCGGGCATGTGGGTCTCCCAGCAGCCCTGCGCGGGCGGCAACAAGGCCCAGGCCTGGAAGCTGACCTCGCGCGGTGGAGCGGTGACCGTCACGGACGCGAGCGGCGGCTTCGCCCTCACCGTCAGCAACCGCCCTTACTACGGGTACTGGCTGCTCGACCTCCAGCGTGCGGACGGCCGCGCGACGCAGGCCTGGACCCTGCAGAAGTCCGGCTGATCACTGCCACGGCGCAGCATTTCCTGACGCCCTGACGGCGTGAATCCACCCCGGCGGACGGCCGCACCGAGCGGCCGTCCGCCGGCACCCCTCATCTTGACCGGAGCACCCCGACGATGCGCATACGAATCGTTTTCTCGGCCGCCCTGGCCGCACTCGGCCTCATGTTCCTGCTCCCCGTCGCGGCCCACGCCCACGGTGACACCGTGAAGGTGGTGGTGACCGGGCAACGGGAGGGTCATGTCACCGCCGACGTCACCTGGGAGAACGACGGGGACGCCGTCGAAGAGGCCGTCGCCGCGACCGTGAACGCGGTCAGCGTCGACGGCTCGCGCACCATGGGGCCCTGGCGCCTGGTCCGCGACACCGCCGCGGCGCCCGCGGGCTGGACCACGGCCGAAGCGTTGCCGCCGGGTTCGTGGAAGGTCAGCGTCGACGTGGGCTTCCCGTCCCTGGGGCACGGCGATCTCGAGGTGGCCGTACCCGTGGTGGACCCGGCTCCGGTCACCCCCACCCCGGTCGCCTCCGCGCCCGCTCCCGTCCCGTCGGCCGCCGCGCCGGTGTCGTCGTCCGCCTCGGCCCCGGCCGCCTCGTCGGCGCAGGGCACCACCGAACCGGCCGCCGACACCGACGGGTACGCCCTCTGGTGGACGACGGCGGGCGTGGCGGTGACCGCCGTGGCCGGCGCGGCCGTGGGTCTCCTGCTCCGCCGCCGCCGGCGCGTGCGGCTCGACCGTCTCAACTAGGCCGACTCTTTCGGATCTTGTCGTGGCTGGAGCGCCATGCCTTGGCGGCCCGCGGCCACCGCGGCCGTGACGGCCTCGGCGAAGCGCTCCAGCCCGTGCGGGTTGATGCTCAGGAACAGATTCGGCTCGATGAGTTCCAGCTCCATGACCACGGGTTCCCTGGCCCCGTTCAACGTCAGGTCCACCCGGGCGAACAGCAGCTCGCCGGGGGCCGGAACGGCGGCCAGCGCCGCCCGTGCCGTACGCAGCTCCGCCTCCGACGGCTCGTAGGGGGCCGCGCCGGGGTGCGGCACCCGGAAGTTGTCGATCAGCCCGGCCTCCGTCAGCAGGGCCTGCTTGCGGATCGCGTGGCTGAAGGTGCCACCGAAGAAGATCAGCGCCCGCTCCCCCTCCTCCACCAGCGGCAGGTACGGCTGGACGATCGCCGTACGGCCCTGGTCGAGCAGCATCCGGGCGTGCCGCTCGGCGTCCGCCCGGCGGCCGGACTCGTAACGCGCGGTGTCACGTGCGCCCGAGGAGACGGCCGGCTTGACCACCACCCCGTGCGGCCCGTCGAAGTCCGCGGCATCGAAGGAATCGCCCGGGTCGACGACCCTGGTCGGTACGACGGGGACCCCGCGCGCGGCAAGTTCCGGCAGATACCGCTTGTCGCTGTTCCAGCGCACCAGCGGCGCCGGATTCCACAGCCGGGTGACCTCGGCCGTCGCGTCCGCCCAGGCCAGGAACTCCGCCAGGCGGTTCGCGTAGTCCCAGGTCGACCGGATGACCGCGAGGTCGTAGCCGTCCCAGTGCGCGTCTTTCGCGTCCCAGGCCACCGCCTGCGCGGAAAGGCCCGCCGCGCGCAACGTCGCCAGGATCAGCGGGAGATCCGCGTCCTGATCGGCGCCGCCCTCGCTCGTCACGACCGCGATCCTCGCCGTACCCATACGGGTCTCCCGTCCTCGCTCCGCGGACCGCCCGGTGCGGCCGCCCCCGGACGATCACTCTTCCACACGCGCCGCCGCGGGAACCCGGCCGCCCGATCATGCGTCGTACCCGAGGTGGAGGACGGTCCGAGGCAGACAGGTGGGGCTCCGGTGGTGGTGCCGGCCGTGGTGGGGAGCCGCGCTCGACGCACCGTCCGGTGGCGCCCGGGCGTCGACGCCCGGTGCCGTACGCCCTGGACGCGCGGGCGGGTGCTCGCGGCGCTCGCCGTACTGAGCGCCGCGCTGCTGGCGTTCCACTCCGCGGTCCCGAACGCGGTGGGCCGACCGGGCAGTGCGCTGGAGGCGTTCCTGCCCTGGCTCGGCCTCGCGGTTCCGGTCCTGCTCGTCTCGGCGCTGGTGCGCCGCTCGGCCACGGCCCTGGTGGCCGTCGTACTGCCCGCCGCCGCGTGGGCGGGCCTCTTCGGCGGGCTGTTCCTGCCGGCGGACCGCGGCGGGCACGACATCACGGTCCTCCAACACAATGTGAGCGACGAGAACCCCGACCCCACGGGCACGGTGCGTGCCCTGATCGGGTCCGCGCCGGATCTCATCGCCCTGGAGGAGCTGACCCCCTCGGCCCTGCCTGCCTACGAGGGGGCGCTGGCGGCCGCGTACCCGTACCACGCGGTCCAGGGCACGGTCGGACTCTGGTCGCGGCATCCGCTCACCGACGTCCGTCGGGTGGACATCAGGCCCGCGGGCATCGGGGAGGGCTGGGACCGCGGCCTGCGCTGCGGTGTCCGTACGCCGCAGGGTGACATCGCGGTGTACGTGGCGCACCTGCCCTCGGTGCGTGTGCGGGCGAGCGGTTTCGGCTCGGGCCCGCGGGACGAGAGCGCGCGGCTGCTGGGCGCGGCCGTCGCCGCCGAGGAACTGGAGCGGGTGATCCTGCTGGGTGACCTCAACGGCACCGTGGACGACCGGGGTCTCGCCCCGTTGACCTCCCGGTTGGGTGCGCCGCGGCGGGGGTCGGCCTTCAGCTGGCCGGCGGCCTTCCCCGTCGCCCGGATCGACCAGATCCTGACCCGTTCGGCGACCGCCTTGGAGGTCCGGACGTTGCCCGCGACCGGCAGCGACCACCTGCCGGTCGCCGCCCGCATCAGGCTGGACGCGTCATAGCCGGATGGCGACCTTGCCGCGCACCTGGCCGTCCCGGAGGTAGCGGATGGCCTCGGGCACCTCGGCGAGCGGGTAGATCCGGTCGACGGCGGGGGTCACCGAACCGGCCTCGATGAGTTCGGTGAGGGCTTCGAGGTCGCGGCTGCGCACCAGGGTGCCGTGGGCGCGTAGCCGGTGGCCGACGAAGGGCGTCAGCAGCATCGCGCCCAGCTGGCGCTGGTTGCCGCCGATCCAGTTGCCGCCGCCCTCGCCGCCGACGATGGCGAGGGTTCCGCGCGGGGTGAGGGCGCGGCGCAGCCGGGATATGGGCCGGTTGCCGGCGATGTCGAGGATGACGTCGTAGCGGTGGGTGCCGTCGACGGGGTCCTGCCGCGTGTAGTCGAGGACCTCGTCGGCGCCGAGGGAGCGGACCAGGTCGGTCTTGGTGGTGCTGCACACTCCGGTGACGTGGGCGCCGTAGGCCTTGGCCACCTGTACGGCGAAGCTGCCGACCCCGCCCGAGGCTCCGAGCACGAGGACGCGTTGACCGGCCTTGACCTGTCCGCTGTCGCGTACGGCGCCCAGCGCGGTGCAGGCAGAGACGGGGACCGCCGCGGCCTGTTCGAAACTGAGGCCGGCCGGCTTGGGCGCGAGGGAGCCCTCCTTGGCGCAGGCGTATTCGGCGAACGACCCCGAGCAGTTGCCGTACACCTCGTCGCCCGGCCGGAAGCGGGTGACGTCCGGGCCGACCGCTTCGACCACCCCCGCGACGTCCATGCCGCGGACGCGGGACCGGGGGGTCCGCAGGCCGGACACGGCGCGGACCGCGTAGGGCAGGCCCGCCATGAGGTGCCAGACGCCTTGGTCGACGCCGGCGGCACGTACGCGTACGAGGACCTCGCGCCGGCCCGGGACCGGGCGCTCCATCTCCTCCATGCGCAGGACCTCGGGCGGTCCGTAGACGTCCTGGACGATGGCCTTCATGAGTCGTCTCCTTCGGTGGAGGTGTACTGGAACACGGTGTCGAGCGGTACCGCGAACACGCGGGCGATCTCGAAGGCCTTCTCCAGGGAAGGCGAGTAGCGGCCCTGCTCGATGGCGATGACGGTCTGACGGGTCACGCCGATCCGGCGGGCCAGCTCGGCCTGGGTCATCTCGCCGTTGGCGAAGCGCAGGGCCCGGATGCTGTTGGTGACCCGGGTGGACCTCACCACGGGTGGAAGCCCATCCGGTAGGAGGAGATCTTCGCCATGGAGCCGAGGAGCGCCGACAGGACGAACGCCAGGTAGATCGCGTTGGCGATCCAGAACTGGTCCGCCTCGGCCATCGCCAGCAGCATCCCGGTCACGGCGCCGATCGCGACGAACGACTGGCCGATGTGGTCACCGAACCGGTGGATCTCCCGGTCACGCTGGTCCTTGACCTTGTCCTCCTCGGACGAGAACAGGGACACGGTGATGTGGAGCACGATCGAGGCGACGATCGCCGCGCCGACGGTCCACAACAGGGCGGCCGCGTAAGGCTGCTGGGCCAGCGGCTCGCTCCCGGACCGCCCGAGAACCACGGCCAGGTACGCCCCGTACGACGCGACGGTGACCACGATCATGATCCACGCGCGTTTCTCCTCGACTGCCACGGCCACTCCCATGTAAAGAAAACCAGACATCGACAGTGTCAAGGAATCAGGACACGGTGTCAATCTTTCTTTACCTCTCCGGGCGGCGGACCACGCGCCTCCGCAGCAACGGCGGCGGCCCGGGGCCGTGGAAGCCGGTGCGGGCGTTGTGACCGCGTACGTTCGCCGGCTTGGATGTCGGTGGCTCGGTCGGGCCCGAGTACCCTCGGCGCCGGGAAGCGGCGTTGTCAGTGGGCTCTGCCAAGGTGTGCGGCGTGGATGAATGGGTGGAGCGTGTCGACGAACAGGATCGGGTGCTGGGGGTGGTGGTCGGTCGCCGGCAGGCCGTCCGGGAGGGCCGGCTGCACCGGGTCGCCGTGACGGTGTGCCGTGACGAGCGTGGGCGGTTCCTCGTCCACCGCCGGGCGGAGCGGTTGTGGCGCTTCCCCGGGCTCCACGAGGTCGTGGTCGGCGGTGCCGTGGCTGTGGGTGAGTCCTACGAGCAGGCCGCTTCGCGGGAGCTGGCCGAAGAGCTGGGGATGCGTGTGCTGCCGCGCCTGCTGTTCACGTTCCTCAACCGCAGCGGTATGAGCCCTCACTGGCTCGGCGTCCACGAAGTCGTGATGCCGGATGCGGATGCCGTGGTCCCCGATCCCGATGAGGTCGCCTGGCACGGCTGGCTGACCGAGCCGGACCTGCGGTCGGCCCTGCTGGAGTGGGGCTTCACCCCGGACAGTCACGAAGCCATCAGCCGGTATCTCACGTTCCGGACCGCGCGAACCTGATCGCCCGGTCACCGCACCGGGAGATGCTCCTCAGCGCCCCGGAGCGGGGGGCGCTTCGAGGAGTTCGGGGCCGTTGTTGCGCACGTTGTTGACCGCGGTCGACACGGCGCGGACGTCGAGCCTGCCGCCCGCGGGAGCGGCCAGCAGGGCGCGCAGCGCGTCCGGGTCTTGGTGGGACGGGTCGAGCCAGGCCTCGTAGTCCGCCGGGGCGAGGGCCAGCGGCATCCGGGGGTGGACCCGGCCGGCCGCGTCGGTGGCCTCGGTGGTGATGATCGTGCAGGTCGCCCACCAGGCCGCCGGATCGTCGTCGTCGGTGACGGCGGGGTCGCGCCAGAACTCGTACAGCCCGGCCATCGCCATCACCTCGCCGTCCTCGGGGCGGATGAAGTACGGCTGCTTGTAGGCCTTCACGGAACCGGCGGCGGGGACCGGCTCCCACTCGTAGAACCCGTCGGCGGGCAACAGGCACCGGCGCTTGGCGAAGGCACGCCGGTAGGCGGGCTTCTCGTGCACCGTCTCCACCCGCGCATTGATCATCTTCGCGCCGCCGGACAGGCTCTTGGACCACGAGGGCACCAGCCCCCAGCGCAAGGGGCGCAGCTGCCGCTCCAGTACCCCGCTCTCCCGGTCCGCGCGCTCCAGCACCGCCCACACGGCGTCCGTGGGGGCGACGTTCCAGCTCGGCTCCAGCACGTGCACCGGATCCGGGGGCATGGCCTGGAACAGGCCGGACAGGTCCTCGGGACTGCGGGTGGAAGCGTAACGGCCGCACATGGTGTCCACCCTGCCGGCTGGACCGGGCCGGCGCAGGCTACGCCGCGAAGTCTCCCGGGTCCGGCCCGTCGTGGCGGTTCACCTGATGGATCCGCAGCGCGAGTTGGAGCTCCAGTGCCCGCTCCGGGCACTGCCAGTCCCGGCCGAGCAGGCTGCCGATGCGCTCCAGGCGCTGTACGACGGTGTTGACGTGCACGTGGAGGGCCTCGGCGGCTCGGGACCGGCTGGCGCCCGCGTCGAAGTAGGCCCGCAGGGTGTGGGTGAGGTCGGTGCCGCGCTTCGTGTCGTACGCGAGCACGGGGCCGAGCGTCTGCCGTACGTAGCCGCCCAGATCCGTCTGGTCGCCGAGCAGCACGCCGAGGAAGCCCAGGTCGTGGAGGGCGGCGCCGGTGCCTTCGCGGCCCAGGGCGCGCAGTGCGGTCCGGCAGCGGCGGGCCTCGGCGTAGGCGTCGGCGAACTGCGCGGGACCGGTGACCGGACCGGCGGCTCCGACGGTGACGGGAGCGGCGAGGGCCTGGCGCAGCTCGCCCGCGAGGCCGGCGGCGGCGGGTCCGGGGCCGGGTCCGGGGCCGCCGCCGGCGCCGGGGGCCTCGGCGGCGCAGACGAGGACGACGTCCTCGTGGTGCGGCCCGGCGAGTCCCTTCCGGGCCTGGGCGATACGGGCGGCGGCGGCCAGGAGGCGGGCCCGGGGCACGGCCGTGCTGTGCAGGACGAACACCGCGTGCGGCCGGCCCAGGTCGACGCCGAGCCGGCGGGCGCGCGCCGACAGGCCGGCCGGGTCGGCGGCCCGGGTGAGGAGGTCGCCCAGGAGTTCGCCCCGGATCCGGTCCTCGGTCTCGGCGACCGAGCGGCGCAGGAGCAGCAGCAGGGCGGTGACCAGGCTGGCGCGTTCGAACAGCCGACGGTCGGCGTCGTCGAGGTCGGCGCGGCCGGTCAGGGCGATGCTGCCGAGCAGTTCCTGACCTGCTAGGACCGCGCACACCCACGTTCCGTGGACGAAGACGGCGCGTCCGCCGGTCCGCGACGCGGTGACGGCCTCGACGGACGGGGGCCGCGGGTCGGTACCCGCCCGGGCGAGTTCGGCCCCTTCGGCGTCGTGGACGAGGGTGCCGCCCTGAAGGACGGTGCCGATGGCGGTGGCCACGTCGGTGACGTCGCCGCCGCGCAGCACCAGGTCGGTGAGTCGGTCGTGGGCGTCCTCGGCGCGGCGCATGGCCTCGTTGTGCGCCTCGATGGTGCGCGAGGCCGCGTTGAGTTCGACGAGTGCGGTGCGCGTCTCGTCCAGCAGGCGGGCGCCGTCGATCGCGATGGCGGCGTGGTCGGCGAGCGAGGACAGCAGGGCGACCTCGTCGGGTGTGAAGGTACGGGCGGTGCGGTCGGCCGCGTAGAGGACGCCGATCACCCGGGTGCCCAGCCGTAGCGGTACGCCGAGGATGGCGCGCAGGCCCTCCTCGGTGACGGCGGTGTCGATGGTCGTGGTGTGCCGGAAACGCCGGTCGTCGCGGTAGTCGCCGGTGGAGTACGGGCGGGCGGTCTCGGCCACCAGTCCGCCCAGCCCCTCCCCCATCCCCAGACGCACCCGCTGGAACGCGGCGGAGACCGAGCCGTCCGTCACCCGCATGTACGTGTCACCCGCCTCCTCGTCGTTGAGGGACAGGTACGTCACGTCCGTGCCGAGGAGCAGCTTGGCCCGGTGGACGATGGCCTTCAGCACGGCGTCCGGCTCGCGCAGCCGGGCGAGGTCGCCGGCGGTGTCGAAGAGGGCGGCGAGCTCGGCTTCGCGGCGGCGGTGCTGGCCGAGGGTGCGCCGGATGCGGAGCGCGACGCGGGTCGCGTCCGCGACCACCGCCGCGTCCACGTCCGAGTCCGTGTCGGAGAGTTCGGGGTCCTGGAAGGCCTCGACGGGCGCGCCCTGGTCCAGCAGCTCCAGGAGGGTGCGCAGCCGCGACAGCGCGCCGGTGCCGGTACGGGCGCCCGTGCCGGTGAGCTCGCCGGTCCCGCGGGTCCCGCTGTCTTCGGTGGTGGGCATCGGGTGCTCTCCGTGCTGCTCGACGCCGGTGTGGGCGGCGCCGTTCGAGCCGGCGCCGCCCACGTCCGGAAGGTCAGTTGTCGGCCGGCACCGCATCGTGCCCGGCCCGACGGGTGGCCGGGACCGGGGCCCGTACCGGCCTGTGTTCCCGGGTCAGGCTACGCCCGCGGGTCTCCTTGGCCACCAGGACCGTCAGCGTGGTGACCGCGACCGCCGCGGCGAGGTAGATCGAGACGGGCAGGGACGAGTCGTAGTCGCGCAGCAGGGCCACGGCGATGATCGGGGCGAGCGCGCCACCGATGATGGAGGCCAGCTGGGAACCCATCGAGGCGCCGGAGTAACGGACTTCGGTGGCGAACATCTCGGAGATGAAGGCCGCCTGCGGTCCGTACATCGCGCCGTGCAGGAGCAGCCCGACGGTCACGGCCGTGGCGATCACCGGGAAGGACTTGGAGTCGAGCAGCGCGAAGAACGCGAAGGCCCAGCCGATCATGCCCACCGAGCCGATGAGGGTGACGACGCGGCGCCCGATCCGGTCGGACAGCGCGCCCCAGGCCGGGATGGCCACGAAGTGGACGGCGGAGCCGATGAGTACGGCGTTCAGGCCGTCGCTCTTGGGCAGCCCGAGGTGGCTGGTGACGTAGACGAGGAGGAAGGCGGTGATGACGTAGTACGAGATGTTCTCGCCGAGGCGGGTGCCGATCGCGGTCAGGACCCCGCGCCAGTTCGTCCGGAACACCTCGGCGACGGGCGGCTTGGCCTTGGCCCCGGCGGCGGCCTGCTCCGCGGCTCTGGCCTGCGCCTCCAGGAAGACCGGGGACTCCGAGACCGACACCCGGATCCACAGGCCGATCATCACCAGCACCCCGGAGAGCAGGAAGGGGATCCGCCAGCCCCAGGCGAGGAAGGCCGCGTCGGACTGTACGGCGGCCAGGACGGCCAGCACCCCGGTGGCCAGCAGATTGCCTCCGGGCGCGCCGGCCTGCGGCCAGGAGGCCCAGAAGCCGCGCCTCGCGTCGTCCCCGTGCTCGGAGACCAGCAGTACCGCCCCGCCCCACTCGCCGCCGAGCGCGAACCCTTGGACCAGGCGCAGGAGGGTGAGGAGGATCGGGGCACCGACGCCGATGCTCGCGTGGGTGGGGAGCAGGCCCATGGCGAAGGTGGCGCCGCCCATGAGGAGCAGGCTGAGGACGAGCAGCCGCTTCCGCCCGATCCTGTCCCCGTAGTGGCCGAAGACCAGCCCACCGAGCGGGCGGGCCGCGAAGCCGATCGCATAGGTCAGGAACGCGAGGAGGGTGCCGACGAGGGGCTCGCTGCCGGGGAAGAACAGCTCGTTGAAGACGAGTGCGGCGGCCGACCCGTAGAGGAAGAAGTCGTACCACTCGATGGTGGTCCCGATGAGGCTCGCGGCAACGATCCTGCGGATTCCGGTTGCTGATGGTGCGGCTGTTGCGGGGGAGGTCATGTGCACCACTTCCGGGGTCTGCGGCGACGTTTGGTGTGGCCACACCGTAGAAGCCCGCAGGTCGGCAGCGTATGTGGCGGGACATCACATTCAGGCACCACCTTGTGTACCCAACCACCACATCGCCGCCTTGGACACCCTGCCCGGTGCGGTCTTCATGCGGTCCAAGAGGTGAAGGCCGCGCCCACGAAACCGCGCGCGTCATGGGGTGGACCGGAAGTGGCCTTACCGGTGACGCGGCCCGGCCGCGCTCCCCCGCCCGTTCCCCGCCTGCTGATCCGGCGTCATCCGAGCCACGCGGTCAACGCTGCTCCGTCAGTGCCCGGGTGACGGCTCTGCGGATGCCGTCCCCAGACCGAACAAGAAGGCCAGGATCAGCAATGTGGCCGCGCCGGCCGTCAGGGCGGCCACCATGTCTCCGCGACCGGGCCGGCCCGTCAAGGAGGTGTGCTGATGGCTTTGCGTGCGGCGGTAGACCACGTACCCGACGACACACGAGAGCGCCACCGGTGTAGATGTCCTTCAACGCCGACCGGCGGGTGAGGCAGCCAACGGCTGGTCGGCGGCCGGATGGCTACGGGACCTCACCCGCTTCCGGCCCGCCTGCTGCGCAGCCGTACACCGCGGCCACCTCCGCCAGCCCCTCCAGGCCGCCGTCCGCGCCACTTCCCTCGCCCACGCGGGCGAGCAGGAGCACCCGGGCCGGCACGCCTGCGGCCGCGTACGCGGCGAGCCGGTGATGACCGTCCAGGATCGTGCCGACCAGCCACCGCTCCTCGTGCTGGGCCTCCACATACCGGTCGTCGATCCAGCCGAGGACCACCGCGGCGGGCCGCTCCCCCGCCGCTACGGCGGCCGCGTGCCGGGCGACGGCCGCCGGGTCGAGCGCTTCCGGCGGCTGCGAGGGCAGGAGGGCCCCGTACGTGAACGGCACCCGGCCTCCCGGAACGGGCGCGGTGAGCTGGAAGTGCGCGACGCCGGGCCAGTAGTCCTCGGGACGGTCGTACTCGGGGCGGTCGCCGTCCTCGCCGTCCGCCTCCGCCCTGGCGGCCGCACGGCGGTACCACCACGACCGGGCCGGCTCGGCCACCCGCTCCAGGGGGAGATCGAGGAGGAGGGCTCGGTAGTGACCGGTCTCCAACTCGCCGAGTACGGGGCTCCATTCGGCGAGCAGCGCGGTGTCGAGCCGATCCAGGTCAGCCAGCCGCCCGCGCATGCGGGCCGCGATCCGGGCCGGCTCGCCGTCCGGCCAGCCCAGCAGGGTCAGGCCCAGCTCGCAGGTGTCGCACAACGAGCCGACCCCGTACAGCGGTTTCCGGTCGAACGTCAGGGACCGGTCCCAGCGCGGCCAGGAGGAGCCGGGCGACGGCGGGTCGAAGGCGATCCGGATCCGGCCCGCGCCCTCGTCGATGGAGAACCGGGCCCGCGCGCCGGACTCGACGACGAGGTCCCGCACCACTGCGGGTGCGCGCTCGGTGCGGCCGTCGGCCCAGGCGGCGCGCACGGCCGCCGCGTACGCCGTGCCGCCTGCCCGCTCCGGCAAGAGCGGGTCGCGGCCGGTGAGCCGTACGAGTGCGTGGTGGACGT